>CBFDBP010000241.1:0-5557 GCA_965603065.1 uncultured Gammaproteobacteria bacterium
GGAACAGGGACCGAAAGGGCTGCAGGCTGCCAAAGTCATGCCGCAATAAGCATTTTCCCAGCTGCTGTAAACAAAGAACCCCGCACCCTGCGGGGTTCTTTGTTTACAGCAGCTGGGCAATATCAATGTGCACCCGCAACGCACCACGCCGAGCGGCCCGCAACATGTTCATCATGTCGCGGAAGTTGATCTGCCCCAGTGGCACACCCGCGTACTGATCAAGAAACGCGCAAATATCGGCGACCATCTGCTCGGAGGGTGAATTGACCCCGTGGGACCAATCGAGCAACACCTCGCAAACAGTGCCCGAATCGCGTTCCACCATACCATGCAGAAACTCAATCACCTGGTAACGGCGCTCCTCCACTGACAGCCTGTGGTGGACCTGCCAACCACACGCCGTAAACAAAGCATAGACGCAATTTTATCAACTGTGAATACGGTTGCAGCTTGAGGCCGATAAATGACGAGCAGTGATAGAATGGTTTTATTTCCCTTCACCACCGGCCTGCCAATGCTAAACATTTCCAATCAAATCACTATTCCTGACAGCGAAATCGAGATCAGTGCCATTCGTGCCCAGGGCGCGGGGGGCCAGAACGTCAATAAAGTCTCATCCGCAGTACACCTGCGCTTTGACATCAGCGCCTCATCCCTGCCGGTGTTTTACAAGCAGCGATTATTATCACTGCAGGATCAACGCATTAACAAAGAGGGTGTGATCGTAATCAAGGCCCGGCAATACCGTAACCGGGAGAAAAACAAGCAGGAAGCACTGAACCGGCTGAAAGAACTGATTGGCAGTGTCGCAGTCAGCCGCAAAAAACGTGTAGCCACCAGACCAAGCCTCAGCTCACGGCAAAAACGCCTCGACCGTAAAAGCAAACAGGGCCGTACCAAGGCCCTGCGCCGGAAAGTATTTGACTGATGGATCGGTAAATTGATTCAACGGCGCTTCAGTTTATCCAGTGACACGAACTGGACCCGCTCCTCATCAGCCCCCTGAAGCCGGTCGCGATCAATCGAAAACAGGCGAAAACCACTGAGCATGGCCGAGATATCTGCCGTCTTGCCCCTGCCATCATGCAGAGAGACGGCGGCAATGTGAAAAACGCTGAACCAGAACAGAGCCTGCGCCCACCAGGCGTGTACTGATGGGAGGTAAAATCCATATATAATGGGCTGATTGTGCATCACCGCCCCGCTCGCAACCTGCACCAGCAGCACCAGGTAAATGAGCAGGTATAGCGGTTTCCACAACGGATTCTGCGCATACCAGCGCGGCAAAGGCATTTTGCCCAAACTGATATAAAAACGCAGGGTCTCAGCGCCAGCCTTGAATTCAGAGGATGCTGGAATCAGGGCCGTAAGATGCTCGTGCTCCTGCCCGATGAACATCAGGGCGATGCGAACAATCAAGCCAGACACCAGGATACCGGCAGCGAGATAGTGTACATCCAGCGATGACCTGGCCAGCGAGGGACTCTCCGCGATCAGCCAGCCCGTCAGTAACAACACCAGGGTGGTAAGCCCGATTGTCCAGTGGCTCAATCGCAGCCAGCCACTCCAGACCAGCACCCGCTGGTATTCTTTTTCACTCATAAGTACAACACGTCCTGAACAGACACCCCTGACTTTCAGGGTTAACCATTGCTTCTCATTGTAACGGAATTTATTCTCTGATCCCGACTTTGATTTATTCAACTGGAGAACAATATGAGTGACACACTCATGATTTTACCCGCCAGGGATTGCACGACCATCCGCCTTGTGCGTGTACCGGATGGATTCGAAAAGCACGAGGCGTTCCGTCACGTAACCGGCCTCGTCGCGAGCATAGAAGAGGACAAGCCCGACTATCAATGGGAGGATATCGCCGCGCTACTGGAGGACCACGGATTCGAGCCCGTCGAGTTTATCCTGGGACCTGCGCTGGATTGAGATGCGGCAAATCGCTGCTCACAGGCAACGCCTGGCTAACAGGCAAACCACACTCCGCATCGGTTCACTTATTGACACCATGATTCGGAGCAAGCATTCTAGAGTTATAAAAGGGTGAATCACGATATTGAGCGGCTGATTTTATATCAGGCAATGCAGCTGACAAACCCATGTCACCTGTAAATTTAATTGACCAGGAGGCACTCGGTATGACGAAGATCCGTTTTCAAATTGCTCCGGATGTTGAATTCAAGATGGACCTAGAGGTGGAAGGCATCGCGGCGGAAAGCCGTGATTATGATGTCCAGCAACATAAAGCAGAGGTTTACCAGGAATTCGAGCGACGGCTGAAAAAGGCCTTCCCTGAAGGAATCCACATTGACAGCTTCGACTTCGGCCTGAGTCAGGCGCGCAATGATTAAGCGGCCAGATCGCCGATAGAACGGCGTCGGAGCGCATATTCCGGTGCCCTCCAGCCGCGTACAATTTGTGCTCGACAATCCGTGGCGGTTTGCACGATTGGTGACTTCCGGGTTTCGGGCCAATCAGGGGCTGCTGCTGGCTGGAGCGGTCGCCTATTACACGCTGTTGTCCATGGTACCGATGCTCGCGCTTATCCTGGTGCTGCTCTCGCAAATACAGGAATCCAGCGAACTGCTCGATACGCTGCATTATTACCTGGCATTGATTGCTCCCGGGCAGGTCGATGCACTGATCAACCAGATCAGCCTGTTCCTGGATAACTGGAAAGTGGTCGGCGGGGTGGGACTGCTGATCCTCTTGTTCTTCAGTTCGCTGGCATTCACTGTGCTTGAAAATGCCATGTCGGTCATCTTCTTCCACCGTGTAGCCATCAAGCGCCGGCATTTCCTTATGTCAGCGATCATCCCCTATTTTTTTATTCTGCTGCTGGCTGCGGGCCTGCTGCTGGTCAGCGTTGTCAGTGGCAGCCTGCACGCGCTGGATGCCAGTTCTATAGCGTTGATGGGACACGTCTGGTCACTCAGCGGTGTAGAGAAGACGCTGGTTTATCTGCTCGGCATTATCGGTGAGACCCTGTTGCTCACCTCACTCTACCTGGTCATGCCGGTGGGCCGCCTGGAACTGCGTCATGCGCTGATCGGCGGTATCACAGCGGTCGTGCTGTGGGAGATCACCCGTCAGTTTCTGGTCTGGTATTTTTCGACCCTGTCGCTGGTAAATGTGGTATATGGCACGTTTGCAACTGCAATTATTATTCTCATCACCCTGGAAGTGGCGGCAACGATACTGCTCATCGGCGCACAGGTGATCGCCGAATACGAGCGTATCGGCACCACACCCAGCGCTCCTCATGGGCTGCAGACCTGACAAGGTGAATCGCCGTCAGGCGAGAGAAGGTGCCCTGGGGTACAAGGTGAATCGCCGTCAGGCGAGAGAGGGTCCTCTGGAGGAGAGGGTCCTCTGGAGGAGAGGGTGCCCTGTGGGGTACAAGGTGAATCGCCGTCAGGCGAGAGAGGACGTTAGCGGAATGATGACGTATTGAGGACGGGCAATCGGCGGGAAGCGCGAGGGGGGTCGATCATGAAACCGTCGGAATGTGCACGCGACAGCCATTTTCCGTGTGGATTGTCTCGAGATGCGTGGGTTATGCTTCCCGCTACTCATGAAACCAGCGAAATATTCTATGCCCTACTCCATCAGCGAAACGTCACTTCAAACCCGCAAGAAAAACATTTACTTGAGCGCGCTGTTCAGTCTGGTATTGGCTGCCGTTATCACTGCCGGACACTTCCAATACCCGGAAACTTACAATGATATGTTTTTTTGGTCCGTAATTATCGCGGTGGTCGTTGGCAATCTTGTCAATTACTACCGGTATCGCCGTTACCTGCGTCTGGTCGAAGATCATCGGATTGAAATTGACGGCGATGAAGTCTCCTTTTTTACCGGCACTGAAAAATCCGTGCTGGATACCAAAGAAATTGTTGCACTGACTTTTTATCGCAGGAAAGGACAGCTTGAGCATATTCAACTGAAATTGATGAATAATCGGGGTATACGCCTGGAGGGCTATGCCGATTTGGAACAGTTGGGTGATGCTATCGCAGACCGGATTCCCAAAGAACACGTGGTTGGCAGGGAGCCCTGAATATCGCTCACGCCGCGGCTGAATTTGACCTGGTACCATGGCGTGTTTGCCCCCATCGTGTTTTGTAGAGGATGCCCTGGGGCACAGCATGTACCGAAATTCATACCGCCTGTCCGGTGTCCCCATTAAATCCTACAATGACTCCACCTGATAACTCACCTGCAAGTGGTGCTCATCGCCTGGTGCAATGCTCACCACATCATCTGCGGCGTTGGTGCTCTCGACGCACACCATATTCAGATAACCATTCTCACCCATGTCCCCCATTCTTTCAGCCTTCTCTGTCCAGGGGTTCCAGACCACCGTCGACTGGCTGCCCCGCTTGCCGATACGGATTCGTCGTTGCATCCCCGCATCGTTGATCAGGCAATCGGCGCCGGCGTCCAGATAGATACGGTCGGTCTCTGCCCTAAACACCACCGGCCCGGACTGTTGCTTGTGCGTGTCGCTGTCCAGCTTATCGATATACGGGCAGCCATCAAGACCTTCGATCGCAATGTGGCGGACGTCACTGACCGCAAAGTAGGTGTGTAGTGCATCGCCGATGGTGATAGATTCTGTACCCGTGTTGCGGGTTACCAGATCGAAGTTCAGTGTTGCGCCAACCGTTACACCCAGCTCAAGTTCCGATGTGTGCGGCCAGAAACTATCCGTGGCATCAGTTCTTATAACACGAAAGGCGACAAACGTAGCGCCGTCTTTGAGTGTTTTCGTTTCACAGACTTGCCACGGAACAGTACGCGCAAAGCCATGTGCCGGGAAGGATGGCTGTGTTGCATGTGCTCCAAACCATGGCCAGCATACCGGCACCCCGCCACGGATCGACTGGCCGACCGCGAACCTGGCGTCCCGGGATAGCCAGATCACGGGCTTTTCACCGCGCGGGATCCAGCTCAACAGATGCGCGCCCTGCAGGGCAACAGTCGCAACCGCCAGGCTGTTGCTTATCTCAACAATCGCGAGCCCTCCCGGACCCTCACTGAAAGTCAACTGATTCTGAATACCAAAACGTTCATTTAACATGGAAAGTTCGGCCATAGTCATGGTGTTTTATGCCTCAGACAGCCAGCAGGCTGACAATTTCGTTGATCTCCTGCCTGGCGTCCTCGACCAGCTTGATCGGGTCGACCGCATCCAGATGGAGGCGCCTGAAAGCCGGCAGTTCGCTCAGCGGCGGAGCATCGATCTGCTTACCGCCCAGCAGCACACAATGAAGTTGAGCCACCTGTACGATATCGCAATAGTCCGCTACGTCCACCTCCCGCTTCCAGTCTTCGGACTCTCGGGCTACAGTCACAAATTCAGGCTCAAACTCCCATTGTTCCAGCAGCATGGCGCCGACGGTGTTAGCCAGCTCATTGATCACCTGCTCCAGTAATTCCGCACCCTGATTCAGATCCTTACGACGATCCGCCTGGATCAGCAAGGCGTGACGGTCGAGGCATTTCCCGGCCTGCAGCGTCTGCCCTCTTTCCAGCTTTTCAA
>CBFDBP010000242.1:0-5539 GCA_965603065.1 uncultured Gammaproteobacteria bacterium
CTAGAGATGACGGCTGAATTCGGAGTGCTGAACATCCCCCATCAAAATTTCAAACGTCTCCGCGCTGACGTGGATAAGTCTTTCGTGATCTCCCGCCTCAAAGTAGATATCTGACTGTTCGGCCAGTCCTTCATCGAGGATGGCATCCATTTCATACACCGTGCCCAACGGTGGCACCGCACCGGGCTCACAATCCTCGAACAGGGCATGCAGCTCGTACTCGGTAGCCAACCCCAGATTACGATTGGTCTGCCGATGAAGCTCACCCAGGTCCACTCGGCAGCTTGCCGGTAATACAGCAAGCAGGTATCCACGGTCATCCTCCAGCACAACTGATTTGGCGATACGGTCGCCTGGAACATGTGCCAGCTGCGCTGACTCCATACTGGTTGACGAGTACGGATGGTTGATGACATCAAATTCGGCGCCCTGTTCGACCAGGTAATCCGCGACACGATTGGCAATGGTCATGGCAACAGCCTCCTTCGCTGGACTCTCAGTCTGAGTATAGTTCAGGCTGGCTCGACAGCCAGTGCGACAATCCCTGCCAACACGCTTCTTTCTGCAAGGCCACGCATATCCTGACGCCGCCTTTACCTGCATTGCCGGATCCATGGCGAGCCTGTTAAATCTATGACATTGGTTGCGTTGGTTCAGACGATAAAACGCTCAAGCGTCCGGCGCTCGGCGCCGATGCCCTCTACTACAACAGACTCAAGGGAAAGGCACGCGGTAATGAAACGGACACCACTTGTTCTGATATTTTTTCTTGGCGGACTGATCAGCCCATTAAATGCGGGCGCCCGGGACATGGATGACCAGTACGCGGTGTTTGGCGTCGGCGCCGAAAACTGCGCTGCTTATCTGGTTGTCCGCGACCAGGGTGGCGTCGCCGAACGCTGGTATCATCACTGGCTGGCCGGCTACCTGTCTGCGGTTAACAATGCAGGCGCCAGCACTTACAACATCCTTGGCAAAAAGAGCATGGCCGATATTCTTGACTGGCTGGAAGGCTATTGTGCCGCCAACCCTAATGTCAACTTCTCGAATGCCGTCGCCGACATGGTCGCGATTCTCTATGCTGACCGGCAAAACATGGCACCTGGCAAACAAGGTGGCTGGAACAAGTTCGCTGACCGGCCGGCTGAACCCTGATTTCATTCTGCTGGTCCGAAGTCTAGGAGCCTGTCGGACTTAGGCAATCGTAGCGAGCATGATACCCCAGGGCAGTAGATTGCCCCTAAGTCCGACAGGCTCCTAGCCTCGCCGGACCGGATTTGTTACCACAACGGGCACACAGCTTTTTCGCCAGCCACTACCGACATTGCGTTAACAGACCCTAAGGCAGACCCGTTTCCTGAATATGGATTTGGCGAAGAAGATGGCGCCAGTTTTCGTATTGGGCTTCCGCAGAACCCGTGAGTGTCACTGTCCTGCCTTCAACCTCGATGACCTTCGGCTTCAGATCCGCCTCGAACGAAGTATTGAGTTCACGTAAGGCCTCGACGTGTATCTCCGCCTCGGCATGCTTCTTTACGCCACTGGCGAACACAGTGGCACCACCCGCTGCAGTAGCCAGGCTGACAATCTGGCCGGCGCTGCTGTCACTTTTTATCCCCCCAGCCACACCGGCAACTACCGCAGCTGCACCCATCCCCATGCGGTTACGGGCCGAGCGCTGCAATTTCTTCAATTCGATGGATTCCCCATAGTTAGTCTTCAGCCATTCCCGGTAAGCCGGTTTCATGTCGCGATAGAATACGGCGTAATAGCCGTCCAGGATATCCAACAGCATGAGGTCGCGTTGCCGGATACTGCGCGCACGCTGCAGCATCGGGTCGTCGCCGGCGGGCAATCTGTGCAACGAATATTCGCCCGTTGCCCCCTCGGCAACATAGTCTCCGAAAACATCCGGAGCCAGATCCCCGGCGAATCTGAGCTCGGCGACACGGCGCGTAGTCTCAAGCAGCTCGTCGGCGAGCTTCTCTCTGGCGGTAAGCATGTCATTGGCGATGGCGTTGTAGACAGCCTGGAAGGGATCATTTTCACGGAAATGCTCATCGAGGTAGGCGTATTTGCTTGCCAGGGCCGAATACTGCCTGCTCAGCCAGATTCGGCCCGTTGCATCGCGTATTTCGACATCGAGAACGAGTTCAGCGCCATTGGACTCGACAATCTCAGCCGTCACCAGGACAGCTGCACTGCGCCTGCTGTCAGGGACAAGCCGCACCGAGCCCCATTGACCGCCTTGGTCCAGTGTCTTTTTGAGCGTGTAAGGGAAATAGCGCGCTTCGGCCCTCCTGATTTCCCGGTAGCTTTCTGAATTTTCGCTGGATCTTCGTTCCTCAGGCAGGCCAGGGTCGAACACGACAATGGCCACGTCAAGAAGCCGCTGTTCGACAGGGGGGGATTCGGCACGGCTGGCGGGTGGAGCGTTTGCATGGATAACCTGTTCGCTGGTGCAGGCAGCCAGAAAACCGGCCAACACGCAAAACGTGACCAGCGATAGCGCCCTGCTGCCCGTGCACTGTCTCATGCTGGATTGCCCACACCGCTGTCGTAACAATAACTTACTCAGCTCTATCAGTTAGTTGGCCAGTGGGACACGCCGCATCCCGGTCCTGGTGGATACCTCTAAGGACAAATACTAGCGCATCTGGCAGGCACTCGGGCTGCAAACAGGTTTCAAACCCCTATACTTGAAAGTGAGGGGCTAACCCGGATTGTTACTACTGGTGGGTCCAGAAACATGCGAATAACGCGGACAGCAAGGCGAAAAGCGGCCAGTCTCCGGGAGATCGGTCTGCGGTTCGTCGCCCTGTGTGCACTGGCCCTGTCAGTTTGCGCTTGTTCAACACCCCTTCACGTTGATAGCGCCTTTCCCCATCCGGTCGTTGCAGGCCTGCCCATAGGTGCCGGCGTCTACTACGATGAGCCATTGCGCCAATACGCCTTCAAGAAAGAGGCTGACGCAAATTCACTGGCATGGAATATTGAGATCGGTGCGGCCCATGTCCGGCTTTTTGATCAATTGTTTCAACCCGTCTTCGAAAACCTGGTCCACGTCGACGGCCTGCGTTCAGGTTCCGGTAAAAGGCCGGTCAGCATCGTAATAAAACCTTCCATCGATGAATACACCCTGCACACCCCCGGCGAAACAGCGACAGAATTCTATACTGTTGAAATTCACTATAACCTGGCATTTTACTCACCTTCGGGGGAATTTATCCAGCGCTGGTCGTATTTCGGTCGGGGCAGGAGCCGATCTGAGTTGTTCAGCGCTGATGAATCGGTGCAAAAAGCCACAGTCGCAGCGATGCGCGATGCGGCAGCGTGGCTGATTATCGAACTCACAAAATACCCTGATTTCCATACACAAATCCAGGCGCAGCAAAGCGATAATGCGAACGTTCCGGAAGATCACGAGTCCTGAAACCGGCAGGCTTAGCATCAGAATTTCTTTACTCACGATGCTGGTGCTACTGCTTGCGGCGTGCACGACGTCACGCATTGACGTAGCCAGGCACATTTCTACCGACCTGAGCCGGGATACGGGGCTCGTACTGCTGGCCAGAAAAAAGGACGGCGGGCAGAAGACGGAAGAAGACTTCATGGAGTGTCTGAACAACGCGCTGGCGAAAATGCAGCTGCTGGTGCGGATCTATCCGGAACAGGACTTTCTGGACAATCTGTTCCCCTGGTTTGAATCACGAACGGCTCCTGCGACACCCGGGGAACTGCCGGCGCTGTTGAGTCGCCCCGGGGTCAGCGAAAGAATCACCGAGATCGGTGTACGTTACATCGTCTGGGTAGACGGAAACTCTGAAAAAGTTGATGGCGGAGGGGGCATGTCCTGTGCAGTCGGCCCTGGCGGCGGCGGATGTTTTGGCTTTGTATGGTGGGACACGGCCTCTGTTTACGAGGCTAACATATGGGATCTGCAAAAGGCCCGCTCGGTCGGCGCCGTGAGTGCTGATGCGTCCGGTATGTCCTACGTCCCCGCCCTGCTGGTACCGGTGCCCTTGATCGCCCGGACCCAGAACGCAGCCTGCAAAGGTGTCGCAGAACAGCTCGGGGTTTTTTTCAGTGAAGACCGCAGCTTGTAAAACCTGCCCTTTTCAAATAAATCAATCATGCGTTCGTGAAGTTTTAAACGCAGGCGGCTGCCCGCTAAGGCTAATTTCCGTACTAATCGGTTGCCGAAGCCAGGCAGCCTGCAAGCCGGTTGTACCAGGTCACCAGGTCACTCAGGGAAAACGCTGCGTTGGCCGGGCTTGGATTAGGCGTCACGAATACCCGGGATTCGCCAATGCGCTGCCGCTGCAATCCCCAGCGGTCCCCATCTGCTTCCATGTTGCCGTAACGAATAAAGTTTTTATAGGCCAGCTTGCCGTGAAACCAGGTGTATTGCGGCTGGTAACGCTCGATGAGTGCGCGCAACCTCGGCGCCCCCTGGCGATAGTCCTGAACCCGTAACTCACTTGCCCCACGGGTTGGGCGCTTGACCAGGTCTGTGAAACCAAACCCTTCACATTCCAGTAATTGCCGCATGCAGTCGGGCCCCGGGCTGACAGGTTTACTCAGCAGGGTACTGGCGCGTAACGCCGTCCAGAAACGGTTACGCGGGTTGGCAAAATAGAAGCCTGCGGCAACAGATGGCAGAGAGGGGTTCAGCCCGACAGACAGCAAGCTCAGGCCGGTCTGCACGATATCGGGCAATGTTTCAGTTCGCATTATCCGGCATCGCATCGCCTTTGCGGACCGACCGGTACGGTCCGTGACGGTGCTTGTCGTGGTAAAACATGCGGTATCGCACAAAGCGCCCCATATCGTCGAAATGCATAAACGGGTTACCCTCGACCTGTTCGCCGAAGCTCGAAGTGGTTTTCTCCGCGTAATTATGTCCGGGTAAAATAATGGTGCTATGCGGTAAATCCCGCTCCATGTCTTTCAGGGTATGAAACATCTGCTCGGCATCGCCACCGCGCAGATCGCAGCGCCCGCAGCCGAACACGAACAGGGTATCACCGGTAATCAAGCGGTCGCCTATTCTGTAACAGGCCGAACCCGGTGTGTGTCCCGGGGTATGCAACACCTGGATATCAGTGTCCCCCAGCCTGATGTGATCACCGCCATGATGCAGCGTGGGCAAGTCCAGATAAGAACCCCAGAAGCGGGCCTCGTCTTTTAACAAATGCAGTTGGGCATCGCAGACCTGCAACACGCCTTCAATACCGTTGATATGATCATGATGGCTGTGTGTTAACAGAATATCGGTAATTCGCAGGCCGCGTTTTTTGGCCAGCGCCAGCACTTCCGGTACCTCCCAGGCGGGATCCACCACCGCGGCCCTGCCACTGGCGCTGTCCTCGATCAGGTAGACAAAATTTTCCATGGGCCCCAGTTCCAGGGCGTGAATCGAGAAAGGCGCAGTTTCGGTCATTGATGCTTCGTTCATACTATTCGCCTGCCGGTGGCCGGACATGTTGGTATAAAGGGCTTTACGCATTCGCCCCCTACCCGGTTTAGTATATACTAA
>CBFDBP010000243.1:0-5454 GCA_965603065.1 uncultured Gammaproteobacteria bacterium
CACGGCTTCTACTTTAATGCGGATAATTGCATTGCCTGCCACGCCTGCGAAGCCGCCTGTGCGGAAAAGAACGATACACCGGCACACCTGGCATTCCGTTCGGTCGGTTACCTGGAGGGGGGCAGCTATCCCGCGGTTAAACGTTTGAATATCTCCATGGCCTGCAACCACTGTGACAACCCGGTATGTTTGAAGGGCTGCCCGACCCGTGCCTATACCAAGTTCGCGGAGTACGGCGCTGTGTTGCAGGACCCGGATATCTGTTTCGGCTGCGGGTACTGTACCTGGGTGTGTCCGTACAATGCGCCGCAGCTGGACCCCAACGCCGGCCATGTGTCCAAGTGCAATATGTGCGTCGATCGCCTGGAAGTGGGATTGAAACCGGCCTGTGCCTCTGCCTGCCTGGGTGGTGCCCTGGATTTCGGTGTTATTGAAACCACACCGGAAAGCCGCGAACAGCTTGAGACGCGTATTCCCGGTTTTCCCGATACATCCATTACTCATCCGAATATCCGCTTTCAGCAGACCAGCAGCCTGCCGCGTGAAATGTATCGTACCGACAGCACACCGCTGCGTTATATTCGCGATGATCAGAATGCCAAACCCGATCCCGGCATTAAGGGCGGGCAGGGCCAGTACCGCAGTGCGGCAATGACCCACAGCAATACACCCAGGTCATGGAACCTGGGCAGCTTGCCTTCGCGTTAAGATCCGCTGGTCCTGTTTACCCTGATCACCCAGGCGGTGGTTGGTGCTTTCCTGGTTCTGTTCCTGGGCCCGGTATCAGGTCTGCCAGGCCTGAATTTCCAGGCCTACCCGGTCGCGTTCCCGGTAGCCTTGTTCAGCCTGATTGCGTTGCTGACAATCGGGCTGGTGATGTCCACCCTGCACCTGGGCGGGCCGCACCGCTTTTACCGTGCATTTAACAATCTCCGCTATTCGCCGGTCAGCCGTGAAGTCGCAGCCGTTGCGCTGTTCTACAACCTGCTGGGTGTCTACGCGGTCCTGACCGGGATACCCCAGTTGTTCAGCTGGCTGCCGGAGGGGCTGGTGATCTTTGTGCGTGAAACCAGTGGCTGGCTGGCGGCTGTTGCCGGTCCGACAGCACTGTATTTCGTGCACTGCATTTACCGTATCCCGGCACGCCCTTACTGGAACCACTGGCAGGTACTGACTGCGTTCTATGGAACCATGCTGACGCTCGGCCCCCTGTTTGCCGCGCTGATCTTTGTTCCGGTCATGCTGACACAGGGGCTGGACTACGTCCGCCTGTTACAGTTTCTCTCCATGCCGATAGCGCTGGGCCTGCTACTGGAAGGTTTCGGTCTATATCGCCATGCCCGGTATCTGAAGTCTGGTGTGGGTGAGGCCGATGCGGCCGGCCGGGAACAGGCCACTACCTTTGGCAAAACCTACCTGGCACGAAACATCGGGCTTGGTTTTAACGCCGTACTGGTTCTGGCGGTCGCCGGTCTTTCTCTATCCGGCGCCACGGGTTTAAGTCTGTGGGTATTGATAGCGTTTTCAATTATCGGGCTGGCCGTAGTCGGACGCGCCCTGTTCTATGTGGTGGTGATCCCAAGCACCATGCCGGGTGCTTTCTTCTGGAAGAACCCGGGCTTCCAGGCCCATGCGCGTGACACCGGTCTGGCCGAAATGCAACAGGTCGGCGTGCAGATCGTCGAGCATTGAAACAGAAGCGCTTTGATGCGATTGAAAATGACCTGGAGCGCGCGGTATTTCTCGCCCGCTACGATTCCGGGCGTCAGCGCAGTCTGCGTTTCTCTGCAACTTTGTTGATCGCTGCCAAACACGGATTGCGTGGTTTACTCTACGTATGGCCGCTGGTGATACTTCTTTTTGTTGATTTTCCCGGTATCTGGAACGGCCTGCGCCTGTTATTGCTGGGTCTCGGGGTGGCTGCCTGGTTCCGGTTTATCCACAGATCGGTGCGTGATGACTATACGCGTTTCGTCGCCGGAGTGCTGTTCGAACCCGGCGAATTAAGGCGTATCCTGTAAGCGCGGTCTCCCGGGCTCGATATCGCAGCGAAGGTCGGTGTTCTTGCGTCTGGTATTATAGGGCCGGTCCAGTGGATAGCCATGAAATGGAAACGCCTATATGAAAATTGTGTCACTGACCGAATTACAGGACCAGCAGGTATCTCATAACCCCAACATAAAAAAGCGGGTTATGATTGCACCGGGTGAACTTGGCGGACTAACAAACTTTTCACAGGCAGTTTTTCCGATCGGGGAAATTGCGCCAGTTCACCAACATGAAAATATGGGGGAAGTCTTTTTTGTCCAATCTGGCGAAGGGGAAATACGAATAGACGGTAAGAGTTTCAAGTTGTTGCCGGGTGTGTGCGCGCTGGTTGATGCGCATGAAGAACACGAACTCAAGAATACAGGTAATGAAGAACTCGTCATCACTTATTTCGGTATATGCATTGACTAAAGTATAAGCGAGTAACAACATTCGTTTGAATCGGGGGCTTGCTGATCGATCGCGACCCCTCGATACAAACGGTATGGCCCGCATTCGCGGTGGTTGGAAAACAAAGGGCAGATGACATGGATGGTGAAAAACGCAAGGGCGCCAAGCCGGTTCCGGATCGGCTGGAAGACGTGCTGAACGAAATGCAAATGCTTGCACTGCGTCAGATAGAAGGCTTCGGCTGGCAGCTCCGGTTTATACGCAAGCCGTTGTTTCAGGAGCCTGTTGCTGTGGTGTTCAGCGCCGAAGGTAACAAAATCGGCATACTCGAAGAAGACGGCAGGATTAACATGGAACCGGATATCATGGTGCGAGAGTAGCTGTTGAACTTGCCGACGTTCACCGCCAATATTACAGGCAATGCTAAGCGGCGCATTTCAGACCGACAGCAGGCCGAAGGCAGAGGTCTCAGGGTGGTTGGCGTCACGCATGAATCCTGGCAGTGAATCAGTTCCAGGCATAGTGGAGCTATCCGTTGGCGCTGGGAGATGAATAACTGATGGGATATACTCAAATTTCACAGGCAAAAAAGCAGGTTTCAGAAAGTGGGTAGTGCGTTAGTGTTTTTTGCCGTTAAATGATCAGCTACACTGCACGAATGCCAGCAACTCCGCCCCGCCTGTCTTTTTCGTCCTGTCTTGAGGTTGTCGTATCATGGCGCTAAAACGCTTCAGTTTTTTCAATTTTCTGATTCGATTCGTGATGGCTCTGGTGCTGGTGTTCTGTACCTACAATCCCTCAGGCTATTCCTGGTATCACTGGATCATTGAGTCACCGAACAAGCTTGATCCAATGCTCGTGTTTGCGGGTGTTGTGCTGCTGATCGGCTGGGTCATCTATATACGGTCTACCGTGCGTTCACTGGGGGAGATAGGCACTTTTCTGGCCATCGCATTCTTTGCGGCCCTGACCTGGGTTTTGATCGACTACAACGTGCTGTCGGTGGAGAATACCACCGTGCTGACCTACGTGGTTCTTGCCATGCTGTCAGCGATTATGGCGACGGGTATGTCGTGGTCACATATTCGCAGGCGTATGTCGGGTCAGCTGGATGTGGACGATGTGGACGACAACTGATAGCGGAGTGTTAACAGGCCCTAATATGACTTCCGAAAACAACAAGCTTGACAATATCTCTGAGAATAGGGGCCTGCGCTGGCCCCAGGTTCTGTTGATTATTCTGCTGACGATCGTTGTTACGATTGGCGGCACCTACTGGTTTCTGAAGGCCTATGTGTTTGCCAGGGAGTTCAAGCCTGTTGAGTTGAGCGTTAAGGAAGAGCAGGTTCTGGAAGGAAAGCTCAGGGCGCTGGGTTATGACGTCGACGTCAGGCAGCCGGGGCGGGTTACTGATCAGTCATCTGAAATTGACAGCCGGGGCTTTCTGAAGCCCGAGCGCTACAGTGAGGAAGGTGCCCGGCGCGAGGTCAGCTTCAATGAGCGGGAACTGAACGCCTTGCTGGCAAAGAATACGGATCTGGCGAAAAAGCTTGCCGTCGACTTGTCGGATGACCTGGTCAGTGCAAAACTTCTGGTGCCGCTGGAGGAGGATTTCCCGTTGCTCGGTGGCAAGACCCTGCGTTTTAATGCCGGTGTGGAAATGGCCTACGTGAGTGAAAAACCAGTCATTGTACTGAAGGGGGTCAGTGTCATGGGTGTGCCGGTGCCCAATGCCTGGCTTGGTGGTTTGAAGAATATCGACCTGGTCGCAGAGTTCGGTGCCGATGAAGGCTTCTGGAAGTCGTTCTCTGACGGTGTAGAAAACATACAGGTCGAAGACGGCCGTATCAAGATCAAGCTCAAGGAATAGAGTAAATCCGGCCGTTCTCATCAAGGTCTGGTTTGCTGAGGCCCTTGGTGGCGGGCAATCAGGGCTACACTAGCTCAAGGGTTCATCAGCCTTAACCAGGGAGCAAGAGTCCTGAGCAGCGCTTGCACGGGTTGCCTTGTCCAGGACCAGTTCAGCGACCACGCCACGATGATCCGATACGACATCGGCAAGGACGCGGTATGAGCGAAACTTGAGTTCGGGTGAAACCAGTATCCAGTCGAGACGTTCACCAAAAGCAGGAAAGGTATCCAGGTCAGCCCGTTCCGGGCCGTAAGCTGACAGCGCGAGTTCCTGGCTGAGGTATTGCACGCTTGAGTTCTGCAATTGCCACTCGCTATTCAGGTCGCCCATGATGATCAGGGGCCGGTTTCTTGCGTGCAATGTTTCGATCAACTCCATAGCCTGTTTTCTGCGCACCGATTCGCTGGCAAAGTCCAGGTGGATCGATACAACGTCAATATCAACACAGGGCATGCCGGGCCAGCGGATAGTCGATACCACGAAACCTTTCGGGACCGGCGACAGGGAGGGATCAAAGGTGATTGCCTGTGCATCCTGGAGCTCCAGGTTTGCCAGCAGGGCTGTCCCATAAGACAGGCCGATGCCATCGACGTGGGCACCGCGCACTGAGTGCCCGAATGACGCCTGGTTGGCAAGGTACTCAACGTGGTCGAAATTACCACTCCAGAATGACGGGCCATCGGCTTCCTGCAGGGCGATTACATCGGCATCAGTGGTCTTGAACAATGTTGCGATTGTCTCCAGGTTAGCCAGGGTGGTATCGGACCGCTGCAATAATTGGTGAAAACTGTCGCCACGGCCGTGCGCAATGTTGAGCGTCATGACCGTGAGCGCCGGGTCGCTGTTTTCATCGGACACGAAAACGCCTGAATGCGGGTTCTGATACGACTGTACAGCAGGTGTTGAATGAAGCTCGCTTGTCGCGCAGGATTGCAGCAACAGGCTCAGCAGGAGCAGTCCGCCTGAACACAATAACGCTGTCTTTGTGAGCATGTTTCTCATCATAAGTTGTCTCGAGGTTCCTGCGTGGATAGACATCCTGTTCCAGGACTGTCGAGCCTACATGGATGTACTAAGCTGAACATTAGATAGCCGGCATGCCT
>CBFDBP010000244.1:0-5453 GCA_965603065.1 uncultured Gammaproteobacteria bacterium
CCTTGCGCTTTTTCTCCGCTTCAGCCTTTTTCTTCGCCTCAGCCTTTTTCTTCGCTTCGGCCTTTTTCTTCGCTTCGGCTTGTTTTTTTGCCTCTTGTTTTTTGCGACTGACTTCCTGTTCCTGCTTACGCTTCAGCTCGGTGATACGTTCTTCTTCCTGTTTACGCTTTTGCTCCGCCTCCGCGGCGCGCTGCTCAAGGCGCTTGAGCTTTTCCTGCTCCTCCAGCTGTTTCTTTTCCACCAGCTGTTTCTGGCGCTGGATTTCGGAATCCAGCTTACTGGCGTCCACCACAACGGCCTGTACCGGCGCTCTTTTGCGCTCTGCACCAGGTTTCACCATCGCTTTCCAATCCAGGCTGAACACCAGCACCGCCAGCAGCAGCATGTGCACCAGCACAGCATAGAAAAACGGCCGCGGCTTCTCCCGCAACAATCGTAACAGACTGTGGATTTACCCGCCCTCCCCTGAAGGCTCGGTAACCAGGCCAACCTTGGCAGCACCGGCCTGCTGCAGCAGAGACATGGCAGCGACCACCAGCCCATAGTCCACACTGGAATCACCGCGCACCAGCACAACTGCCCGTGGACGTTGACGCAACACAGCCGCTGTCCGCAACAGCAGGGTTTCGGCATCGATTTCCTGCTCGGGATCCCCACCAACGTTCAGGAAATAGCGCCCCTGGGCGTCAACAGTCAGCACCACAGGGTCCTGCTGGGTATCGTCCATCGGTTCGGCATCGGCCTGCGGCAAATCGACGTCGACACCCTGGTTCAGCAAGGGGGCGGTAATCATAAAAATAACCAGCATCACCAACATGACATCAATGTAGGGCACCACATTGATCTCGGACATCGGGCGTTTGCGGCTGCGTTGTCTGGCCATACCGGGTTAACTAATCGTGCGCCTGACGTTGCAGAATACTGGAGAACTCTTCGAGAAAATTGTCGTAACGATTTTCCAGGCGCTCAACGTCGTTGGAATAGCGATTGTAGGCGATCACCGCCGGGATCGCTGCAAACAGCCCCATTGCTGTCGCAATCAGCGCTTCTGCGATACCTGGTGCCACCATCGCCAGCGTTGCCTGATGCGCGTTACCCAGGCCGCGAAATGCGTTCATAATGCCCCATACCGTACCGAACAGGCCAACATAGGGGCTGGTCGAACCTACCGTCGCGAGAAAGGACAGGTGTGTTTCCAGATCGTCCATTTCCCGCGACAGAGCCACACGCATGCTGCGTTGCGCGCCTTCGAGGACGGCCATGGGATCACTGCCACTGCGTTTGCGCAAACGCGTGAATTCCTTGAACCCGGCCACGAAAATATTCGACAGACCACGCAATTCATCACTACGGCTGGCAACCTTGTGGTAGAGCGTAGCCAGATCCCCACCCGACCAGAAGTTGTCCTCGAACCGATCCGCGTCGACGCGCGCCTCGATCA
This sequence comes from uncultured Gammaproteobacteria bacterium, assembly GCA_965603065.1. Lineage (GTDB taxonomy): Bacteria > Pseudomonadota > Gammaproteobacteria > DSM-19610 > DSM-19610 > Thiogranum. The sequence continues at coordinate 1,442 of CBFDBP010000244.1, forward strand.
GAGCGCTGCGCTTGCGGAATATCATGGTCCACGACATGACCGAGACCGACAGCAGTAACAGCATCACCAGCTGCACAACCACACTGGCACCGGTAATCAGGCTAAAAAAAGATAAATCAGCAGACACTCATCAACTCCGAACGAATAAAATCAGGGATAGCGATCGCTTTAAAGGATTGCGCATCAACACAGGCGATGCGAATGTGCCCGCTACACAGCACAGCCTTCTCGCCAGCGCGGCGGATTTCCTGGAAAAATGTGAGGCTCGCACGTCGTTGCTCGCTTATCTCTGCGCTAACTTCGAGTGCGTCGTTAAATATTGCCGGTCGCTTGAAGTCGACCTGGACTGAATGCACGGTAAACAAGATTCCCCGATCCTGGCGCAACTGATCCTGCTCGAAACCCGCCGTTCGCAGACGCTCAGTACGGGCCCGCTCCATAAATTTAAGATAATTGGCGTAATATACTACACCACCACTATCTGTATCTTCGTAATAAACACGAACCGGCCAAAAAAACCGTGACAAGCTTACCCCCTGTAAAGACCCCATGACAGCTGACCAATTCCTAATTCACTAGCTTACCGATGCACGCCCTTATTTGCATCCCGACGGTACAGAAGTTACAAAAAAAAACGCGGCCGGGGGTGGCCGCGTAATATCCCAGAACGGGAGGGAAGCATGTCCCCAAACCGCATTTCTGCAGCCTGGCGGAATCGGCCCCACCTCAACCAGCGCAGGGTCCGGACGTACTACATCAGCACGAAAAACTATTTGGCCTTCCTGACCGATCGTACCGACTTATATTCACCACTATCCAGCAAACCATCTCTGTTAGCATCCGCTGAATTAAATGCATTCTCGATAACCACCACCGAGCGTGCCTCGATGCGGCTCACATAACCATTGTGATCGCTGTCGATATCATGGAATGCGACAAAACCTTGCGCATCCACTGAAACCGGAGAATCCGCGAAACTCTGTGGTACCAATAAAGCCAAGACCACAATCACCCGCCCGGGATTTTTCATTTTTCTTCATCCATGATCGACTGCATATTTATGCAGCAAAGGATGTGCCATCAAGCACAACTTCGCTAAAAAGCCTGCAGTTGGAGGCTTTTCTGACTGGCAGCCGTGCATACCGGCACCGTACACAAGGCAAAACCGTCACTCTCTGGCGACAACATTTACGGCCTAACAAACAAAATAATTTACTTACAGCGAGTTATTCTGTCGCCATATGGCGACAGCTCAAGAGGCACGACTTCCCTTGAACTGCGAGGGATTAAGATGATGCTTGTGCAGCAGCTTGTAGAACTCGGTACGGTTACGCTTGGCGATACGCGCCGCCTGACTGACATTACCGTTGGTGATCTGCAGCAGCTGCGTCAGATACTCACGCTCAAAATGGGATCTTGCATCGGCAAAAGCCGGCATTTCAGCATTGGCCTCGTCGCGTAGTGCGCGCTGCACCAGACTGGCCGGAATCAACGAAGTCGTTGTGAATGCGACCGCCTGCTCGACGACATTAAAAAGCTGTCGCACATTACCCGGCCAGGGCGCCGATAGCAGCACCTCCATGGCATCGGGCGCAAAACCTTTCACCGACTTCTTCTGCGCATCGCCCAGGCTGCCCAGAAAATGATTGGCGAGCAGGGGAATATCTTCGCGGCGATCGATCAGGGAGGGGATATCCAGGGCCACCACATTGAGCCTGTAATACAGGTCTTCGCGAAAGCTTCCGTCTTTGCGCAATTCATCCAGATCACAGTGTGTCGCGGAAATAATCCGTACATCAACTGGCACCGTCCGGGTGGAACCCACGGGTCGAACGCTCCGTTCCTGGATAGCGCGCAACAACTTAACCTGGAAGCTCATCGGCATATCACCGATTTCATCCAGAAACAGGGTGCCGCCATCAGCGGCCTGAAACAGTCCCTTGTGATCCCGCGTTGCGCCGGTAAAAGAGCCCTTGGCATGACCAAAAAATTCAGACTCAAACAGTGATTCCGGGATGGCACTACAGTTCACAGCGACAAATTCGCCGTCTGCACGTGGGCTGGCGCAGTGAATGGCACGTGCCAGCACTTCCTTACCCGTGCCACTCTGGCCGTGAATGAATACACTGGCCTCACTGGATGCCACCAGACGCGCCTGACCCAGCAGGTCTTCCATCAGCGGACTGCGCGTCACAATATCCTGACGCCATTCTGCGACAGTGTCTTCTTCACGGCGTCCGTGTTGCTCGCCGGTGACCCGCAAGGCGCGTGTCACCTGCTCCAACAAATCCTTGCTGTCAAAGGGCTTGGTCAGATAACCGAACACCCCACGACTGGTCGCGTGTACAGCATCGGGAATGGATCCGTGGGCAGTGAGAATGATCACCGGAAGCGCCGGACTGCGTCGACGGATCATGTCAAACAACGCCATGCCATCCATGCCATCCATGCGTAAGTCCGTGATTACCAAGTGAGGTTGGAAGGTAGCGATCTGCGCGATCGCCTTCTCACCGCTTTCCACGGCAGCAACTTCGTAGCCCACGACCGACAGACGCATGGACAGCAGCCGCAGTAAGGCCGGATCATCGTCAACTACCATAACCCGATAACGACAAGCACTCATTGCCACTCCCTCCGACTATTGCGGTATTTCACGTTGCTGAATATTCTGCTCAATGGTAGTCAGCTCTTGCAACTGGCGTTCCAACTCTTCAACGCGTGTCTCGGATTCCTTCAAATTGGCACGCAAGCGGTCTATTTTATCATCGAACCAGTCGTGCTCTGCAATGACTTGCTGCAACAGCGCCGACAACGCCTTGCCACTGTCACTGGCCTGGTCCATATCCATCCCTTCCAGTAATTCTAACGCGCGTCTCTGGTCACGAACAGATCCGGGGCCTTCCGCCAGCAACAGGGCCAGGCGCAGGCGGTTGCGGGGAGTGGCCGATTGCTGGAATTCACGCTCCCTGTTTGCCAGAATCTCCCGTTGCTGGACCTCGGGTAAGCCGGAGATCCAGTGCCATTCCTCCAGCCAGTATGCTGCATCGTCCACTCTCAACGAGATCGGCACCACACCTTCGCTGTGCCGCACAGTCATTGGCTGACAAGCACTCAATATAAGAATAGCTATAAATATCAGCCTAATACGCACACCGCACCCCGGACAACTCCATTGGCAATACCACCCTCAAACAAGCTCCCCGATCTTCACTGTCGATAACCTCGATATACCCACCGTGCGCCTGGGCATATTCTCTTGCAATAGCCAGCCCCAAACCGGTACCCCGCACATGGCCGTTGTCTGAATAGGTTCCCTGGTAAAATGCGTCAAAAATACGCCGACGCTCCTGTTCCGGAATACCAGGCCCGGCATCCGCCACTTCGACAACAGCCTGCCCGTCCTGTTGCTCAAGACGCACCCTCAGCCGCCCCTGCTCAGGAGAGAACTTGATGGCATTGGAAAGCAGATTGTCCACCAGCGTCTGCAGTTTTGCACGGTCACCGTCCATTTGTACCGGCTGCAGAGACACATCCAGCACCAGTTGACGGGCCAGCACGGCGACTTTGTGGTCTGCCAGTACGGACTCGATAAGGTGATTCAGGGCAATCCGCTCTACATGCAGTTGCGAAGCCCGCGAACTGGCAATATTGAAGTCCAGCAGATTTTCAATCAGCTTCTGCAACTGAACGGCATTATCGCACAAAATAGCAGCGATTTCAGACTGTTGTGCGTTCAGGTTACCAACCACCCTTTCGTTCATGAGTTCCGCGCCTTCACGAATTGCGGTCAGCGGCGTTTTCAGTTCGTGGGAAATATGGTGCAGAAAGCGGTTTTTCTCCTGTTCCACCTCCAGCAAGCGGGTCCGCATCCAGTCCAGTCGCTCACCCAGCTGCTCCAGATCACGTGGCCCCACAATCTCTGCGGGTTTGGAAAAATCACCATCTCCCAGGCGACGGATGGCACGGTCCATTTGACGGATTGGCCTGGTTATCAACAGGGTAAAGATAGCCG
>CBFDBP010000245.1:0-5445 GCA_965603065.1 uncultured Gammaproteobacteria bacterium
AGAGCGCAAAATCAAACCCCGACGTTTCGACAACGTCACGCGGTATATATTGGTGCTGCTGTCACACGGTTTTGCATGGAACGATGCGCTGACGAACGTCACACCGAGGACCTTCATCGGCTGGCATCGTGCGGGCTTTCGCCTGTTCTGGCGCTGGAAGTCACGGCCAGGCCGGCCACCGATACCTATCGAACTCAGGCGACTGATCCGCGAGATGGCTCTGAGTAATCCATCCTGGGGTGAAGAACGCATTGCCAATGAACTGCTTCTCAAGCTGGGGATTCAAGTATCACCTCGTGCAGTACGAAAGTACATGCCCAAACGCCCGCGGGGACAACCATACCACCACACTGTTCCGGCGATCGTTGTCCTGTCGCTGCGATGTAGTTGAGCAGCTTACCCTATCGACTACAAGTCCTGTATGGCTGATTTGCATCAGAAACCACCGCCGGTGCGAAAACCACCACCACCGCCACCGCGACCAAACCCCCCGCGCCGACCGCCCCAGACGGTACCGCGGCCGAAACCACCGGAGCCAAAGGTGGGATTGGTACGCCGCGGGCGGTAGCGCTGTTGTTGCTCCAGCACTCGCCACAGGCTGTCGCGGTCGAGCATACCATTGAGGAAATTGCCCAACATGGCGGCGATCAGGGTCCCGTCAGAGAAACTGTAGCCGCTCTGGTCGTAGCGGCGGTGCCTGAAGTCGGCGCGCAGCGACTCGAGTTCCTGCAGCTTTTCGTGCTGCTGTCGCAGCGCACGCTTCAGTTCGTTGAGCGAGGTCTCCAGTTGCTGCACCTGATGCTCGCGTTCGAACAGACGGTTGACAACCAGATCATCGTCCGGAAAGGGTGTGGCCATGGCATCACGCCGCAGTTCACGCGTGTCATCACGACGCAGCTCCGAGGCCACATAGCCCACCGCTTTCCGGTAGTGCTCGTCCTCGCCCACGGCAAAATCTTCCTTGCGCGCCAGCAACTCTCCGTAGCGCTCTGCGGCCTCCTCGATGCGGGCATCAATCTCCTCAAGGCCGGCCTGCTGCTGATCCCTGGACGCCTCCAGCGCGACGACGCCATCCTGCTCGCGGGCTTGCTCATCGAGCCCGCGCAGCACCTCAAAGGCGGCTTCGGCGTCGCGCTTTTTCTGCTCGGCGTGCTCGCGGAGCCGTACCGGTATTTCCTGCAGGCGGGCATAGTTGGCACGGGCATCCTCAAAGTCGACCAGTCGCGCCACCTTGGTATCCAGCCAGCGCGTGACGGGCCATGCCCGGTACTGTGGCGTGCCATAGTGCCGATCCCACAGGTACAAGAACAGCGCATCGTCGCGGTATGACTGTCCTTTCTCATTCTTCTCCTGTTCGCTGTGCAGGGCCTTGTCCTCGGCGTGCCTGGCAATGCGATCGGCTTCGCGGGTGCGCTGTTCCTGGGCCTGGTAGTCAGCATCAGCATCCAGACGTGCCTGGGTTGCCGCTTCGGCAAGGTCCAGCGCATCAGCGGCTTCTTCCACTGCCTGTCGCTGGGTTTCGCGTCCCGCCTCCAGCCCGTTGCGTTCATCCTGCAGCGCAGGTATACGGGCATCCAGTTCCGCCTCGGCGGTCTGCCGCGCCTTGAGCACAGCCGCCACCTGTCGCTCGACAGCGTCGATACCAGAAAGCGTGTTACCACTGGCCATCATATCGACCCGCAAGCGGGCTAGCTCACGAATATCCTCAACACGCGCCTGTTGCAGTGCCAGCAGTTGCCTGCTGATCTCGGCGATACGCGTATCGGCTGTTTCGATACTGGCGCGCTCCTGGTTCAGCGAATCGTCGATTACGCCCAGCGCATGTCTTCCACTGATCATTATGCTGTTCTCACCATTGGGTTATGGCAGCCCCGCTCGTGGGAACCCGGTAGTCGGGTTTCAGTTGACCGCTTTGCTTTACACCGAACTGGCGTTGCTGAATGATGCCGTCGTCCTGCTTGTCGGCCGCAATGCGCTCGAACACAGCCTTTTCCACACGCAGACCCCATTTGGAAACGCGTTCGGTCCGGCCGTTCTCCTCGTTGACGACAGGCACCTCCAGCGTCCTGCCATCGGCCGCCAGCGCCTCGACGATGATGTAGTAGTTACGCGCTTTGGGATTGGCTTCCGGCACCCGCCATACGCCCGACTTTTCGCCAGGCCGCGAGACGATCTGCAGCGTATAGGTCTGTTCCAGCATGCTGCGCAAGTTGTGCAGTGACTGCAGCACCGTTTGGGCTGCCTCTTCGTCACCGTTGCTCAGGGCTGTACCGGCGGACTTGTATAACTGTTCCGCCTGGCGACCGGCCTCGTCGCTTTCCACCACCTCAACCACCGACTGGTATGCCGCCTCCAGCCGCTTCGGGAGTTGGGTATGCGGGATAACAACAGCGAAGTGATAGACAAGCCAGGCGACCAGCAGTGCAGCGAGGCTGCCCATGACCCATTTACCCCAGCCGGCACGGCTGACATAGAGCTGCGCCAGGCGGGTGGCCAGACTCTCCGACGGGGGACTGTAGACAAATCGTTCTTCCTTGAGCGCCGCAACACCTTCTTCCAGCACATGATCCGGTACCTCGATACCTTGGGCGGCGTAGATCTTGTGAAGACGCTGTTTCAGGTCCTGTTCACGCCCCTCGGCGTCGAGTTCCCGTTCCACCAGGCGACGCCGGCGGCGCAGGGTATCGACCACATCCATAGCCAGCATCACTTCGTCGAGGGGCTGCCCAGCCTTTGACTCGCCATCCCCGACGGCTGTTGTGACAGCCTCCCCGCTCATTCAACGCTGACCGCCAGTCCTTTACCCTCTTCCGCCAGGCGTGCGAGCTTGCGCTTGCCCTCCTCGACCGCATCGCGGATTTCTTCGGCATTGGCGGTACTCTGTTTGCGCATCTCCTCGATGATCTCGCGCGACCGGGTCTGCCAGCTCACCACCGAATCGACCAGCTTTTTGACAGCATCAGCGCGTATGGTCGGACCATAACCAGCCCTGACGGCCGCCTCCTGGACTTTGCCACCGATCTCGGCGAGATCCTCGAGGGAGCGACTGACACCCTCTTTCATGGCCTCCACCGTCTGGGTGCCCTCGTGCAAACCGAACATCCCGGTAAAAGAAGCGGAAAGTGCTGTCAGCACCACTTCGTTGGTGCTGAAAAAGCTCACCGCCTGGGCATAGACGCGCTCCTTGGCATTAGTGGTCTGCAACAGGCGGGCCATGACCACCTCGGAGGTGTTGTAGCTAATCGTGAGGTTATCCGACAGGTCTTTGGCAATCTGATAGCGTTTTTCCTCTTTCTGCAAGGCACGGACGGCTTGGTCACGCGCCATCTCCAGCCTGGCACGCTCGACGGCATCCTCGCCCTGATAGCCTTCCACCGTCTTCATGGCAGTGTTGACATCTCCTTTGGCCGCCTCCAGCTTCGCGCCAGCCTTCTTCAGCAACTCGAGCGCCATCACCTCCGACTGCTTGAGGGCGCCGCGAAAATCCTGGTAGGCTTCGAGGATGGTTTGCTCGCGCTGAATCTGGTCCTGTGTGGCATCCGTCACGTCAAGGTAGGTATCCTTGATGTCATCGAAACGGCTGGCAATGTCGCCACGTGTCACCTTCATCCACACGTTGGAAATACGCTCGAAGGTATCCAGCTTGCCATCGTCGATCTGCTCGACCATTTTCTTGGCATCGTCGCGGATACTGTTGAAGGCGTCGACGATATCCTCGTAGCGCGTGCCGATATCCATCGCCTGCACCTGTTCGCGCACCACCTCATTGAAAAGCGACGCCTGGCTGAGCGTACGGGTGATAGCCACCACCCGTTCTTCGTCCAGGTCGGCTATCTGTTTGAGGAGCACGATGATGGGCGCCTCCTCACCGCCTTGCTCGGGTAACAGGCCAAGATCGTGCAGGCTGTTCATGGCTTTATCCAGGTATTGTATCGGTGTTACGGCTGTGTTCATGATTCCTCCGCTCGTGATGATTTGAAGCATATCCATTGGTTGCATCGTCTGGATCGCGCAGCGGCAGGTCTGTCCTCGGCATTTATTACCCGACCGCACGTTTATTCTGCATTTAGGGTGAAGTTTAGCAAAGGATTGAGGGACCGGCGTATGCTGAGGAAATGGAATTGGTTTCTCTGATCATTGACCTGCTAGCTGGCTTTGCTAAGCTCGCACGGATGCTCTTGGCTGACGGCATGCGCTTGACGGCTTACCTGCACGATCCCGCACTGCCTTGGCGGCTGAATACCTATTCCTACGAAAACAACTCGGCTTCTACCAAGAGCGCAAAATCAGACCGCGAGGCTTCGACAATGTCACGCGCTTTATGCTGGTGGTGTTTTCACACGGTTTCGCGTGGAAAGATGCCCTGGTGAATGTCACGCCGAAAACCTTCATCGGGTGGCATCGCGCAGGATTTCGCCTGTACATGGCGATAGGATGGACTCCCCTTCGTTCACGTACAGACTGAAAGTGTAGCGGATTCAATCCTATCTTACAGAAGCGAGGTGTCCAAAATGGCTATTGGTCTTGTCGCTGCTGATCTTTCGAAATCTGTTTTTCAATTGTCACTGGCTGATGCCAATCATCATATTGTTAGTCGGAAACGGCTCAATCGCACACAGTTCCACCGATTTCTTGCGCAATCCGGGCCTGTTCGACTGATCATGGAAGGTTGCGCAACAGCACATTACTTGGGGCGCACAGCTCAATTGCTCGGTCAGGAAGTTAAGTTGTTACATGCTAAATATGCCAAGGTCTATGTACGGCGAACAAAGACAGATGCCGCCGATGCCGATGCCTTGTCCGTACCCTATTCAGTCCAACAGATCCGCGGGGATATTACCGCCGTTTTCGGCCAACTTCTGAAGCACGGTCTTGTGCAGCCACATATTCATCTGCGCCGAATCACCCATCTTGTCGGCGGGGCAACCAAGCTCTGTCGCCAGCTCCTTGCGCGCCCCAAGGCTGCTATCAAGACCAAGCAGCTTCATCAGATCGACGATGGATACCTTCCAGTTTAGTTTTTCGGCGTGCGAACTCGCCAACTCCGCCAGCTTGGCCACGACATCGACTTCGGTAATCGCCACAGGGGTAGGCGCGGCTTCGGGTGTGGCTTCGGGTGTAGCTTCGGCGACCACTGCTTTCTTTTCCTCACCAAAACCGAGTTTGGATAGAATGTTGTTAAAGATACCCATTTCATCTCCTTCAAAGGTTGATTGAACGACTACTATTATATACCAGCGCTGTTACCGCTACCGCTGTCCGCCATGGAAGGGGAAGCCCAAGGCGGGGTACCGACAAGTTAACTTACGGCCCCCTGCGAATCCTGGAAATTCGCCTCTTGTCCTGGTCCAGCGAAGTTTGTGCCCGCCGATCGAGTCATAGCACTCGGAATCTATTGTCGTTATTGTATCCTTCGACGTCGGATTCTTACAGAGCTCGTTTTCG
>CBFDBP010000246.1:0-5444 GCA_965603065.1 uncultured Gammaproteobacteria bacterium
GGTCCTCTGGAGGAGAGGGAGTTAACGGTACAGCAGTGAAATACTATGACGACTATCGTCTGGCGATTTACCGATGGCAAAGCCGGCCATGATGCCCAGAGTCAGGGGCTGCTTCGCGCACTGCAGGAACGTGTTCCGGTTTCTGCTTACAATATACCGGTGAAGCAAAGCGGCAGCGGATTCTGGCCCTGGCTGAGCGGCAGCTACCCGTATGGTGCGCGCTTACCGGTTCCCGACCTGCTGATAGGGGCCGGTCACGCAACCCACTGGTCTCTGCTGGCGGCACGCAGACGTTGGGGTGGGCGCACCATCGTCTTGATGAAACCATCGTTACCATTGTCCTGGTTTGATCTGTGTCTCGTTCCGGAACACGATGGCACGCTGCAAGCGGTTAACGTGCTATCGACGTTGGGCTCACTCAATAGCATTCAGCCATGCCCCGGCCGTGATGCCGGCACCGGTCTGATCATACTGGGTGGCCCATCGCGGCACTATCGGTGGGATAATGATGAAATGCTGAGCCAGCTTGAACGGCTTACTAAGGCAAGACCGTTGAAAAAATGGTGGCTCACGACTTCGCGTCGAACGCCTGAATCCATGCTGCGGCCGTTGCTTGACCGCGCGGAATTTAAGTGTGTGCCCTATGCTTCGACGAACAGTGACTGGCTGCCGGCCAGGCTGTCCGAGGCGGGTGAAGTCTGGGTGAGTGAGGACAGTGTCTCTATGATTTATGAAGCGCTGACCGCCGGGGCACAGCTTGGTTTGTTGGAAGTTCAACGCGCTAAAAATAACCGCATAACATCCGCTGTCGACGCTCTGGTTGATAGGGGTTGGGCAGGGGCACCCGGACAGTGGCGGCTCGCAGCAGGGCCGGATCAACCTTTGAATGAAGCGGCTCGCTGCGCAAACTGGATAAAGGATCAATGGCTGGTAAATCATTAACCGTACTTCAGCTGCTTCCTGCGCTGGAGTCTGGCGGTGTCGAACGCGGCACGCTGGAAACCGGCGCGGCTCTGGTACACGCAGGACACCGTTCGCTGGTGATATCCGCGGGGGGGCGGCTGGTGAGCCGCCTGACCGGTCAGGGCAGTGAACATTTTCAATGGCCGATTGGCAGAAAATCGCTCTGGACCTTGCGTCTGGTAAAGCGTTTGCAGAAGTTCGTTGTGGAGAACAAGGTCGATATCCTGCATGCACGTTCCCGCCTGCCCGCCTGGGTTGCCTGGCTGGCCTGGCGGGGATTGCCGGAACAGACCCGGCCGCGCTTTGTCACCAGTGTCCACGGCTTGTACTCCGTGAGCCGCTACAGCAGTATCATGGCACGGGGTGAAGCCGTTATTGCTGTATCGGAAGCGGCACAGCGCTATATTTTCGAACAGTACCCGCACACCGAAGCCAGTCGCGTACATTTAATCGAGCGCGGCATTGATCCGAACATCTACCCTTTTGCCTACCGCCCCCCGGACTCCTGGATGGCCCGCTGGTACCGTGAGTTTCCCTTCCTGCTGGAGCGCCAGGTGTTGACCTTGCCGGGCCGGATTACCCGCCTTAAGGGGCATCTCGATTTTCTGCAGCTGCTGGCAAAACTGGTGCAGGCGGATTTACCGGTCTATGGTCTGATTGTCGGCGGTGAAGACCCGGCGCGGGCAGGCTATATGCGCGAGGTTCAGCGCCTGGTCAAAAAACTCGGACTGCACGGCTCAGTCACCTTTACCGGCCACCGCATGGATCTGCGGGATATTCTTGCGGTGTCCAATATCGTTTTTTCATTGTCCGCAAAACCGGAATCATTCGGGCGTACTGTGCGCGAGGCGCTCAGCCTGGGTGTAGCGGTTGTGGGTTATGACCACGGCGGCGTCGGTGGTACGCTGCAGCAGGCGTATCCTCCCGGCCGTGTACCGCCGGGCGACCTCGGAGCGCTGGAGACGACTACCCGGGAGTTACTGGAACGTCCCGTCGAAGTGGCGCCCTGTGCGTTCCCGACGGTTCAGGACATGGTAGACCAGACGCTGGCGCTGTATCAGGAGCTTTCGGATTACTGATGAGTAAACCGGACATGCCGCCTGTCCGGTATCCGGTCTGGAAATGATTTCCGCCGTATTACTGGCGATTCTTCTCGGCCTGGTCTGGTTTTCCGTGCGTTACGCCTGGTGGCGCCCGGCGGTGGATTACCGTTATCCACGTATTCTCATGTATCACATGATCGCTACCCCAAGCCCGGGAGCACGGTTTAATGGTCTGCGTGTTTCCCCGCAGCTGTTCGAAAGGCAGTTGCGCTGGTTGTCTGCACAGGGCTGGCACAGTTTTACGGTGAGTGAACTGCTTGCGCAGGCCGACACGCTTCCCGAGAAGTCTTTTGCCATAACCTTTGATGACGGTTACGCAGACAACCTGTTGCGGGCCTTGCCATTGCTGAAAAAGTATCGGTGTAAAGCCACACTGTATCTGGTTGTGGATCGTTTCGATCGTGACTGGTCCATGCAGCGCAAAAAACACCATGATGAGGCTGAGTTGAAACGGGAAGCTAAATTGAGCGATCAACAGGTTCAGGAACTGCTGGATTCAGGCTGCATCGAATTGGGGTCCCACAGCATGACACACGCTAATTTTCTGCGCATTGATTCCGAAGCAGTACGCGGGGAACTGCTCGAGTCCAGGAAGGCGCTGGAAAAGCGCTTTGGCATATCGGTTGGCAGCTTTGCCTATCCATTCGGGCTCTATCATCCAGAGCAGGTGGGGCTTGTGAAACAGGCGGGTTATAGCAGTGCAGTCACCACCCGTGAGGGGATAGAAAATCCCGGCAGCTGGCAACCACTCGAACTTCAGCGCATTAAAATCAGTGGCAAGGATAACTGGCTGGCATTCCTGCTGCGCATGCGCGGGGGACGGCGTGGCTGGCGGTAGGAGCGGCCCCCTGGCCGCGATAGTACTGGGGCAGCCAAATCCAATCGCGGCCAGGGGGCCGCTCCTACACTTTAATGTTCTCATGGAGAGGTGACGGCCGTGCCTAATTCACCGCTTCGCGTCTGGGTGTTGTCTGATGATCAGCCCGGACATTACAACCTGTCGCGTGGCATCGTTGCTGCGCTGCGGCGAATACAGCCGGTGCAGGAAAGCTGGGTAACGATGAAGCTGCGCGCAGGCCTGGGTAGAAATTTTCTGCGCGCTTACCTTAATCGTGTTGATAAGCCCTCTTCGCCGCTGTGGCTGAGACTGTTCTACAAGATGAATCATTTTCCTGCAGAAGCTTGTGATCTGATTGTGTCGGCTGGAGGCAAAACCTCGTTTGCCAATGCCTGGCTGGCACAATGCGTGGGTGTGCCGAACGTGTATGCGGGTTCATTGCGCCGATTGTCATCGCGGCTCTTCACTGTGGTCCTGACCCTGGAGCCTGTCAATGGTGCAGCCGGCAATCTGGTGCTTGACTTGCCACCCAGCGCCATCGATTTCGATACTTTGCAAAGCCAGGGTGAACGCTTTCTCAATCAACTCGGTCCGGGTGAGCAACGCTGCTGGACACTCATGATCGGTGGCAACGGCGCCGGTTACCGGTATCGCCGGCGGGATTGGCAAGCGCTGGCTCGAGTAATGAACGCACTGGCCAGGCGCTACGGCATACGCTGGTTGCTGGTCAGTTCCAGGCGTACCGGAAAGCAGGCCGGGCAGGTGCTCAGGCACAATCTGGACAAGCAGTTTCTCGCCGCGCAGAGCTGGTATGGAGAAAGTGACGAGTTCAGGGCCGAAGCCTGGCTGGGGGCGGCGGAACGTGTGTTTGTGACCGAAGACAGTATGACGATGCTGACCGAAGCCATCTATTCACGTCGACCGGTAGTCAGCCTGAGGCCGCAGCACGCTGCGCCGACGTATCGCTATGAACGCATGATGCAGGGCTTCGCCGATTCGGGCTATCTGTGCCGCTATGCGTTGGCTGAGCTGTCACAACAGCCGGAGTTGCTGGAAAGCAGGCAATGCCGGGTCCTCGAGGCGTCACCGCTCGACCATCTTGCCGAGCAGCTGGGGAAACGTCTGGGGATGATCGAGAACGGGTGAGTTTGTTTCAAGTGCTCTGACCCGAATGGCACTTACTTGATCGGTTCCACGATCGATGTAGGGTGGGTTAGGCACGCAGTTTGTGCCGTAACCCACCGGACGTGCCGGCAGGCACTCATTAAAAAATGCGTTGTGTTGCTTCGCAACGCTTGGTGGGTTACGCAGAAAACGCTAACCCACCCTACGTTTCGACTTAAGTCAGTGCCATTCTGCTTTGCCCCCTTGAAACAGGTTCAATCGTAAGGGTAGGGCTCGCCCTGTGGCCGGGTCTTGAAACGACGGTGTAGCCAGAGATATTGCTCGGGCATTTCCCGGATGACATCCTCCAGCAACCTGTTGATACGGGCAGTGTCAGTTTCCGGATCATTGCCGGGAAAGTCATCCAGTGCCGGGCAGAGTAAAAGAAGATACCCCTGGTTTCCCGGCAGACGCATCTGAAAGAAGGGCACAACTGAGGCGCCGCTGACGTTTGCCAGCCGGCTTGTGGCGGCCAGTGTTGAAGCCGGTATACCAAAAAAAGGCACAAAGACCGATTGGGGGCCGGCGTGGTTCTGGTCCGGCGCATACCAGACCGGCATATTGTCTTTGAGGCTGGCGAGTAAAGCTCGTGTGTTATTGCGCGGTATGGCCTTTTCAAAACGGCGTTTACGCGCACGCCGCATCACGGTCTCAAAAAGTGGGTTTTTGTGCTGCCGGTATAACACATGAAAGGGTGTATCCAGTGCCAGCAGGCGTCCACCCAGCTCAAGTGTGGTGAAGTGGGCGCTCAACAGAATCACGCCTTTGCCTTGCTGGAGGGCACGCTGCAAATGTTCGCCGCCCAGTAGTAATCTTTTCTTTTGCAATTGTGAGTCCCGGCCCCACCAGCACAGCGCGGTCTCTACGATGCCTTTTCCCACTGACAGGAAGTGTGCCTTGACGAGTTCATCTGACTGATTCGTGTCCAGATCCGCAAAGCACAACCTGATATTGACCTCGGCGATATGACGCCGGCTGCGGGCCAGATGGTAGGCCAGTCTCCCGATCAGGCTGCCGACAGCCATCTGCCAGGAGAATGGCAGCCAGGTCACCAGCCGCATAAAACCGAACAGAAGCCAGGTTGGCCAGAAGCGCGGACCCAGAAAACGTAACCACCGGGCGGGAGAGTTTCTATACACCATGAGATTGTATCAAATGCTTTAATTGATATGATCGAACTCTCATTGCTGCCCCGTTAACTCCCTCTCCCGGTGGAGGGTGTTGTAAGAGTCCCCTTTCCCCCCGGGAGAGGGTTAGGGTGAGGGAATCAGAAAAGCTAACGCTTTGATTTATATGCTCCCTCTTCCCAGCCCTCTCCCGGAGGAGGGTGTTGTAAAAGTCCCCTCTCCCCCCCGGGAGAGGGTTAGGGTGAGGGG
>CBFDBP010000247.1:0-5388 GCA_965603065.1 uncultured Gammaproteobacteria bacterium
CTTCGTGATGTGGTGTCCGATGTTGACAGTATGTTAAGTCGCATCAGGTACCTCTGAATGAAACCCGGACATAATCTGCAACTTTATGGCGGCTCCAGTTTGTCTCATCTCCAGAACCCGAAGAGGTCCATTCAACCTCTTCGGGCACAAACCGGTTCGTCCCTATTGTGTACTGAAGTACGCGTTTTGAAGTGATGGAGGGTAACCAAACGATTATTTACGTCTCACCCTTCATCGATTCCGCTATCGATCGGATTGTTAATTATTTCGTGTAATCTGCTGCCAGCAACCACAGAAGACAGAATTTCAATGTCCTCCTCTTCAGCAGCGTGCATGGCATCATCGTAAAACCGCGCGGTACTAAGAATTTGCTGCTCGTAGTTACTCATGTGATTTCTCCTAATGGTATGAATGGGTTATGAGCCTTGTTGTTTGCTCATGTTTACTAGTATACACAAAATCTTTTGTTTGTCTAGGACATATTGTGTTATTGTGTCAATCGTAAATGCCGGGGTAATATCAGATGGTTGAAAACAATGGCCTTTTTTCTATCGGCGTGGTCGAACGTGATACCGGTATCGGGCGTGACACGCTGCGGGTTTGGGAGCGCCGCTACGGCTTTCCGGAGCCGGTACGCAATGAAAAAGGCGAGCGCATATACCCGGAACGGCAGCTGAGGCGGCTGCAACGGATCCGGCGCCTGCTGGACCAGGGCATGCGTCCAGGCAAGCTTTTGCCACTCAGCGAGGCTGCCCTGGATGAACTCGAAGCCAGTCTGCAGCCTGAAAAGCCACAGGAGCTGGATAAAGCAGTCAGCGCGATACTGGCAGCAATCAGTTCTGCCAATGCTGGGCAGGTCGAAATTCTGTTTCGTATGCAGTACGAAAAACAGGGTATGAAATCGTTTATTCTTGACACCGTCGTCCCATTGCTGAACGCGGTCGGCGAGCTATGGATCGGTGGCAAATTGCAGGTGTTCCAGGAACACTTTCTTTCTCAACAACTGATTCGATTTCTAAATACAGAAATAGCCAGAATTCAGAAAAGTGCTGGAAGACCGCTGGTGCTGCTGGCAACCCTGCCCGGTGAGGAACATACGCTGGGACTGCTGATGGTGGCCGGCATACTTTCCTCGCAGGGAATTTCAGCCATCAATCTCGGCGGTGAGGTTCCAATGGATCAGATCGTGCGTGCAGTACAGCAATTTCATGCCGACACCGTGGGCATTACATTCAGTGGTGCCTACCAGTACAAGAATATTCGCGCGCATTTGCTCGAGCTGCGAGAGTTGCTACCCGATGATGTCGATATCTGGACAGGCGGGGAAGGCGTACGCCGCCTGCGTAAGCTGCCGATCGGCGTCACCAAGTTCAATTCGCTGGAAACCTTTTCGTTGCCTCATAAACGTCTTGTGAGTCCCAACTGAAGGCCCGGCTGGTGCCTTGAGACCAGCCCCTACCTGATTGCCCCGGCAGCTTGTAGCTTACAGCGGTGATTACCGGGAGAGCTGATCGCGAAGTGTTTCGACGCGTCTTGCATTCGTACCCAGGTCACTGATCCCCAGCCGGGAGGAGGAACGCACCTGAATCAACCGGGCATCGGGAAGAAAAAGCAACTGCACATCATCCCTGAATCTCATGACCGGCGTTTTGACGACGGCTTGAATGAAATTATCGTCGTCGATGTTGATTTGCCAGTCTTCCTGTCCGGCGATCCACAATTTAAGTTTTTGCCACTGCTCGGCATCGGCTCTGATCGGTTCACTGCTTTGTACACCGCGACCGACCTGGGTATTCACACAATTAGGCAGCCAGCCACACCCTGGCAATTCCTCCGTCGTTGCCGGTTTGTTGGGACTGCTGGTACAGCCAACCAAAACAACCACCACAAACAGGGACCAGACACATCGAGCGTGAGTTTGAAGCCTTATGCTCAAGCCAATACCTCTTTCGGGCTGTGCGTGTGCATTGCGACCAGCGCGACAAAATCACTCACCCTAGGACAGCCTGTCGGACTTAGGGACAATCTACTGCGCTGTTGGGAGAGGGTCCTCTGGAGGAGAGGGTGCCCTGGGGTACCATGCTCGCTACGATTGCCTAAGTCCGACAGGCTCCTAGATCTTGCAGGAACGCAAAGCGCACGGCGTGTGGGAGAGAAATCCGTAATTTTGCCCCTAAAACGGTCAGTTAGCCAGCCTTGTTCGTGAAATACCATCAGGGTTTGGGGTGCTCCGCATCCACGAGTTGATAAGCGTCAGCAACATACCCAGGCCCCTTCATCACCACCACCACAAAACAAGCGATGGCAACTGTAAAAACAGCGGTCCAGACGGTCAATACAGTCGCAATGGAAATAATGTTCACGAAATTGATGTGTTTGGCGATTTGCGTAGCAGTCCCTTCCGGGGGGATAAACTGATTAGCCAGGCTGATTACAAGTGGCAAAATTGTCCCTAGCAACAGAGTTAGCGGAAGCTTTTTCAAAATAGCCCACTCAAGGCCTGGTACTTCGCGAACCGAATTCGGCAGTTTCCTGAGTAGCTTCATAGTGTTTCCTCATTATTGGCCTGCTTCGATTTTGATGGCACTTTTACCATGGTAACTGTTCACCATCAAATGCCAGGAATCGTCCTGTTTGCACTGGTTTTAGATCGTCCAGAACTTTTAGCAGGTAGTCGGCACTTTGCTCGCGCGTAAACAACGGCTCCGGTGGAACATTGTGCTGAAAAGGTTTCGATAAGGCGGTATCAGTGGTGCCGGGATGCAAGGCGGCTACCGCAACATTGGGCGGGGTTCGCCGCCACTCTACGGCCAGCGTTTTAATGCACATGTTTAGCGCTGCCTTTGACGCGCGGTATCTGAACCAGCCACCCAGACGATTATCCTCAATGCTGCCGACCTTTGCAGAGACGGTTGCAAAAATCGCCGGCCGCCGGTGCCGGAACCTGGTATGCACGTGTTTGGCCAGTAACAAGGTAGGCAAACTGTTGATGCTCGTGCTCTCCAGGAAGAAATCCGGATCGCTTTTCCGAATAGTCTTTTCAGCACCCCGTGTGCCGGTGTGCAACATACCCGCCGCATTGATCAGCCAGTCAAGCCTGTCTCCCGGCACACTGATATCGATCCATCGCACAATCCGAGCCCGGTCACGGCGGCAATAGTGATTCACTTCCCGTTGACAAACAGGGCACCCACCGTAATAGAACATGGTGATTTGCTTTGTCATCCGGTTCTCCACAAACAAGGGTCCGACTTTCAGCAAGCAGGGAAGATGTAGCGAATGCTGTCGTCGAGCCGGAAAGGGAATGACCTTCCCTCCCCGGCTCGCTCACACTCGCGGGTCGCAACAATCAGCGCTGCGTCAGCATATCGGGTGGCAGCATGACGGAGTCGATCACATGAATCACGCCGTTGCTGGTCTGAATATCGGTCTTGATGACCTCAGCGTTGTCCACCATCACCGCATCACCGGCGTCGATTGTCAGAGACTGTCCTTCGACGGTTGCAACGCGAGTCATCGTGACAACGTCAGCCGCCTCGTACTTTCCCGCCACCACGTGGTAAGTCAGCACCCGGGTCAACGCCGCCTTGTCGTTCAACAGGGCATTGAGCTGGTCCTGGGGAATTTTGGCAAAAGCGGCATCTGTGGGTGCAAAAACGGTAAACGGACCTTGTCCCTTGAGCGTTTCCACCAGGCCCGCTGCTTTCACGGCGGCGACCAGCGTGTTGAAATCACTGGCTTCAATCGCGGTGTCCACAATGTCTGCCCGGGTGTCGGTACTGACCTTATTCTCACGATGGTCTTCGTAGCCCATGCCGGTGCGGTACGCACGCGGTACACCGTAGTCTCCCGGCGCGGGCCGATAGAGTGCAGGCTGGTAATAGTTTTGCTGGTAGTCGGGGGCCGTCATTGCGCCCTTTGAGCAACCAGGTCCGGCAATGGCACCAGCCGCAACGAACGTGCCACCAAGGGCGGTGGCCAGAACGACTGTTAATCGGTTAATTCCTCTCATGAGACTCTCTCCTTACGCTGAATATAAAGCCCGGTTATTCGAACCCCGGACCGTTGAGTCGCACCCCCTGACCGGTTTGTCCGGTCTCTCGGTGCGAACGAGGTTTATTCCGATATTGTCCAGTTTATGTTGTTGCCACAGCGACAATATACAGAATATGTCCAGTACAATATATGACTTTTATTGCTTTGTCAATATTTTTTCCTGGACAATATATAGACACTGTCATCCAGAAGTATTAGCATCGTTAGATGACAGGGATTTACTCCAGCGACGAAAAATTCGGAAAGGTGGGCTGAAATGGACAACGAGACCAAGCGGCGTGACCGCATCGGAAAGCAGGCAAACAGCAAATCCTCGCGGCTGCCCCGCACCCGCCTGGCGCGCCTCGCACACCTCGGCGAACTTGCCGGCAAAGTCGCTGGTGGCGTGCTGGCCGAGGGCTTGCGCCAGGCTGCACGGGGCAACCTGCCCCGCGCAGCGGATCTGCTATTGACCCCCGCTAACGCCCGCCGCGTTACCGAGAAATTGTCGGAGTTACGCGGAGCGGCCATGAAGGTCGGACAACTCCTGTCCATGGATGCCGGAGACATACTGCCGGCCGAGCTGGCTGAGTTGCTCGCCCGACTGCGCGCCGATGCCAGGCCCATGCCCATGAGCGAGGTAGTAACTGTAATGCAGCAGTCACTCGGCGAAGGGTGGGAACAACAGTTCAAGCGTTTCTCGTTTACACCAATGGCAGCGGCATCCATCGGTCAGGTGCATAAAGCGATATCGCAAAGCGATCGAAACCTGGCGCTGAAGATTCAATACCCCGGCATCCGGCAAAGCATCGATAGCGATATTGATAACGTGGCCATGCTGCTGAACGTATCGCGCCTGCTTCCCAAAGACCTGGATCTGGAACCACTGCTGCAGGAGGCTAAGCGCCAGCTTCATGAAGAAGCCGACTACCTAAAAGAAGCCGGGCATCTAAGGCGCTTCGCGGCATTGCTGAAAAATGAACCGGGATTCCTGGTGCCGGGTATTGATGAGGAGCTCACCCGCGAAAACGTTCTTGCCATGGACTTCCTGGAGGGAGAACCCATCGAATCCCTGACCACGGCCACTCAGACGACACGGGATCGTGTCGTTGGCTTACTGCTCGAGCTACTCTTCCGTGAGCTATTTGAGTTCGGGATGATTCAAACCGATCCTAACTTTGCGAACTTTCTCTATAACCCCAGCGCCCAGCAGCTGGAACTACTCGACTTCGGCGCCACCAGGCACTATTCCAGCACAGTGATTGACGCCTACCGAAGCCTGCTCCAGGCGGCATTGCACGAAGACCGCACAGCGATGACCGAGAGCGCACAGACAATCGGCTATTTCAAGGA
>CBFDBP010000248.1:0-5299 GCA_965603065.1 uncultured Gammaproteobacteria bacterium
CAGCGCCAGCCACTCCGGATGGTCCTCACGCCGACCATGTACCTGATCAAAATACAGGGTTTGCAACCTCTCTGTAATCGGGCCGCGCCCGCCGCCGCCAATGGTGCGATTATCCACTTCCCGGATAGGCGTCACTTCGGCTGCCGTGCCGGTGAAAAAAGCTTCGTCGGCAACATACACTTCATCGCGGGTGATACGTTTTTCCCGAATTTCCAGCCCTTCCTCTCGGGCCAGAATCATGATGGTATCGCGTGTGACACCCTCCAGGGCCGAAGTGAGATCGGGTGTATACAGCACACCGTTACGCACAATAAAGATATTTTCACCACTGCCCTCGGCGACGTAACCCTCGTTATCCAGCATCATGGCCTCGTCATAACCACAGGTCAGTGCCTCATTCAAAGCCAGCATGGAATTCATGTAGTTACCGTTGGCTTTGGCCTTGCACATGGTGATATTGACGTGATGACGGGTAAAGGATGAGGTGCGGATACGAATACCTTTTTGCAGATTTTCCTTGCCCAGATAGGCGCCCCACTCCCAGGCTGCGACAATAACGTGCACCTTGAGATTGTCGGCGCGCAACCCCATCCCCTCGGCCCCATAGAAGCACATGGGGCGCAGGTAGCCCGACTGTAAATTATTTTCCCTCACTACAGCCAGCTGCGCCTCGTTCAGCGTGTCCTTGTCATACGGCATCGGCATCTGCAGGATATGTGCAGACCGGAACAGGCGGTCGGTGTGATCCCTGAGCCGGAAGACAGCTGTACCCTGCTCTGCATCATAGGCCCGCACACCCTCGAAGACACCCATGCCATAGTGCAGGGTGTGGGTTAATACGTGGGTGGTCGCCTCCCGCCAGGGACGCATTTCCCCATCAAACCAGATGACGCCATCACGATCGGCCATCGACATCGAATTTCTCCTTGATCAGAAATTTTCAACTTTCCATCAGCTGCTTCCAGATCTCCGCAACCCGTTTACGCTGCGCCTGGTGGTCGTCTACCAGCGAAGACGCCTCAGCCAGCGTCAGGCGATGACTGACAGCACGAAATTGCCGGTAGGCCTCGATTAGTGTCTGGGCATAAGCCGACTTGAGCAAGCCAGCCTTGGCCAGCGCTTTCAGCAGATGGATAGTATCTGTATGGCGCAGCAACTCCGCATGGTCGTTACACCAGCGAAGAACGAGGTATTGGACCATAAATTCGATATCAACGATACCTCCACGGTCCTGCTTGAGATGGAATCCGTCAGTGCTGTTTGATCCCAGCTCGGCACGCATGCGCTCACGCATGTCGCGAACCTCTGAGCGAAGATTTTCCACCTTACTGTCTGCGGCAAGGACCTGCGCGCGGATTTTTTCAAACGCCTTGCCCAGCCCCGCATCACCGGCCACCGGCCGCGCCCGCACCAGTGCCTGGTGTTCCCAGATCCAGGCTTCTTCACGCTGGTACTCCGCGAACGCATCGATACTGCTCACCAGCATACCCGAGTGACCGGATGGCCGCAGACGCATGTCCACTTCGTAGAGGATACCGGCCGCGGTAAAGGTCTCCAGCATATGGATGATGCGCTGCCCAAGGCGGGTAAAAAATACCGGGTTATCAACCGCTTTCCGGCCGGACGTTTTTTGTGCCGTACCGCCGCTATCGTGCAGAAAGACCAGATCCAGGTCGGAACCGTAACCGAGTTCCATGCCGCCCAGTTTGCCATAAGCGATCACGGCGAAAGCGACCGGCCGCCGTTTACCCTTCAGCTTGCAGCGCGGTTCGCCATAACGCTTGACCATCTCTGTCCAGGCTATCGACAACACCTTTTGCACCACCAGCTCGGCTATGGCTGTCAGTTCGTCACTCACCCGGGTGACCGGATTCGCCCCCGCGATATCAGCAGCAGCAACCCGCAGCACCATGGCATGCCGGAACTGGCGTAAAAGATCCATCTGCTGTTCAAGATCGGCGGCATCCACATCCCTGAAAACCCTCTCCAGCTCTACATCGAGCTCGGCGGGCGCCAACGGTGCGTACAAGGTTCGCGGATCGAGCAGCTGATCCAGCAGTATCGGGAAACGCGAAATCTGCTGGGCAATCCAGGGACTGGCTGCACACAACTTGACCAGCTGTGACAACACCGGCGGATTCTCCTGCAGCAGGGCAAGATAGGTGGTCCGACCGGCTATGTGCTCCAGGACACTGACCAGCCGCCCCAGAACTTCCGCCGCATTATCCTGACGCCCTGCCGCAGCCAGCAGCATCGGTACCAGTGCGTCGAAGCGTAGCCGGCCCTGCTGCCCCAGGTAACGTGGCGCAGTGCCCGAGCGCAATTGCTCAATCCAGCGCAACGTCTCCCCGGTATCATCAAATCCCGTATTTTCCAGCACCCGGCGGGCGTCATCCGTCGGCAGGCGATCCTGCCACAATTCGGTCAACGGGTCGGGTGCAACCGGCTTTCCTGCCTGTGGCATAGCGAACACCTGCTGGAAATGGGTCTCGACATGGCGGCGGTGCCGGTTAAGCGCCGCATAAAACGTCTTCCAGTCCGGGAAGTCCATCGCCAGGGCCAAGCCTGCCCGTTCAGACTCCGCATCCGGTAAGGTGTGAATCTGCTGATCCTGCATCGCCTGCAGACGATTTTCGGCACGGCGCAGAAAACCGTATGCCTCGATCAGTTCGTTGACAGTCTCGTGCGGAAGTAATTTCAGATCGACCAATGTCCGCAGAACGTCGATGACACCGCGCTGACGCAGACGGGATTCGCGCCCGCCGCGTACCAGCTGGAAGACCTGGGCAATAAATTCTATTTCGCGGATTCCCCCGGGGCCCAGCTTCAGATTTTCCTCCTGTCCCTTACGTTTGACTTCCTGGTGAATCTGTCGCTTGAGGTCGCGCAAAGCGTCGAACGTATGGAAATCCAGGTAGCGGCGATACACGAATGGCCGCAACAACTCCACTAACTCCGCTTTGGATGCCTCATCGCCGGTCACCGCACGCGCCTTGATCATGGCATATCGTTCCCATTCGCGACCCTGCGACTGGTAATACTCTTCCAGTGCCTCGAAGCTGCACACCAGCGCACCGGCGTCGCCATACGGCCTCAGGCGCATATCGACGCGGAATACAAAGCCATCCTGATCCATATTGGACAGGGCGTGAATCAGGGATTGCCCAAGCCGGGTAAAATACTGCTCGGCGCTCAAGCCACTGCGCCTGCGCGTGTCAGCGGCATCCGGGTGAGTGAAGATCAGGTCGATATCCGAGGAGAAATTCAGCTCATGGGCACCCAGCTTCCCCATGGCAATCACGATCAGCGGAAGCGGACGTCGATTACCCCCCACCGGTGCGGGGGCTTCCTTTGCCTGCCAGGCACTCAGCCTGTCCAGCGCACCCTGGATGCAGGCATCCGCGAGCTCGGACAGGTCCCGCAAAGTCTCCTCCAGGGTCGCCCAGCCGGCCAGATCCCGCCAGGCAATACGCAGCATCTCGCGCTGCCGGACCTGGCGCAATACCTGATGCAGTGTGTGCTCGTTCGCGCAGGCAGCAAGCCTGCCAACCACCCGCCGGCTCAGTACGCCGGGCCAGGAGTCCGCCAGCAGGTCACCGCTGTCCAGCAGATCAGCCAGCAGTCCGGGAACACGATGACAGAGCCCGGCCACGAAATCGCTGATCGCAAAAACACGGCAACCACAGGCCCGAAAACCGGCATCGACCGGAACTCGCACCCCGGCTGTTTCCGCCGCCTGAACATAGCTTTGCCAGCGCTGCTCTGCAGGGCCCTGAAGAATCCCGGGAAGCCGCGACCAAGGTTCTGTATGTGCTGTTTTTTTTGTCTTTGCTGCCACAGGGTTAAGGTTACCGCGAAACTGCGCAATCCGCAGCAATTCTAAATACGGTTTGGTGCCGGCTATGCCGGTTTAGTTATACTGCGCGGAATATACTGCCGATATATCCGTCTTTCCAATTAAGTCTGCGATAAGATACGGTTATGAAAGTGATAGCGAACCTCTGCAAACACCAGCAGTTCAAGCGTACACTCGGAGAATACCGGGAAAATCTCTACCGCATCGCCTACTCCTGGTGCCATAACCCGGCGCTGGCAGACGATCTGGTTCAGGAAGCACTGACCAAGGCGCTGAAAAACAGTGGCCAGTTACGTGACCAGAAAACTCTCAAGGCCTGGCTGTACCGTATATTGAGCAACTGCTGGCGCGACCACTTTCGGCGCAGCCGGGATACGGTGGACATTGACGATGTCATCCTGACGGATAATGACACGCCGGATACCTGCCACAACCGCCAGCAAATCATCAACCGCGTCAGAAACGCTATTGCATACCTTCCGATGGGCCAGCGACAGGTCATTACCCTGGTCGATCTGGAAGGCTGCTCGTATATCGAAGTAGCTCAGATTCTGGATGTGCCGATCGGCACCGTAATGAGCCGCCTGTCGCGTGCCAGAAAAGCACTTAAAGAACGTTTACTGGAAGCCGAAGTCAAGGGCGACTCAAATGTTCACCCTTTAAGGGCAACGACATGAATAGCGAACAGTTTTCTGAAGAACGCCTCAACGCCTTCATAGACGGCGAACTCGACGCTTTGGAAAAAAGCGATGTCTTCGAGGCGTTGAACAACGACAACGGCCTCCACCAACAGGCCTGCGAACTCAGACAGCTCAGTGAGCTGCTTCGCCACGCCTACGAGAGACCACCGGAAATCGAAAAATACCGGAAATCCGACACCAGCCGCGTGAGTCCATGGGGACGTGCAGCGGCTGCAACGCTGTTGGTTGGAGTTGGCGCCACGCTGGGCTGGTTCGGACATCAGCAACCGCAACAGCAGGTCGCTGACAGTATGAGCGCCATGTACTGGGATGAGCACAATGCGTTTCAGAATACCGACTTAAACCAGGTCACCTCTGCACAACACAGCAAGAAAATTATCGTGCACCTGAATACCTCCAGCATTGCCAGGTTTGAAAAGGCGCTGGATACGGCCGAGCAGCTGATGAAAACCTACGCGGACAGCGATATGGGGACAGAGATTGAGGTCGTTGCTAACGCCAGCGCCGTCAAAATGCTGCGCACCGGCTACTCACCCTATGCCGATCGTGTACGTGCGCTGCAGGACCGCTATCTGAACCTTACCTTCCTCGCCTGTAAGGATGCCATGGATCACGTCCGCGAACTCGAGGACCTGAAAACAGACGTAACCCTGTTACCGGACGTGGATGTGACACCATCGGCGCTGGAGCATATTCTGAACCGGCTCAGCGAAGGCTGGGTGTACCTTAACGTTTGAATTCA
>CBFDBP010000249.1:0-5299 GCA_965603065.1 uncultured Gammaproteobacteria bacterium
TCGAACCGAAGGGTTCTCATCAAGACCTCCCTCTCCGCCACATAAAAAAAGCCCCAGCGACCTTATCTGTCAAGGCGTGTCACTAAGCGCGCGGGTCGGGATTGATTCGTCGCTTCGCTCCTCACCCCTGCGGGGCGCCTGCGGCGTCCTGCGCCGCGCAATGCGCGGCTTGTCGAACCGAAGGGTTCTCATCAAGACCTCCCTCTCCGCCACATAAAAAAAGCCCCTTGCGGGGCTTGTTTTATGTGGCGGAGAGGGAGGGATTCGAACCCTCGATGAGTGTTAACCCATACTCCCTTAGCAGGGGAGCGCCTTCAGCCACTCGGCCACCTCTCCCATCTGCGAAAAAGACCTGATTTCGGTCATTTGCAGAAAGCGGGTAGGATACCGACGCTTATTCATCAGGTAAAGTTAAATCAGCTGTCGGCGTTTTCTACCGACCCGGCTTCAGCGTCTTTTTCGCGCTTGATACGTTCATAGATTTCTTCGCGATGGACCGCCACTTCCTTTGGCGCATTGACACCGATTCGGACTTGATTCCCCTTCACGCCCAATACCGTAACCGTGACATCGTCACCAATCATGAGGGTTTCGCCGACCCTTCGTGTAAGTATTAACATTCCTAGTGTCTCCTTGACCTTCTCGCTCACCAACTTTACGACTTCCGTAGTCGGCAGATTTTATTAGGCAACCAACTTAGTGCTTATGTCGGCCACCCACTGCAAAACTATAACGAGCCAAAAGATCTTTGTTATTACTAGACATTATGGTAAAACCGCCAGCAGCGGTTTCCGGATGATCAGGCCGTCGCCGCCTGATCCAGATGAAACGCCTCGTGGAGAGCGCGAACACCCAGCTCGAGGTATTTTTCATCGACTACCACCGACACCTTGATTTCGGACGTTGAAATCATCCTTATATTGATCCCTTCCTTTGCCAGGGTCTCGAACATGGTTGAAGCAATTCCGGCGTGGGAACGCATACCGACACCAACCAGCGATATTTTCACAATCCTGGCATCACCGGAAACTTCACTGGCACCCATCTGTTCCGCCGTCTGCTGCAGAATCTCCATACCACGCTGATAATCGTTACGATTCACAGTGAAGGTGAAATCTGTGGTCTTGCCATCGGGAGCAATGTTCTGGATGATCATGTCCACTTCGATGTTGGCATCAGCAATGGAACCCAGAATCCTGTGCGCGACACCGGGCTGATCCGGGACACCGAGTATCGTCAGCTTCGCCTCATCTCGATTGAAAGCGATCCCGGAAATTAACGCCTGCTCCACAGCTTCGTCCTCATAGGTAATCAGCGTACCTTCACCTTGCTCGAAACTGGAAAGCACGCGCAATGGCACATTGTACTTGCCTGCGAACTCCACGGCACGGATTTGCAGCACTTTTGAGCCCAAACTAGCCATTTCCAGCATTTCTTCAAAGGTAATTCGTTCCAGACGACGAGCATCGGGTTCGACCCGGGGGTCGGTTGTATACACGCCATTGACGTCGGTAAATATCTGGCATTCGTCAGCTTTCAGTGCGGCGGCAAGCGCAACTGCAGTGGTATCAGACCCCCCCCTGCCGAGGGTAGTGATATTGCCGTATTCATCCACCCCCTGAAAACCGGCCACCACCACCACACAGCCTGCCGCGAGATCCGAACTGACGCGATTTGCGTCGATATCCAGGATTCTTGCTTTGTTATGAGCGTCATCCGTCAGAATATGCACCTGTGCACCGGTGTAGGAGCGCGCTGCACAGCCGCGTTCCTCCAGCGCCATGGCCAGCAATGCAATGGTGGTCTGCTCACCGGTCGCCAGCAGCACGTCCAGTTCGCGCGGTGCCGGACGCTCGGATAGGGTAGCGGCCAGGGACAACAACCGATCCGTTTCACCGCTCATGGCCGAAACCACGACCACCAACTGATTGCCCTGGTCGCGGTACTGAATGATTTTTTCGGCCACGACCTGAATCCGCTCGGGTGTCCCGACCGAGGTGCCGCCGTATTTTTGGACAATAAGTGCCATATCTGCTTACAAATGAGGTGGATCGCGAAAAACTTGGCATTAAACTACAAACCAAGCCTGGATAACACCGCTATTGGCGACTACTGACGATTTCTTACAGCCTTAACGCCAAAGGGCACCAAGGTCACAAAGGAGTACGCTGTTGAGTAATAACCGCAGGAGATCTGCAAGACACAGACTGTTACCTGAGAACACGGCAGATAAACAAGGGAAATCCCTTATCAATGAACTTCCTGGTACCCGTCGTGGTGAGAAATTCGGTCTACACCGACCCGGATGCTGCGATTTGCTGCTTTACCCAGTCTGCAACCGACGCCAGTGCCGCTTCGAGATTCTCCGGCTGACTGCCGCCGGCTTGCGCCATGTCTGGCCGACCGCCACCACGGCCGCCAATCTGGCTGGCCACGTGATTCACGAGCTCCCCGGCCTTGATGCACTTGGTTTCTGCCTTGGTGACGCCCGCAACCAGTGCGACTTTGCCATCCGTGACGGCGCCCAATATGACGGCTGCAGCACCCAGTTTGTTTTTCAGCTGATCCACGGTATCGCGCAGGCTCTTGGCGTCTGCACCCTCCAGTCGGGCCGCCAGCACCTTGATACCGTCCACCTCCCGCGCCTGACCGGACAGGTCACTGCCCTGGCTGCTGGCCAGTCTGGCTTTCAGCGCTTCCAGCTCTTTTTCCAGCCTGCGGTTACGTTCCAGTAACTGGCCCACCTTGGCCACCGCATCCTCCCGACCGGCTTTGAGCAGATTCGCAACCTCGCTGATATTCTTTTCAGTTTCACCAATATACTCCAGGGCACCGGCACCGGTTACAGCTTCTATGCGACGTACGCCGGAAGCGATACCGGCTTCCGAAACTATCTTGAAGACACCAATATCACCGGCCCGGCTGGCGTGTGTCCCGCCACAGAGTTCAACCGAAAAATCACCGATCGAAAGCACGCGCACTTCATCGCCGTACTTCTCGCCGAACAGCGCCATGGCACCGGCTTCCATGGCCTGGTCAACCGCCATAACCCGGGTTTCCACGTCGGCGTTGATCCGAATCTGCTCATTCACCAGGGTTTCTATTGCTTGCAACTCTTCTGCGCCGAGCGGCTGAAAATGCGAAAAGTCGAAGCGCAGACGCTCGGGATCCACCAGCGATCCTTTTTGCTGCACGTGGTCACCGAGCACCTGGCGCAATGCGGCGTGCATCAAGTGAGTCGCCGAGTGATTCAGACGTGTGGCTGCACGGCGCTGCTCGTCAACCAGCGCTTCAACGCTGCCTCCCTGCCTGATCTCACCCTGCGTCACCTGGCCGATATGTGCGAATACGCCGTCGCCCTGCTTGCGGGTATCGGTGACCCGAAACACGCCACCCTCGCTGCTGCGGATGACGCCACGGTCACCAACCTGGCCACCGGATTCCGCATAGAATGGCGTGCGATCGAGCAAGACGATACCTTCTTCGCCATCCTGAAGGACTTCGACGGCTTCTCCGCCTTTATATACAGCCTCGATAACGGCCTTGTCCGTTAAGCATTCATAGCCGGTAAATTCGCTGCGGCCTTCGACATCAAGCCCACTCGCGTTTAACGCTTCAAAACTGCTGGCGGCTCGCGCTCTGGCGCGCTGGGCCTGCATTTCAGTTTCAAAACCTGGCATATCAAGCGACAGACTGTGCTCCCGAGCAATGTCGGCGGTCAGATCTACCGGGAAGCCGTAAGTATCGTAGAGCTTGAACACGGTGTCACCCGGAATGACTTCGCCCTGCAGACCGGCGATAGCCTCTTCGAGAATTTTCATACCGTGGTCGAGGGTTTCCGCAAAGCGGATCTCCTCCTGCGCCAGAACCCGCTCGACCTGTGATTGTGCTTTGGTCAACTCCGGATAAGCATCGCCCATCTCCTTGACCAGCGGAGCAACCAGTTCATGGAAAAACGATTCACGCTTACCAAGCTTATGGCCGTGACGAATGGCGCGCCGGATAATGCGGCGCAAAACGTACCCCCGCCCCTCATTGGAAGGAATCACACCATCGACAATCAGAAATGCACAGGCGCGTATATGATCGGCGATGACGCGTAGTGAATTGTCTTCCAGGTTCCTGACACCCGTAACTTCAGCAGTCGCCTTGATCAGATGCTGGAACAAATCGATTTCATAGTTACTGTGAACACCCTGCAGTATGGCGGCCAGACGCTCCAGCCCCATGCCGGTATCCACCGACGGTTTTGGTAACGGCTGCAGTTCACCACCGACACCACGGTCGTACTGCATGAACACCAGGTTCCAGATCTCGATATAGCGATCACCGTCTTCTTCCGGTGTTCCCGGCGGACCGCCGGGCACCTCGGGGCCGTGATCGTAGAATATTTCCGAACAGGGTCCGCAGGGGCCGGTATCCCCCATGGACCAGAAGTTGTCTTTCGCACCGATACGGGAAAAGCGCTGCGGGGAGACGCCGACTTCATTCAGCCAGATGTCCACCGCCTCATCGTCTTCTTCGAAGACCGTTACCCACAGGCGTTCTGCCGGCAGCTTCAGCACGTCGGTCAGAAACTCCCAGGCGTAACGAATGGCGTCTCGCTTGAAGTAATCGCCGAAGCTGAAATTGCCCAGCATTTCAAAAAAGGTGTGGTGGCGGGCAGTATAACCGACATTTTCCAGGTCATTGTGCTTGCCGCCGGCACGCACACAGCGCTGTGAGCTGACGGCACGCGCATAATGGCGCTTCTCCCGCCCACGGAACACATCCTTGAACTGAACCATTCCGGCGTTGGTAAACAGCAAGGTGGCGTCGTTGGCGGGCACGAGGGGGCTGGACGGCACCACTTCATGGTCCTTTGCCTGAAAATAATCCAGAAAGATCTTGCGGATATCGGTTGTACTGAACTCGCTGCTCATGACGCGGAAAGGTACAGGATAAAGGCCGGGGGGTACAAGTGATTCTGCTGTTCAGGCAAGAGTGAAAACCCGTTTTTTACCATAAACCTTCGCGTCCTTAGCCTGGATTTGTCACAGCTTTCACCACAAAGGACACGAAGGTCACAAAGGAACAAAAAGTTAACTAACCGCTGAGAAGAATCTGCACGATACAGGCTGTTACTTGAGAATATGGTGCATAAACGTGAGAATCCATTTTCACTCAAGTCTTTCGTGACCTTTGTGCCCTTCGTGGTGAGAAATGCGGGTTAGCGCCCGTCAAGGTGAATTGCGCAGCAAGACAAGGTGAATCGCCGTAAGGCGAGAGAGGGTGCCCTGGGGTACAAGGTGAATCGCCG
>CBFDBP010000250.1:0-5268 GCA_965603065.1 uncultured Gammaproteobacteria bacterium
GAAACTCGAAATCGCTCGCCGCGCGAACGAAGTTGTCAACCGTGACAGGAATGTCAATCGCGTCTTCGACTGCACCAGGGGTGTCAACGATGACCTGCGAACTCGCGGCACCAGCTAATGTCAACGAAGTCGCAAAAGCCGAAATTATTAAAACGACATGGAAAGTTTTCTGAATTCTCATATTTCTTTTCCTCTGTACGGTTAACGTAGCGGTAAGTTCAGGCCGACGCGGCCGATAAAGTCGGCGAAGAAGGTGCGGCTCTCGGCCAGGATATGTTCCTTCGCGATCATACCGTAATCGCGTGGATCGGCGGCCAAGCTCGAACCGTCGATTTCCGGCGACGCGGCCGTCGCTCAGGCCGCCCGGCTGAAACACGACACTGCGGGCGATGAAGTCCAGCGGGCCTCGTTGGACCATCATGTTCCACGACTCGCCCCTTCCCATCTTTACAGACCGATCCGCGAAAATGCTCGCGCCCCGTCGATGGGTCGGTACACAGATTGAAAGTCCATGGCGTAGTTGAAGTCGTCTTTCTCAAACTCACGATGGGCTTTGATGTCGATATTGTGGGCTATGAGTAGTTCTTCGTTGACTCTCGAAGCTTGGAGAAGCGGCAACCCCGACGGTGCCCAAATCCCCGATCCTCCCCAGAATCTTGCTCCGGTCATGGCATTTACACCAACGGCATTGCACGCAATCACCCAGATTTGATTGGTGGCCGCAGTCGCTGCCATCATCACGTCCCACAGGTATCCGTAGTAGGTATCTGTCTTGACATTCATTTCGGGATAGTCCCTCAGTGCCATGGCTCGCCAAGAAGCAAGCTGTACCACTGCGTCGACTTCATCAATCTTGGTGTATTCAAGCAGCAAGTGGGAAAACATGACATCGTAGCAAGTCGTGAAGCCAAACTTGCCGTGGGGTGTATCCACAACAAGGAGATCGTCCCCGCCGGTTACCGTATAGATTTTTTCCAGAGGAGGTAGAAACGTCTTGTTGTAGATGCCATCAGCATCCAAATGATCATGATCCCGAGCCAGGATCATCGTCGAATTGAGGTATTTCCCCTCACTGCCTATGCGGATATTGTTGAAGACAATAGCCCGAAAATTTTCATCAAGGCACGGCCTCAACGCCGATGCTATCCAATCTTGATGATTTTCGATCACGGCTTGATCCATGTAGGAGCGGCACTCTTTCTCGTCTTCCCAGAAATACCCTGAAAGGCAGAACTCGGGAAATATGGCGACGTTTACTTTCCTCTCCTTGAAGACTTGCGTAGCCTGCAGCATTTTCTGTTTGTTGGCTTCAATATCGGGCACGACTGCATGAATGTTGGCGAGACCGATAGAGAGGTTGCTTTCGTCATGTGAAAAGAAACGTTCCGTGATCAGGAAGTCGCAATTTGGTGGCGATTTCATGTCACATTCCTCCATTTAGCAGTTACAGCGCGGTGCTACAGGGGGCCGTAGCGATGAGTATAAAGTCTCTAATACACCCTTACGCCATTGTATTGGCGTCAAATTGCTGACCGGCTACCTCATTGAGTATAGGCCGAATAAACGCCTTTTTCATGCGCTTCAGCGGATCATCCACGGGGCACGCATCACCCTGTATCCTGCCGCCACCCCGAAATCTTGCTGTTTAGCACTCACCCCCTAACCCCTCTCCTTCGCTGGCCCCCTGTGTGCGACTATGCCGGACTTCAGGTTAGCCCAATCCCTGGCGCTCTTTTTCGATAGCGGTCATCGCAATGGAAGGAAGGGGTTGCGGATATCAGCCAAACAGATCAGCGGGTCGCGGTGGCGCCCGGCTTGCTGGCAGCAGATTCGTTGGAACCGGTGTTTCCTTACTTATAAATGTATGAGAATCATTCTCAATGACCGCTTTCCGCCACCTTTAAGACGCTCAAGCAAAAACCTAGAATTTCTGGTATGGGTCGATAATACCTGTTTAGTGACGTCTAATATTCGAGGCCACTAAAAGTCCGTTTCCGCGTGAAAACCCGCCCTTGAGCCTGCCGAATCGTGTCCTCAAGAAAATAGGGAATGAATTGAAATTTCTACCGTCTAGCCTGTAATTGAGCTACCCGCAATAGGCTGCCGTGATCGATGCGCGCTCGTGACCCAATTCCCGACTGATGGTGAGCCGCGTCTCGCGATCAGTCTCGCGCTGTTCCGGAGTTAGGGTCTTGGCATTCGGCCCGCCTGCGGCCGGTGCCTGCCAGCCAGTGAGTTCCTCATAGCGGTTCTGGGCATAGGCATGGCGCAGGCCGTGCATGTTTGAGAGCCCGGCGCGCAGGGTGTTGCCTTCGTAGACGCGAAGCTGCTGCACGTAATTGCGGTTACTCGGAATCAGGGAGCCAAGGCCGGCCAGCCGCCTGGCGCGGTTCAACACGTCCCGCTGTGCTTCGGTGCGGACCGGGATGGTCCGTTCCCGGCCGCCCTTGGTCCAGCTCGCCTTGAGCACCAGGCGGTCGCCGCGGTCGGCAAAGCTGGGTTGGAACTTGATCGCCTCTTCCCGGCGCAGGCCGAAGGCCTGTTGCAGTTCCAGGCTCATGCGGACATACGCGTCCCGGACTTTGTCCAATTGGGCCCGTGTGACCGCCTTGGCCTTGGACTCGTTTGTGATGAAACGCCGGTCCGGGATGCCGTAGTGCTCGTTGGACCGTGCCACCACGTTCTGCTTGTCGACCTTGTATGCCCACCAGCGGATCGCGGCCATGCGGTTCTTGAGTGTGCCGATGGACAGGCCCTGGTCAATCCAGAGCTTGACCAGGGCTTCGACGTGTTTCGGTTTCAGTGACCGGGTCGTCATGCCCCGATAGCCCAGCGCGTGGAGCTGGTTGGCCATCAGGGTCAGCATCCGCTCGCGCTTGTTCTGGGTGCCATAGGCGCCCTCGCGGCAGTGGCGGCAGAGTTTTTTCAGTTGGTAGTTCAGATCTCTCATTGTGTTCTCTCTATCTGGTGAGTGTTTCTGACCGACCTGGCAGCCTAAGCTGACAAGTCCGCTTCCGCGGAAAGGTCATGGGGCACAACCCCTAATCGACCTGACAATGCCTGGTCACAGGCAACGCGGGCCTTCCTCAGTTGAGGGATGGCGGCGCGCAATCCAACGTGCCCGAGCACGGGCGGTTCTTACGTGTGGTTACACCTCCGTTTAAGTTCGCAGATGGTTTCTGCGGTGAATAGAAAATGAGCACGGCACAACAACAGCCGAAGGCAATCGTCGGGCACGAGGCTCGTGGTTGAAGACAGGCTGATGCCTGCGAGAATGGACAGGCTTTATAGCACTGTCCGATGCTGAAGATGGACAGACCCTGTGGTGCTGCCCGCTATTGAAGATGGATCGCGGCTTTCGCCGATGCACCCGTTACACGATCCGGGGGGTGCCTTGCTTGCCACTTTGCCGCAGTGGCCGCGGATAAATCCGATAACGTGTTGGTAGTATAGACACGCCACAGACCGTTGTCATTCCCCAGTGCGATAAATTTGTTAAGCATTCACACCATAATCCCGGTGGCATTCGAGTGTGTCTTCAAAATTGTCCCACGCCCTTCGCACTTAGGTCCCGATTGCGTCC
The DNA here is from genome assembly GCA_965603065.1 of uncultured Gammaproteobacteria bacterium. Taxonomy (GTDB): domain Bacteria; phylum Pseudomonadota; class Gammaproteobacteria; order DSM-19610; family DSM-19610; genus Thiogranum. The sequence continues at coordinate 3,584 of CBFDBP010000250.1, forward strand.
GCGTCACTACCGCGCTGCGCTGTGTAGTGACGCGGACGCTGGCACGTGGCAGCCGGTGCGCCAGGCATTGGCCTGTCACACAGGCTGCATTTGTTTGCATCAGGCAACCTTCGGTACAGGTATGTTGTGGTGGTTTCATGAAACCACCGCTTATTTCTCGCTTGAGTGTTGCGCGATGTTCATCAAGCGGCGAACAAGTGGATTGCCTTCGTCAATCGGGGCCTGCTCTGGCAACACGACTTGCGCATGTGCCGCCTCTGCCCGTCGCCTTACCTTGCGGGCCCGTTCCACACGCAAGGCACGCTCCGGTGCGAAGGTGCCCTGCTGTGCGCGCCTTACCAGCGCACGCAGGCAACCGAGCGATGAAGAGCGTATCTCGCCGGCAGCGATAATCCCAGCCCATTCATCCAAAACCTGCTGGCTGAGCGTTGTGGGCAGCACAGTAACCATGGCAGCTGCCCGGGAGCGCTCTGCAGGCAGGAGGGCTTTCGGGTAGTCCAGATCAAATAATTCACCACCACCACGATCCGATTGTTCGGTTAACGGCATCGGTGGTTGTGGTGATTCTCTTTGGGTTCTTATGGTGGTTCCTGGTATGACACCGGTGTCAGGGGGCCCCTGACACGCCTGTCCGGGGGTGGTGTCACTGGCGTCAGGGGCCGGTGACAATTTGTCACCCCCTGCCAGCGATAAGCGATAGCGGTTCGAGGAGCAGGAACCGTCACTGCGGTAGCGTTGTTCGGCGGCTAACAACTTGCCGATTATCAGTTCCTGCATCACACGTCGGACGGTTCGGGTCGATACACCCACCTTGCTTGCAAGGGTCGCGACACTGGGCCAGCAGATGCCCTGATCATCGGCGGCATCGGCCAGCGCCATCAGGACCAGCTTGGGCACTGGTTTGAGCGCCTGATGCCAGGCCCAGTTCATTGCCGCATTACTCACTGTTTCAGTACACAGCCACCCGGTTGCTTATTCTTTGCTTGTACCCTTGATGAGCCCAGCCACCTCCGTAGTCGGATCGCACATGCGGCGGCCGAGCAGTTCGGCCAGCTGCGTCTGCGACTGCAGCAGGCCGTAGCGTTCGGTGATCTGGGTTTCCAGCGTTACCACTCTGGGACTTTCTGTATCTGGCATCACGCGTGTTCTCCAAGGGTTGCATGTGGAGACATGAGCTTGCCAGCTTTGTACCCTGTTAATAAAGTCGGAAAGCGGCCATGTAGAACCGGGCTTTCGAACATGATTACTTAGCCAAATCACGCATTGCTCACTAGCAAGACGGTCTGCGCTTTTATGTCGGAAAGCCCCGCTCTGGAGGCCGGCTTTCAACGTTTTTTACCAGGCAAACTACAGTTATTATCAGCAGGGTAGCCATACGCATGAAATCAACGGTGATCACGCAGAAAACATCATGAGAGTAGCGGTGTCCGAACCATGTCATCTGGACGCACCAAAGCCAGGTACACCTATGAGACCACCGAGGTTTTCCAGCGCACGTTTACCACACGCGCTTTTGCCCTGGCTTTGGGGCAAACATGAGTAAAGTCGCGGCTCACCATCACTCCATCACACCACGACTGATCCGGCTGAGGGACGCACCCTTCTATCTGGGCATGGACCGGAACCGCTTTAATGCTGAAGTTCGTCCGTATCTTGTTGAAATTCAGGTAGGCACACAGGGTATT
>CBFDBP010000251.1:0-5245 GCA_965603065.1 uncultured Gammaproteobacteria bacterium
CCTGGTTCCTGATTGATGGGGTGTAGTTTTTTCCCTTGTCTCCTGGCCAAGGGGGAATGGCGTGCCAGGCAGACATCCCGGGCATTCAGCCGATCCTGATATTAGAGATCATTGAATTGCGATAGCCTGGGGTATTCCGGTCGTACAGTCACTTGTAATATTAACAACGACTTAACGTCTGGAAAGGGCACCATAGCGGACCTCGAACGTCCCAAAGTCTACTTCCGGATAGTACTGTAATCGGACATTCAGCACCTTCAGAATTATCCGCACCTACTTTCACTGCCCTGCCAGCTTGTCTTTCGCTTGTTGTACGGACAGAAATTGCATAACGTTAGCTGGCTTCTGAACATTCATTATGGAGGTGTGCAATAACAATGAAACGAACTCTACTCACCGTATTCACCTTGGGTTTCACCCTGGGCTTTGTTGGCTTGGCGATAGCTCAGACCGATGATCCGCTTTCATCCTGGAACGATGGCGATGCCAAGCAGTCAATTATCGAATTTGTGTCGAAGGCGACGAAGCAAGGCTCGAGTGACTTTGTGCCTGTCGAGGAGCGCGTCGCCACGTTCGACAATGACGGCACGCTCTGGACTGAGCAGCCAGTGTACTTCCAATTGTTGTTCGCGATCGACCGCGTGAAGGCGCTTGCGCCGCAGCATCCTGAGTGGAAGGAGAAAGAGCCGTTCGCCTCGCTGCTCAAGGGCGACACGAAAGCCGCATTAGCTGGTGGCGAACACGCGATACTCGAAATCGTCATGGCCACTCATGCGGGCAACACCACCGCGGAGTTCAAAAAGATCGTGGAAGACTGGCTTGCCACTGCGAAACATCCCGTGACCAAACGGCCCTACACAGAGATGGTCTATCAGCCAATGCTCGAATTGCTCGCCTACCTGCGTGCTAACGGTTTCAAGACATTTATTGTCTCCGGTGGCGGGATCGAGTTCATGCGCCCATGGACCGAGAAAGTCTACGAGATCCCACCTGAACAGGTGATTGGAAGCAGCATCAAAACCAAGTACGAAATGCGCGACGGCAAACCGGTTCTGGTTCGTCTGCCTGAACTCGACTTCTTCGACGATAAGGAAGGGAAACCGGTGGCAATCAATCAGTACATCGGCCGACGACCCATCGCCGCGTTCGGCAATTCCGACGGCGACCTGCAGATGCTGCAGTGGACTTGTGTCGGCAAAGATACGAGCTTTTGCCTGTACGTCCACCACACCGATGCCGAGCGCGAATGGGCCTACGACCGCAAGTCCAGCATCGGCCGACTCGACAAGGGCCTCGATGAAGCGAAGAAGAACGGCTGGACAGTAGTGGACATGAAGCAGGATTGGAAAGTCATCTACCCAATCGACAATCGGTAAAGATCGTCACCTGAGAGCCAGCTAACAATCGATTCAGCGGACGTCGCGAGTGCGTCGCCGCTGAATCGAGACGTTACGAATGACCGGGTTTGCGGCTTTCCGGAAGTAGACAGAATGCCAGGGAATGGCAGGTCCCGAGAGCATTCCAGACCTTAAATAGAGCTGGCGGTGGTATCTAACAACTGTCGCCAAAAGTGGCAGCAATCATGTTACACAGGCGTATAACTTACTGAGTAACGCGTGGAATCAGAACCGGGGAGCGGTCTTGGCCAAACCTTTTCCTTGCCTTGTGAGTCAAGGGGTTACCCGTGCTTTCAATAATAATTACAGACAGTTATAAAGCGTTGGGTTGGGTTTGTCCACGGAAAACCAGCTGTTGGGTTCTAATGGGGTGCGATTATAAGTCGCATCGAATTTCGCATCGGTAGAAAACGATTCGAGTTCAATGTTATCACTTGTAAGCGGATGCTTGGGTTGACAGCTAGTGACAGCTAGTGACAGGAATTCAGTTGAGTCTGGTGCGGGACCTTTTTCGGCACCATTCGGCTTCGTCGGCGTGGTGCCGTTCCAGGTATTGCGACAAGAAGAAGGCGCCGCCGGCGAGCACCAGGATGAAAACCTGCTTCCAGGGTTTCATTGAGTGGGTTCGAACAGGGTGGAGAGTTTGGCTTTTTGCGCCATCGTTGTCTTTTGGGGACCGCTTTTGTGCGACATTCAGGCTAGAATCCGCGCATGAGTTTCATGCAACACCTTCGAAGCTGCAACAACTTCCAGCCAGACGAGTTCGTGCCCCTGATGGTGGACGATTTGCTGACGGGGCGCGTCAGGACGGCATTCGCTGCGCACCTGCTGGAGTATCCGGATGTATTCCAGGGCGACGCATCGCGTGGCGTGCTCTTCAATTCTGCCATCTCCGGGTTTGACGAGCGATCCGCCGCCGTTGCCGCGGTGGTCGAGGGACTTGCGTCCAAAGGTATCGTGCAGGCGCCGCTTGGAGAAGCCTACCCGGTGACGCGCGGCACGCGCGAAGAGGCGATTTTCCTGGTGGATCGGGAGGCGGCATCCTGGTTTGGATTCAGGACCTTCGGTCAACACCTGAACGGATATGTCCGCCGCGGCGAGGAACTCCTCATGTGGGTGGGGAAGCGCGCGGGCGACCGGCGAATTTTTCCGGGCAGGCTCGATCAGCTGGTGGCCGGTGGCCTGCCCCATGGCATCTCGCTGGCGGACAATCTGGCCAAGGAATGTTACGAGGAAGCCGGCATCGGTTCCGAACTGGCGGCGACGGCGCAATTTGTGGGGAGCGTGACCTATTTTGCGCAGACAGAGAAGGGCGCAAAGCCCGATGAACTCTTTTGCTACGATCTGGAACTGCCGCAAGAATTTGAACCGCGCTGCACTGACGGTGAGGTGGAGGCCTTTTTCCTGATGCCTGTGGCCGAGGTGACGGAAATCGTACGGACCTCGATGGACTTCAAACCCAATTGCAGCCTGGTGGTGCTGGATTTCCTGTTGCGCCATGGCCTGCTCGATGCTTCACATGCCGAATACGCCAACCTCAAGCGCGGCTTGAAAATACCCCTGTCGGATGCGTTCGCCGTCAGTCCAGCCAGGTGAAGATGTATTGCGCCCGGTCGTCGGCTTGGGAAAAAATTGCCGACACGAGCCACGCTCCAGTTGCCGGACAGTCGAGCGCCGCCGCAGTCCAGCCTGTTCGGATAGCCAAAAGGGGATTCTGATTCAATCCGAAGTTGTTGCTATGGCGACGACAGGGTGTTGATTGGCCGGTAGATAGGAAATTTTCAGGATAAAAGGTAAATGACCGTGATTCAGTCAGGTCAATGTGGCCCATTCATGCAGGATCTTTGACTTGGATCAACTTATGAATCGCAACTTCACCAACGCTGGCAGCCAGTTACGGATAGCTGGCTGGCTGTCATGGACATTGAAGCGGATTAACCCTGCAGCTGCTGCATGCAATCCAGTGCCGCATTCTTGTAACAGTGGGCAAGCGTCGGGTAGTTGTACACTGTGTTGGCCAGTAAGTCGACGCTGGCACTGCAGTTCATCGCCATCTGGCCGATGTGGACCAGTTCGCTGGCGGATTCACCGATGATATGAACTCCCAGCAATGCCCGACTGGTCCTGTCAACCAGTAATTTCATAAAGCCGCGTTCCTCACCGATGATCTGGCCACGAGCGGTTTCCGAGAAGCGGGCGCGGCCGACCACATAGTCGGCACCCTGTTTCTGCAGTTCCCGTTCGGTGTTGCCCACGTAGGAAAGCTCCGGAATGGTATATATGGCCATGGGTAACTGACCGGCCGGTGCAGGATGGCCACGGTCGAAGGCGTGGTTCACCGCCAGGCGGCCCTGCTCCATGGCCGTGGAAGCGAGCGATGGCCGACCAGCCAGATCGCCGATGATGTAGATATGGTCCCGGCTCGTCTGGTGATGTTCATTGATCCGTACCCAGCCATGGTCGTCAGCATCGATTCCGGCAGCGGCCAGCTCGAGGCTATCGTAATTCGGTTCACGGCCGAGGGCGTAGAGCACCACATCGGTTTCCAGATTAACGCCGCTCTCGGTTTCCAGCTGCACCCGTTCACCCTGCCGTTCGATCTGTTTGATGCGGGTCTGCATGTGCAGCTGCACACCCATATCCAGCAGATCATGTTCCAGTGTCTGCTGTATATCTTCATCGAGATAGGCGAGCAGATGATCATGGGAATCCACCAGACTGACGGCTACCCCCAGCGGCGCGAAGATGGTAGCAAACTCACAGGCAATCACTCCGCCACCGATGATGGTCATCCGTCGGGGCAAACGACGCATCTGCAGGATGGACGTGGAATCCAGCACCCGTTCCTTGTCGAACGGCACATCCGCCGGTCGCCGCGGGCGTGAACCGGTCGCCAGCACAATCACTGCGGCACTGAGTTGCACCGCTTCGCTATTAGCGTTGCGCAGGTTGAGCGTATGGGCATCAATAAAACCGGCCTCGCCGGGCAACAGGGTTACGCCGTGACTCATAAGCTGGTTCAGCAACAGGCGCTCATGGCGATCGATCACCGCCTGCTTACGGCCAACGGCCTCACCGAGAAAACCGCTGTGCTGCTGATCGCGGATCTGCACGGCATCACGCATACCCCGGGATGAGAATCGGGACGCCAGGTAAGCGGCTTCCCGCAATGCCTTGCTGGGAATGGTACCGGTCTGCAGGCTGACACCGCCCAGATAGGGTTTGCGTTCAACAAGTCCGACCCGCTTCCCCAGACTGGCGGCCTGCAGTGCGGCGCTCTGGCCGCCAGGACCGGAGCCGATGACCAGAAGGTCGTAATTATATTCAGTCATACACAGACTCTGTTTTAAGTGAATCGGATTCAGGCAACAGGTATGCCAGGGACGATGTGGTCTTTTTACCATCATCGGGTCTGCTTGTGGAAAATTGTTTGAACGAGATCAACAGTGGTTCGATAATCTCCGCCTGCTTGCAGAGGTTGTTTACTTAACAATCTTCAGTCTCGGGAGTGCTGGCCTATCCAACAAATCAATCGTCTGTTTGAAGCGTTCATTCTTGACGAATGCAGCATAAGCTTTCTCGGTTGTCTTTACAGAAGCATGGCCAAGCAGATGCTGAACGTCCGTAATGGCAGCACCTCTACTCAATAAACGAGTAGAATACTCGCCGACTTAACGCATTTCTGTCAGCCCTCGGGGAGATGAATACGCGGTGGCTGCGGTTTGCCGAGCATCCTGGCCTCCGACAACGAGTTCTTGAGAGTTTCCGGTCGAAGGATACAATTAGGGTTATCGATTCAGAAGGTTATAGCACGGATGCGGAACCGAAAGATTCGGTGGACCAGGACA
>CBFDBP010000252.1:0-5227 GCA_965603065.1 uncultured Gammaproteobacteria bacterium
CTGATCTGGCCGGCGGCTTCCAGTTCAAGCGGGTTGCCATCGCTGATTTCCTTGATGCCAAAGTTGATGAGTTTGATATCAACAGGTTCGGGGTCACTATGTCTTTTATAGCGGACCCGAATATTGTCAAGTGCGATGCCGTGAATGATGGGGGTGATGAATAAATCAGAAGGTTCGGATTCGCTTGTCGTCGGTTCGTCCCCGGTGTCGGTGGATTCCTCAAGATAAACATCGGCATTGCTCACACGGAAGTATCGTACAACCAGAAGCTGGGACAGCAGCGGGCGCAGTTCGATTTTGGTCTGTAAATCGCCAACAGTCACATCCAAGTCGCCGCTCGCGGATACAAGGCGCAGTTCACTGACCGAGATGCCCGGTGCAGATGAAAGCTCCAGGTGGAATGGACCGCCGATGGTGAGCGTATGATCGCTAAACCGCTCAACTGTCGTGATCAACAGGGCTCGGTAATCTTCATCATCATAAGTCAGCAGAACGTAGCCAAGCGACACTGCCGCAAGCACAATCACCCCGGCGACCCCGGCAAGCAGCACCAGGGTAGATCGCCAAAGCCAGTGACCTGTCGCTTTACTCTGTATCAATTCGGGCCTGCCAGGGGTCAAAGTGAGTCATAAAGCGCGCCTATCGTTATGCCAGTTCCGCTGGTCAATCCGTACCACTTCGAATCTCATTTCAGCTCACCGGACAAGGCAATATCAATCGCCTGTCCTTTATGGAAAAGGCAAGCCGTAAAATTTAATTCGCTGTTTGTACCGGCACAGAAAAGTAGAATTGTCATTATTTGATTATAGACGGAGTAAGGCGTTCTTGTCAGAAAACGTCTCATGGATCCGATGCGATGCCTGTCAGAATGACACCTGGTTACAAGATTCAGGGAGGGGTTGCATCCTTGGGCCAGCGGCGCTTGGAACAGAGCCAATCCCGGGGTTCCCGCGGATTCCCGGGTAATCCAGGCCTCTAATAAGCTGTTGATTTCCCGGGGCGTGGCCAGCGCTTTCCGGTGCTCGTCAGTGCCCCCCTCGGGTGGTATGACCGGGGCATAAACGGTTACGCGGAAACGATGCAGCGCTGCTGGCCTCGTCTGATACCGACCGAACGGTGAAGCTCTGGGATTCCGCTAATGGTGCATTGTTGTGGGAAAGCCGTATCCCTACCGACTCGCGTGACCTGGTATTTTCCGCTGACGCTCAATGGCTGTATGGCGGTGGTCGGTTTGATCTTTTCAGATGGAATGTGGCGACCGGTGAACTGCAGTTCATTGACACCGACCACCACGGAATTATCAACAACCTGTCATTGTTAAGGCCATCGATATTGACTTCTACAGCGGCTGCAGCACAGGCCCAGGCTGCTTGTACAAGCAGGAACAGGAACGTGCGGTACAGTCTGGACATCCCCGGCAAGTATACATTTCCGACTGATGGGTGAGTTCAGCCGGCGTACACTGGACGTGGCCCGGCCAGATGATAATACCGTAGATGACATCCATAAGGGTTTCAAGCCGTCTGAGTTGTCTGCGATCGAATACGGTTAACGGTTCTCCTATTAAAACAGAATGCTCAGGACGATGGCGCCGATCAGATAGGCTAGTGGATAGCCAATGATAGCGTAGACGTCCAGCTTCCTGGCAATATCTCTTTTGCCGTGATTTTCCAGCCGCCGCAACATCACGTTGGCCAGTATGACCAGGCCGGTGACAATAAAGGTGCTGACCATGAAAGTGTCGATCAGGGTGATATAACCCAGTCGCGGCATATCGTTTGAGATGGTGAAGTTAAAGGCGATGAACAACAACAGGTTGGCGCCTGCCAGGTCGATGCGCTTGGCGTAGTCCTGCAAAAAGAAGGAAAACCAGGATACCGTGATAATCAGCAACACGGGAATCAGAATGCGTATGATGTAGTAGTTAAGGTGCCGCTCGGCCTCGAATATCAGTGTAAAGCGTGAGCCTGGGTCAAAGCCGCTATGGTTTTGCACCGTCACTTCGGTGCGTACCTCCAGAATGATCCATTCTTCTACTCCCAGTGCAGGCCCCATGCCGCTGAACCCGGGCAGTTCCCGGAACACGAAATCCTGCTCGGGAAAGATAGAGTCGACGTTGATAAAGAACTTCTGGTGGTCGAGCGGGAAAAGCCGGAAGTTAAAATCGGGTGCCTGGAATGTCGCCGTGAATCGTTCCATGTATTTGACGGTGCCGTCACGGCTGATTTGCGCGACCTGGCTCTCGAAGGCAGTGCGCCCCTGCTGGTTGGAATACGAGATAGCGGGCCAGCGGATGTTTTTGCTTTCCAGCAGTTTCAGCAGTGTGGGTAGGGTATAGGTGCGATGACCGGTCTCGCCGGGCTCTGGTGTGAATGCCAGCCGAGGGTCGGTCCAGTTCACGCGCAGCGCAGCAACGGCAGCGAAATTTTTCTGTTTCTGGTTGATACCGGTGATTTGCTCGATCTTCAGACCAATGTGCACTTCGGTGGCCTGGCCGGCGAAAGTGGTATGAGAAAAAACACTCAGCGTTAACAGTAGCAGAAGTCCTGCAATCAGGGCTTTCCTGTTTTTTATTATGGATAGGTGCATGTTACGTATTTCGTAGTCACCATCTTCAACAGTAACTGAAAGATCTTTGAGCTCGCCAGCTATAGAGGACAAGTACTGTCAACGTAAGCGGACGTCGCCCGGTTTTCGACTTCTGAGAGCTCTTCACTGCTGCCCCGCCCTTGAGCTCTACGCTGGTACCGAAATTCTGCAGAACAGTACCTGCGTTCAGCCGGAAGCGTTACTCGCCGGGTTTGATGAAATCTCCAGCCTGACACAGGCCTGCAAGCGACACTGACGAGATTTAAATACCCCTGTCCAGTTTTTCGTTTGCAGCACTGGCTAGAAGCCAGTCGATAAGATGGTCTTCTCCTCTCTTCACGCTGATGGTTGATAGCACATCCATCATGGCGGATTGCGACGCCGAATTAGAAGGGGGGAGGAGACCAAATCATCGACAGGCTCTAGAATGAATAGGTGACCGCCAGGAATCCCTTAACCTGGTTCTTGTCACCTTCATCATCGACCAGCGGACTGTCCTCGGCATCGTTGAGCATGCGGGTGTAACTGATGAGCCCCAGCATTCCCCAGCTCTGGTTGAACTTGTACTGTCCGAGCAGGCTCAAACCAGCGTCCTTGATACCGCTGCTCGCCCGGTAATCAGGCAATGTGCTGGAACCCCTGTTTCTTGAATCCACGCCAAAGTAGCTTTCCATGTAGTCATCACTGGCCCAGGCCGTGTGCGCGCCGATATTCATTAAAAAGCTGTCGTTGATCGGGATATCATAATCACCGTTGAAATACCAGATGCTGCCATCGTGTTCATCGGAAACATCTGCGACATACGTTGTGCCGAGTTTAAACTTGCCCCCGCTCCAGCCCAGGAAGGCGCCCAGTTCCGTGGCCGCATCAACTTTCCTCATGTTGTCGACCTGAAAATTGTCGACACCATCGCGTTTCAAGCGGTATTGCAGCACCGGACCAAGCTCCCAGCCCGTTTTGCTGGCCAGCAGGTTCGCCTCGATCCGCGCCGCATGTTCCGCGTTGCCCGTGCCGCCGACGGAGACATAACGGCCGCTCTCCCATCTGTATTCACCAAACGGCCCCACCGTTGCTTCATGGTCGTCAGAACCTTCATAATCCGGCTGAGTACCGACCGCCAGCCCGACGAAGCCGCCGGCTCTTTTATGCGCATGGTCCGGAACATCCGCCGTGAATGCCATAGCTGTTGAAGCCGCAACGCTACAGGTTAAAAGTGCCGCGCTGTTCATAAGGGTTTTAAGGTGTTTCATCTTCATCTCCGTTACTAATGGTGCTCTGAATCGGGTGCCGTTTCCCAGGTTATCCGCCGGGCATTCTAACATGCTCAAGGTGCATTTTCTTTCCGCTGCGCGCAGCGCAGCCTACAATGGTCCATTAACTAAAAAGGGGAAGAGGTATGGAAAACGATAAAGTTGATCTCAAAGCCAAATATTCGCTGCTGGGTAAGGTCGAGGGTGCCGAAAAGGCGTTCCTGAAAGGGCGCCGTAACCGGGAGGCGGATCTGGAGAGCGCGGTATCCTACTTCCTGGAATTTCTGCGTGGCTTCGAGAGCTTTGATTTTGATCAACCCTGCGTGACGGTGTTTGGCTCGGCGCGCTTTGATGAAGACCACCGTTACTATCAGCTGGCGCGTGACCTGGGTCAGGCGCTCGCCGGTGCCGGTTATGCGGTCATGACGGGCGGGGGCCCCGGTATCATGGAGGCTGCCAATCGCGGTGCAAGAGAAGCGGGGGGCTTGAGCCTCGGTTGCAATATCGAACTGCCGTTCGAGCAAAAACCCAATCCCTACCTCGACAAATTTATCGAGTTCGAGCACTTTTTCATCCGTAAGGTGATGCTGGTGAAGTATTCATCAGCGTTTGTCGTCATGCCGGGCGGTTTTGGTACGCTCGACGAGGTATTTGAGGTGATCACCCTGGTGCAGACCAACAAGCTTGACCGCTTTCCTGTTGTCTCCATGGGTGGCAGGGAATTCTGGGGGCAGCTCGGTGAGTTTATGCGTAACACGATGCTTCCCGCGGGCGTGATCAGTCCAGAAGATGTCGAATTTATACACCCGGCGGAATCGGCCGGCGAGGCCATCGAGATTATTCAAAACAGGCGCACTGGGACGCTGTCAACGAGCGCCGATAGTTGAATTTCAGTCAACCCAGTGCAGTACCGCCGGTATTGCCAGCCGTTTTGCACTGTCGTAGCTGAGGTGGCAGCGCGGCCTGCCAGACCGATGAGGAATCAGTGTGACAGGCTCAGTTTAGAGTCCCCGATAGGGGATCCGTAAACCCCTCGCCTTTAGGCGATGGATCCAGTTTGTATGCAAATGATGTTCAGTAAAATATTAACGCGGCCCATAAAAAATGATTCCTTCTCCCTCCGGGACAAGGTGAATCGCCGTCAGGCGAGAGAGGGTCCCCTGGGGGAGAAGGCCAGGATGAGGGGATATAAAATAAAGCAGTTACCCTGTTTAATCCCCTCACCCCAGCCCTCTCCCGGGTGGGAGAGGGAGTGATAATCGGCCGAATGGCCGATCGATCCGGCTTTTAGCCGTAACCCGAAGCCACCGGCTTTAGCCGGTGGAGTGTTCACCCGGGAGACTTGTCACCGTCATCATTACGAACGCGTACTTCGAGCGGTTGACTGG
>CBFDBP010000253.1:0-5218 GCA_965603065.1 uncultured Gammaproteobacteria bacterium
GACGCGGCCGTCGAGCGTACAGGGATGTATTCACAGCGTGTCCAGAAAGCTTATGCCGACCAACTTCTGTATTCCTGAGTATATGGCATTTCAAGACCCGGCCCCGGCTATTGAGCCCGGTTTGGTCTGTCTATCCGCGGGTGTTTTCCTTAAACCGCCGCTGAATCTCTTCGACTTGCTCCTGATGGGCGAACAAGGCGTCAACGCAATCCTGGTCCAGTTTGTCGCCGGCCAATTGCTGCAAAGTGACGAATGCCTCTTCATTCGTCCAGGCCTCTTTATAGGAACGCCTGCTGGTAAGCGCATCGAACACATCGGCCACCGCGACAATGCGTGCTTCCAGCGGTATGTCATTGCCTCGCCGGCTATCCGGATAGCCGGAACCATTGACGGACTCGTGATGATACGAGGCTATATTGCGCAGAATATCCACGTGCGCAACATTCTCCAGGCCGAAGCTGACCAACAGGTCATCAATCATCTCCCTGCCTTTTTCGGCGTGGGTCTTCATGACGACCATCTCTTCTTCGGACAGCTTGCCGGGCTTGAGCAGGATATTATCCGGTATGCCGATCTTGCCAATGTCGTGCAGGGGTGAAAACATGAATACGTGCTGAATGTAATCGTCATCCAGATCATGTTTTTCGCTCAGGGCATTGGCGATAAGCAGACTGAAGCGCGACATCCTGTCCAGGTGACTGCCTGTTTCCGGATCCCGGTGATGGGTGATATGTCCCGTGGCCTTGACCATCGCCGCCAGCGTGTGAACGGCGGCGATCTCGCTGGTTACCATCAAGGCGATCAAGTGGCAGTAGATGTCCAGTTGTTCAAGGACATCCTCGGTGAAAACGTTGGCTTCGCGGGAGTTTAAAAACAGAAAGCCGATAAAGTCACCGTTATTGAACATCGGCAGGGTATAGCTGGACGTATAGCCATGACGGCCGATACGCCTGGTATGTTCATGCGATTGATCCTGTATCGTCACCAGATTGTTGATGACACGGGGTCTGCCCCGCCTGAGAATTTCCTTGAGCGATGGGGCGCTATCCAGCAGAGCCTGGTAGTGTTCCAGGGGATCACCCTGCGGTCCACTGTGCATGTAGGCCTTGAGCACACCGGTTTCCGAGTCGTAGAGCGTAAGCGCAATACGTGCAATGAAATCAAATCGTCGGCGGACAACATCATGGGCCGCCACAACCTTGCCCCGCAAAGACCCGTTGTCGTTGAGGAAGTCCAGCTTATCCCGGTGTGAAAAGTTCTCGTCGCTATCCATGGGAATATTATTCTTCCACGCAGACACATCCGGCCGGCTTTGCCAAACCACCGAAGCTGGTAGTGAGCTTTATTGGCCCGGTTCGCCACATTATTGAACAGTCCATTTTTATCTTCGTCCAGTTCAACACCACCCGCTTCGGCCATGGTCCGACCGGTCTCCGCTGCCCGGTCATTCATGTCGGCGAAATAACCGTCTCCGCCACAGGGTGAGTGTTGCATTTTTTCCGCATCCTCTCAGTCAGTTGAACATAACCCGATAGCAATTTCAAAACAACGGCGGCAAGTTTTCGAGTCGAACTGATTCCGGTCACAACACATTTCAACTTTCTGTAAGGCGTTCCATTTCCTGTACCGTTCTGTCCAGCTCTTGCGCCATTCGACGGTTACCGAGATCGAGGAAGGTATTCGCCAGGGACCGGTAGTACCAAAGCGTGCCCTCCTTGCCGCCGCCGAAGCGGTCAAACAGTGCGTCGCCGAGCACCCGCAGGTCGCTGACTATGGCCCGGGCATTGTGGAGTTTGTCGGCGCAGGAAACCAACCGCGTCGAGTCGTCCACCTCCGAGACATGATCGATGTAGTCTTGTTTACGTTGCTTCCAGGGTGGCTTCGGCACCGTTTCCGCATCCGTACAGCCTTCCACAATGCACACCACCTTGTCACCGAATCGAGCACGGATATCCGCACGTAAGCGAGTCGCGCCACCCGCGTACCCGGCCGCCTGATCCTCTATGGCATCATGCAGCAACGCGGCTATCGCCTCGTCTCTGTCGCCGCCGTACTCAAGCACCAGTCCCGCCACACCAATCAGATGTGAAATATAGGGGATATCGGTCTGCTTGCGCACTTGTCTGGCATGCAGGCGGGTCGCGAAAGCCAGCGCCGCCTCAAAGTCCTGGTGAAACTGTGCCCGGGCTGAATGATTCATGATTTGACTGTTCCCCTGATCGAGTGAGTCATTATTCACCTTGAAGGCCACTGAAGGCACAAAGTAAAAACCTGTTCTCTGATGCGGGAGACAACGCTCCCTGATACGCTGTTTGGTCCAAAAATTAACCGATCGCCTGCCTGGTTAACAGGCTTGCCGACGCTAAACCAGTCAGCGATCCGTCCGATTTAAGACCTGATACCGGTTCTCAGACCGGTTCGGAGTCTTACATGAAAAATAAGTCATATAGCGGGGTCAGGCCTTGAAATGCAACACATTATGCAGCCGTAGCAACCCGTGCATACCGACAGGCGTGGGCAATCCCGGCAGTTGGCTGCCCGGCCGTCGCTTTGCTTTATCCTGGTCAATGCCGCCTGGCGGCGGACTGGATGGCGATCAGATCGTCGAAGCGTTTGATGAGCTTCAGCAGACTGCCGGTAGAGAAGTCACTGGTACGCAGATATTCATGCGCATAGACATAGATCCCGCTCTTGACGGGTAGCGGTTTTTGCTGTTCGATAATCCGCTTCATGCGCGGCAGGAATATCCACTGCAGCCATTGTTCGAAACTGAGGGTGTCGATGCAGAAAGGCTGGGCACTGCCCAGATCGCGGCTATCCGGCGGCTCCTGTTCCCACTTGCCACTGGTACGAAGATTGGCCTCCACTTCCAGCAATACATCTGCAATACGTCCGGGAATATCGTGCATGGGGCCAAATTGTACCCGGACAGTATCAACGGGTGTAAATAAGGTACATCTATACCGGTATTACTGCGCCGACAGACTCCCTTACACATGCAGCTCCATTCCTATATAATTCGGCGCCGCTGTTGCCTTCGGGAACCGGCACCGTGCGCGTGATGTTGGCCGTGGTCAAAATGCCGCATTTATTATTGATCAACCGCAGAGTAAAGCAATGACTGATTTATCCAAATACCGCAATATAGGGATTTTCGCCCACGTAGATGCTGGCAAAACAACAACCACGGAACGCATCCTCAAGCTGACCGGTAAAATCCACAAAACCGGTGAGGTTCACGAGGGTGAAGCCACCACCGACTTCATGGACCAGGAACGTGAGCGCGGCATTACCATCCAGTCGGCTGCCACTTCCTGTGAGTGGGACGGCCACCGCCTGAATATTATCGACACCCCCGGACACGTCGACTTCACCATCGAAGTATATCGCTCGCTCAAGGTGCTCGACGGCGGCGTGGGCGTATTCTGCGGTTCCGGTGGCGTGGAGCCCCAGTCCGAGACCAACTGGCGCTATGCCAACGACTCGGAGGTGGCACGCGTCATCTTCGTCAACAAGCTGGACCGCATGGGCGCGGATTTCTACCGCGTGGTGCAGCAGATCGAGGACGTACTGGCGGCCAACCCGCTGGTCATGACGCTGCCCATCGGTATCGAAGACGACTTCGTCGGTGTGGTCGACCTGCTGACGCGCAAGGCCTGGGTGTGGGATGCCTCGGGCGACCCCGCCGCCTACGAGATCCAGGAACCACCGGCTGACATGGCCGATGCCATCGAGGAATGGCGCGAGAAACTCATCGAGACCGCCGTCGAGCAGGACGACGACCTGATGGAGACATACCTGGAAGGCGAAGAGCCCTCCATCGACGATATCAAGCGCTGTATCCGCAAGGGCACTATCGCACTGGACTTCTTCCCGACCTATTGCGGTTCCGCGTTCAAAAACAAGGGTATTCAGCCGGTGCTGAACGCCGTGGTGGACTACCTGCCCAACCCGACGGAAGTCAAACCGCAACCGGAAGTGGACCTGGAAGGCAATGAAACCGGCGAATTCGCCGTTGTCGATGTCGACAGGCCGCTGCGTGCGCTGGCCTTCAAGATCATGGATGACCGCTTTGGCGCCCTGACCTTTATCCGTATCTACTCGGGCAAGCTGGAAAAAGGCACCTCGGTGCTCAATACCTTTACCGGCAAGACCGAGCGTATCGGGCGTATCGTCGAAATGCACGCCGACTCGCGCGAGGAACTGACCAGCGCCCAGGCCGGCGATATCGTCGCCGTGCTCGGCATGAAGAACGTGCAGACCGGTCACACCCTGTGTGACGAAAAGAATCCGGCCACCCTGGAGCCCATGGTCTTCCCCGATCCGGTGATCTCGATTGCCGTGGCGCCGGTCGACAAGGGCGCTTCCGAGAAACTGGGTATTGCCATCGGCAAGATGATCCAGGAAGATCCGTCATTCCGCGTCGAAACCGACCAGGACAGCGGCGAGACCATCCTCAAGGGCATGGGCGAACTGCACCTGGATATCAAAGTCGACATCCTCAAGCGTACCCACGGCGTGGAAGTGACCGTCGGCAAGCCACAGGTGGCCTACCGCGAAACCATCACCCAGCGCATCGAAGACAGCTATACCCACAAGAAACAGACCGGTGGTTCCGGCCAGTTCGCCAAGATCGACTACATCATCGAGCCCGGTGAACCCGGCGGCGGTTACCAGTTCGAATCGAAGGTTACCGGTGGCACCGTACCACGCGAATTCTGGCCGGCGGTTGAAAAAGGCTTCAAGAAAAACATGGAAGTCGGCGTACTGGCCGGTTACCCCTGCGTGGACTTCAATGTGACCCTGCTGGACGGCGGCTACCACCCGGTGGACTCCTCCGCCGTGGCCTATGAACTGGCCGCCGGGGCGGCCTACCGCCAGACCATGCCCAAAGCCGGGCCGCAGCTCATGGAACCGATCATGAAAGTGGACGTGTTTACCCCGGAAGACAATGTCGGCGACGTCATCGGCGACATCAACCGCCGCCGCGGCATGATCAAATCCCAGGAATCCGGTCCCACCGGTGTACGTGTCAAGGCCGAATGCCCCTTAAGCGAGATGTTCGGCTACATCGGCGACCTGCGCACCATGACCTCCGGCCGTGGCCAGTTCTCGATGGAATTCCTGCATTACATGCCATGCCCGAAGAACGTGGCGGAAGCCGTGATCAAGGAAGCCCGGGAGCGCTAAGCAACGCCACCTGAACCATCAGCCCTGT
>CBFDBP010000254.1:0-5172 GCA_965603065.1 uncultured Gammaproteobacteria bacterium
TGAAATGTTCGCTTTCGCCAAACACTTTTCCGCAGCATGTAGCTTCATCCTCCTGCCACAGTGCCAAAGTGCCGTAATTCCACACAAAACTGACACTAATTTGACGCCCACATAGTCATTTGAGGAACCGCCAAGCTCGCACAGTGTCGGATTATTACTGGCTCAGACAAGTAAATATTACCTCATCCCATGATTTGGCATAACGTTTGCAGCCAAGATCATGTGCAGTCGTCCAGATGTCAGTCTTGTCAATCAACAAGAACAAGAACAGGGACGCAAGACAAGTCGTCGTGGATGGCCCGAGTTTGTTGACGGATCTATAAAGGAGCGGCCGTGCCATGACTATATTCAATCAATACCTGAACCGATACGTCGAGTCGAGGGAAGAGGAATACACCCTCCAGGAATACCTCGACATCTGCAAGAACGATCCCACGGCCTACGCCACCGCTGCCGAGCGCATGCTCATGGCCATCGGCGAACCGCAGCTGGTGGATACCCGCCAGGATCCCCGGCTGAGCCGACTTTTTTCAAACAAGGTCATCAAGATCTACCCTGCCTTCAAAGAATTCTACGGTATGGAGGACACCATCGAGAAGATCGTCTCCTACTTCCGTCATGCCGCGCAGGGCCTGGAAGAGAAAAAACAGATTCTCTATCTGCTTGGTCCCGTCGGCGGCGGCAAATCCTCCCTGGCGGAAAAGCTGAAGTCGCTGATGGAGACATGTTCGTTCTATGCCATCAAGGGTTCGCCGATCAACGAGTCGCCGCTGGGACTGTTTTCACCCAGCGAAGATGCCCAGATCCTCGCGGATGACTATGGCATCCCACGTCGTTACCTGGGCGGCATCATGTCGCCCTGGGCGGTCAAGCGCCTGCACGAATACAACGGCGATATCTCCCAGTTCAAGGTCGTCAAGCTGCGGCCGTCGGTCTTGCAGCAGATTGGTGTAGCGAAAACCGAGCCGGGTGACGAAAACAATCAGGACATCTCCTCCCTGGTCGGCAAAGTGGACATCCGCAAACTGGAACAGTATTCCCAGGATGATTCGGACGCCTACTCGTACTCCGGCGGCCTGTGCCTGGCCAACCAGGGACTGCTGGAATTCGTGGAAATGTTCAAAGCTCCCATCAAGGTGCTGCATCCACTGCTCACCGCCACCCAGGAAGGCAATTACATGGGAACCGAAGGCCTGTCAGCCATCCCCTACGACGGGATCATCCTGGCCCATTCCAATGAATCGGAATGGCAGGCCTTTAAGAACAACCGTAATAACGAGGCATTCCTCGATCGTATCAATATCGTTAAAGTACCGTACTGCCTGCGTGTCTCCGATGAAGTGAAAATCTACGAAAAGCTGATGCGCAACAGTTCGCTGTCGGAAGCCCCCTGCGCACCGGATACCCTGGAGATGATGGCCCAGTTCGCCGTACTGTCGCGTCTGAAGGAACCGGAAAACTCCAGTACTTTCTCGAAAATGCGCATCTACGACGGCGAGAACCTGAAGGACATCGATCCCAAGGCCAAGTCCTACCAGGAATACCGCGACTATGCAGGTGTAGACGAAGGCATGACCGGACTGTCCACGCGCTTTGCATTCAAGATTCTGTCCAAAGTCTTCAACTACGACCACTCGGAAGTCGCCGCCAACCCGGTGCACCTGTTACACGTGTTGGAACAGCAGATCGAACAGGAACAGTTTCCGCCGGAACTCGAGGAACAGTACATATCCTACCTGAAGGGTTACCTGGCACCGAAGTATGCGGAATTCATCGGCAAAGAGATCCAGACCGCTTACCTTGAATCCTACTCCGAATACGGTCAGAACATCTTTGATCGCTATATCACCTACGCGGATTACTGGATCCAGGATGAGGAGTATCGTGATCAGGATACCGGCGAGAGCTTCGACCGTACGGCCCTGAACGAGGAACTGGAAAAGATCGAAAAACCGGCCGGCATCAGCAACCCGAAAGATTTCCGAAACGAAATCGTCAACTTCGTACTGCGCGCACGCGCCAACAACGAGGGCCAGAACCCGGCCTGGACCAGCTACGAGAAACTGCGCGGCGTGATCGAAAAGAAGATGTTCTCCAATACCGAGGACCTGTTGCCGGTCATTTCGTTCAACGCCAAGGCCTCGACCGAAGACCAGAAGAAACATGAGGATTTCATCGATCGCATGACGGATAAGGGCTACACCGGAAAACAGGTGAGGTTGTTGTCCGAATGGTATCTGCGTGTACGTAAAGCTTCCTGACGGATGGTATTGTGACGCAGGTTATCGACAGACGGCTGAACGGTAAAAACAAGAGCGCGGTAAACCGTCAGCGATTCATCCGTCGCTTCAAAAGCCAGATAAAGCGGGCGGTTGCCGATGCGGTTTCCGGCCGCCACATTGCCGATATCGACAACGGCGAGAAAATCAATATCCCCGCCAAAGACATGTCCGAGCCGGTTTTCCAGCATGGGCAGGGCGGGCGCCGGGAAGCCGTACATCCCGGTAACACCGACTTCGTCACCGGCGACAGGATCAAACGGCCGCCGGAGTCCGGCGGCGGCCAGGGCGGCAAAGCCGGTAACAGCGGCGAGGGCGAAGATGACTTCGCCTTTCAACTGTCGCGCGAGGAATTCCTGGAGCTTTTTTTCGAGGATCTGGCGTTACCGGACCTGGTAAAGACCCAGCTCACCACGCTGACTGACTTCAAATCCGTGCGTGCCGGCTATACCAGCGACGGCGTGCCGTCGAACATCAATATCGTGCGTTCGCTGCGTGGTGCTCTGGCACGGCGTATCGCGCTACGCGGCCCCCATATGAAACGCCTGCGCGAGGCAAGCGCGGAACTGACGACGTTACAGCCTGTCACCGGATTCGCCGATGGCGAGGAACAAGAATCGGACCCGCGGATAGCTGCGCTCGCAGAAGAAATCCGGCACTTGAAGAAGCGCATCGACGCCATCCCCTTCATCGATACCTTTGATCTGCGCTACAATAACCGTATCAAGCTACCCAAGCCCAGCACCCAGGCGGTCATGTTCTGCCTGATGGATGTCTCTGGTTCCATGGACGAGATACGCAAGGATACCGCAAAACGTTTTTTCATCCTGTTGTATCTTTTCCTGAAGCGCAACTACGAACGCATCGACGTCGTTTTCATCCGCCACCACACCATCGCCAAAGAGGTCGACGAGGACGAATTCTTCCACTCCCGCGAAACCGGCGGCACGGTGGTCTCCAGCGCACTGGAACTGATGCACGAAACCATATGCGAACGTTATCCCGTAACAGAGTGGAATATTTATGCGGCACAGGCCTCTGACGGCGACAACTGGGACAACGACAGCCCCAAGTGCCGCGATCTGCTGCTGAGCAGGATCATGCCATACCTGCAGTATTTCGCTTATGTGGAAATCACACCGGACAGGCATCAGAGCCTGTGGCAGGAATACGAGAGGGTTGCCGACATCTACCCTAATTTTGCCATGCAACAGATCGAGGCAGCGCAGGACATCTACCCCGTATTCCGCGAGTTATTCAGGAAACGTGTAACATGACGGGTAAACTGATATCAGAAGGCTCGGAGTGGACCTTTGAGCTGATCGAGCGCTATGAACGTGAAATTGCGCGTGTCGCAGCCGGCTATGGGCTGGACACCTACCCCAACCAGATTGAAGTCATCACTGCCGAACAAATGATGGACGCCTACTCCTCTGTGGGTATGCCCGTAAACTATCATCACTGGTCTTTCGGCAAGCAGTTTCTCGGTGTCGAACAGCGTTACAAACGCGGCCACATGGGTCTGGCCTACGAGATCGTGATCAACTCGAACCCCTGTATTGCCTACCTGATGGAAGAAAACACCATCACCATGCAGGCGCTGGTGATCGCCCACGCTGCATACGGACACAACTCCTTTTTCAAGAACAATTACCTGTTCCAGACCTGGACCAACGCCGACGCCATCGTTGATTACCTGCTGTTTGCCAGAAATTACATTGCCGAGTGCGAGCAGCGTTACGGCGAGGAAGAGGTGGAGCTTCTGCTCGACTCCTGTCATGCCCTGATGAACTATGGTGTCGATCGCTACAAACGGCCTTCCACGCTGTCCGCCGAACAGGAGCGCCGCCGCCAGAAGGAACGCGAAGACTATCGGCAATCTCAGGTCAACGACCTGTGGCGCACCCTGCCTGCCAGAAAGGAAACAGCATCCACGCGTGATGAACAACGATTTCCTTCCGAACCCCAGGAAAACCTGTTGTACTTCATCGAAAAAAATGCGCCCCTGTTAAAGCCCTGGCAGCGTGAAATCGTTCGCATCGTGCGTAAGGTCGCGCAGTACTTCTACCCCCAGCGCCAGACACAGGTCATGAACGAGGGCTGGGCTACGTTCTGGCACTACACGATCCTCAACACCCTGTACGAAGAGGGTCTGGTCGATGACGGCTTCATGATAGAGTTCCTGCAGTCACACACCAATGTCGTCGCCCAGCCGGCGTACGACAGTCAGAACTACAGCGGCATCAACCCCTACGCACTTGGCTTT
Source organism: uncultured Gammaproteobacteria bacterium (assembly GCA_965603065.1). Taxonomy (GTDB): domain Bacteria; phylum Pseudomonadota; class Gammaproteobacteria; order DSM-19610; family DSM-19610; genus Thiogranum. The sequence goes on from CBFDBP010000254.1 coordinate 4,546, forward strand.
GCCATGATGACCGACCTGCGCCGCATCTGCGAACAACCCACCGACGAGGACCGTCACTGGTTTCCCGACATCGCCGGCAGCGACTGGATCAAAACCCTGGATTTCGCCATGCGTAACTTCAAGGACGAGAGTTTCATTGCCCAGTACCTGTCACCCCGCCTGATTCGCGAGTTCAAGCTGTTCTCGGTGCTGGACGACGACAACCTGGAGCAACTCGAGATATCCGCCATTCATGATGAAAACGGCTATCGCAACATCCGCCAGTCACTGGCCGAACAGTACAACCTGGGCAGCCGCGAGCCCGATATCCAGATCTACAACGTGAATCGCAGCGGCGATCGCTCCCTTACACTGCGGCACACACAGCATCAGCGCCGGCCGCTCGCCGAATCCTCTGCCGAAATCGTCAAACACATAACGCGCTTGTGGGGTTTTACGGTACGTCTTGAATCGGTTTTGGAGAGCGACAAGGTCGAACTCACGCAGGAGTGCTGTGTGTGACATTTACGCCGGCGACATAAACGGCTCGGCTATTTGCCAATCTGGCCTGAATTCACCCTGCATTGCCTTACAAGACTCGCTGCGCCCCAGGGCACCCTCTCCCCCAGGGGACCTTCTCCTCCAGAG
>CBFDBP010000255.1:0-5132 GCA_965603065.1 uncultured Gammaproteobacteria bacterium
ACGACTTGACCGGATTGCACCAGAACAGGATCCCGGCAGCTAAAATCCCGTGAAAGTACCTAAAAGATTGCAGCCACTGGTAGAAGACGGTCTGATCGATGAGGTCAAGTCCCAGTTGATGAGTGGCAAGGAAGCGCAGATCTATGTGGTTCGCTGTGGCGACGCGATACGCTGTGCCAAGGTTTATAAAGAGGCACAACAGCGCAGCTTCAAGCAGGCTGTGCAGTATCAGGAAGGGCGCAAGGTCAAGAACAGCCGCAGGGCCCGCGCCATGGAAAAGCGCACCCGTTACGGACAAAAGGAATCGGAACAGGCCTGGCTCAACGCGGAGGTAGATGCGCTTTATTGCCTGGCCGCTGCCGGTGTTCGTGTGCCTGAGCCCTATGGTTTTGTAGACGGGGTATTGTTGATGGAGCTGGTGACGGACGCCGACGGTAACGCAGCCCCGCGCCTCAATGATCTGGCCTTGACCAGCGAGCAGGCGATTGATTATTACGGCCGGATCATCGCGGAAATAGTACGCATGCTCTGCGCGGGAATTGTCCACGGCGACCTGTCACCGTTCAACGTCCTGGTTGATAGTGAAGGCCCCGTCATTATCGATCTTCCACAAGCCGTCAATGCCGCGGCCAATAACAGCGCCGGCATGATGCTGGAGCGGGATGTGGTCAATATGGCGATTTATTTTGGCGGTTTCGCCCCGGAGTTACTCAAAACCGATTATGGAAAGGAGGTCTGGGCACTTTATGAGAGTGGTAAGCTGCAGCACGATACGTCGCTTACCGGACGCTTTAAACGCAGTACGGTGGACGCCGATGTGGAGAAAGTCATGCAGGTCATTGACGACGCCCGCGAACAGGAAGACGAACGCCGTGAACGCCAACTGGCTGCACGGGAAATAGACTAGTATTCAACGTAGGAGCGCCGTCCTCCGGCGCGATAGCCGAAAAATCCATCGCCGTCAGGGAACCGCTCATGCCTTGGTCAGCTTTAACCTGTAACGCGGTGTGGATGGCGAATTGTAAATTGTCGCCCGAATTCGAACACTTAGCTAGTCTTGTTCCAAGAGGCAACCTTCCCTACTCTACTCTCCATGAAGGTCCTGCTGCTGATGCTTGCGCACTTGTTGACAACACTCGCCAAACTGCTTGGACCTGGCGGTGCCAAGGCGATCGTCGCAGATAGCCTTCTCATGAAGCAGCAACTCCTGATCATCAATCGATCGCGTCGACGTGCACCCAATCTGACTTCGACCGACCGAATGCTGCTCGGTTTTTGGGTGCTTGGTTCATTTGGTGTTGCTAGAATTCTGAAAACTCTACCAGAACCAATTAGTTATTGTCGATTTTCGCTTATCAGCCCGCTGCAAGGCTGAGAATCGGTTGCAAGCAATTGAATGAAGCTAAGTTTCACCTTGTTCACCAACACTAAATGAACCAAGCACCGGATAATGAGCAGAGCAAGAAAAAAGTAGTGGACTTCCATCTTCGATTCAGAATCTAGTGCTCAGCCTCTATTAGCTGCCTATCTCGCTGCCGGTACGACGACGCAGCCACTTTTCGGCACCCACAACCATGTAGATTGCCAATCCGCCGCTCAGAACCCACACCCATTCGGTTGTGTCCATCGGGGCGGTTCCGAATAAATCATTCATCGCTGGAGCGTAAGTGAACACGACTTGCAGCAAGACCATTACCGACACACCGAGAACCAGCCACAGGTTTGAAAAGACACCCAGCGTGAACATCGAGTACCGCAACGATCGGCAATTGAACAGATAAAAGAGCTCGCCGAACACGAACATATTGACCGCGATGGTTCGTGCTGTTTCGAGACTCTTGCCATGCAGCAACGCCCATTCGAAAAGACCAAAAGCGCTAAGTAATAACATCAGGCTCACAAGACCAATACGAATACCGAGCGCCCGGGTGAGTACCGGCGTGTCGGGGCGCCGCGGGGGGCGTTCCATGATCCCCGGCTCCTTACCTTCAAAGGCCAACATGAGGCCGAGTAACACGGCCGTTGTCATATTAATCCATAGAATCTGGACCGGCGTAATGGGGAGCGTGAGGCCAGCAAATACGGCAACCAGTATCACCAATCCTTCGCCGATATTGGTAGGCAGCGTCCAGGTGATGAATTTAACCAGGTTATCAAACACCGCCCGACCTTCCTCGACAGCCGCCTCAATGGTAGAAAAATTGTCGTCAGTGAGCACCATATCCGCAGCCTCTTTCGCCACCTCGGTACCACCCACGCCCATGGCAACGCCGATGTCGGCCTGCTTCAGCGCGGGGGCATCATTGACACCATCACCGGTCATGGCCACCACATGGCCTTTGGCCTGAAGGGCTTCCACCAGACGCAGCTTTTGTTCGGGTGATACCCGCGCAAACACCACCGTCCGCTGGGCGACATCCACTAACTCATGATCGGCCAATTGCGCGAGTCTGTGCCCGTTGATAGCGAAATCATCAGGGTCACTTTCGGCGCTACTGTGAAGACCGATCTGTCGAGCGATCGCCGCGGCAGTCGCCACGTGGTCACCAGTTATCATCTTAACCTGTATACCGGCCTTCTGGCAGACTTTCACGGCTGCTATCGCCTCCGGCCTGGGCGGATCCATCATGGCCTGCAATCCAAGGAAAGTCAGGCCATCAGCCACATCGGCATGTGTGACCGCTTGACTGGGGGGAATAACAACCTTGCGGGCAAATGCCAGCACACGCAGTCCCCTCGCCGCCATCTCCTCCACTTTGCGGTGGATGCTCGCCTGATCGAGCACTCCTGTGTCAGAACCCGACACGTAAGTGTCGCGACATCGGGACAAGACACTTTCAACGGAGCCCTTCATGTAAATGACAGGCGCTGCCCCTGCTGTCACACTGTGTAGCGTCGCCATGTATTGATGCTGGGATTCGAACGGCAGCGTATCGATACGGGGCATTGCCTGTTCAAGCGCCTCGCGCGAAAGCCTGGCCTTGGTCGCCGCGGTGATCAACGCGACTTCGGTTGGATCACCGTCGCTGGCCCACTGCGCGCCGTGGTTGATCAAGCGCGAGTCGTTGCATAGCAGACCCGCCTTCAGGCATTCCACAAGGGCAGGATGCGATTGTGGGTCGATCGCGGACTCGTCAACGCGAACCTCTCCTTGCGGCGCATAACCCACGCCCGTGAATTCGTAATAGTGACCTTCCGCAAAGACCTGCTGCACCGTCATTTGATTCTGGGTCAACGTTCCCGTCTTGTCGGAGCAGATAACTGTCGTGCTGCCAAGGGTTTCAACGGCCGGCATCCTGCGGATAATCGCGTGACGCTGCGCCATCTTGCCCACACCGATCGCCAGCATGATGGTCATCGCCGCTGGCAACCCCTCCGGGATTGCACCGACGGCCAGCGCCACTGCCGCCATAAAGGTGTCAAGCAAAGGCTCCCCGTGGAACCAACCCGCCAGCAAGGTCAGGCCGGCAAGACCCAAAATGACCCACAGCAGAATCCCGCTGAAGTGGGCGATTTTCTTGGTTAGTGGCGTTGCCAGCGTATCGGCACTGGCGATCAGTGCATTGATCCGTCCGATCTCCGTGCCGTCACCCGTCGCAACGACAACCCCTGCACCGGTACCATAGGTAACCAGGGTGGACGAATAGGCCATGTTGTTGCGGTCGGCAAGCACCGTTTCCTGGGCCAACCGTTCCGCCTGTTTTTGTACAGAAACGGACTCGCCGGTCAATGCCGATTCATCGATCTGGAGCTCCCGGGAGCGCAGCAAGCGCAGATCCGCTGGCACCTTATCTCCGGACTGCAGTAACACAAGGTCTCCAGGGACCAGCTCCGAGACAGCGATATTTTCCTTTTTCCCTGCCCTCACGACCATCGCCACACCCTTCATGGCGCGCGCCAGTGCCTCGATGGCCTTTAATGCCTTGGATTCCTGGATGAATCCAATAACTGAATTGACCAGCACAACACCGAAGATGACACCACTGTCGACCCATTCCTGAAGTGCAAAGGTAACGAACGCCGCGCCCAACAGGATGTAAACAAGCGGCTGGTTAAATTGCAGCAGAAACAAAACAAGCGGGCTCTTGCCTTTCGTCAGTGTAACGCGATTCGGCCCGAACTTCTTCTGCCGGTGCGCCACTTCGAATGTATCGAGCCCTTTTTCAGCATCGGACTCCAGAAGGGTCTCGATCTCATCTCGCGGCAGATGATGCCAATGCCTTGCAAGCAAGTTATCCATGTCAGCGTGTCTCTAGTCAGGCCACGTGCCGTTTTCATACTAACTATACGGTACGAATGCAGGCAATATCCGGGCGACGTGTTTGTGAGATGTGGGCTCGATTGCCATGTCCGGGCAAGGACGATTGCGCATCAGGTGCGTGAATGAGAATGTGGTGGTACTGAACAGGTGCGCATTTGGCGGTAATCCCTCCACACCGAGGATCAGCACCAAATCAGAAGGTTTCGCCTGGGCCGCGATACGACCAGGGAAACAGTGGTTTCATCGGTCCCCGCCGGACTAAAAACAAGAAACTAGCTCTCCAATGCGTTTCATTGGCTCGCTCATCGTTTGAACCTCTGCTGTAAGGCTCGATATTCCCGAATACTCATTGGCCGATACTGCTCCGCCTCATCGATCCGCACCTTGACGGGAACAAGCGCAGGCTCGGTGGGCACCCGGGCGATCTCAAACCACCGTCTGATAGCCCTAAGTACTTCTTGATACAGGTTGGTAAACATATAAACCTCCGTGGAAATATGGTATTGGCTTTGCTTTCATGGGCAACTCTATGCCTTTCGATAAATCAAGATAAGTCGAATCTTTTATGTCATATGTTCGTATATTTCGATCATATGTGCGGCTGATTTCCCGTTCAATGCCTTAACGTATTCAGGCTTACGTTTACCGGCATACAACGCCGGGCATCCAAACAGCAATCGACTACAGCATCTACGCATCACCGAAAACGCTTGCAAGCGCGCGGCCAGCTCGGCGAACACCCTCGCCGTCAGCAGGATAATAAGCAGGGTCAGAAAAAAGTTGTGGACTTCCATCTTCGATTCAGAATCTAGTGCTCAGCCTCTACCGGCTTGCTCACCAGATAGAGCCAGATGAAACCTGCCACGCCCGC
>CBFDBP010000256.1:0-5094 GCA_965603065.1 uncultured Gammaproteobacteria bacterium
GCCCCCTGGGGGGGAGGGTGCCCTGGGGTACAAGGTGAATCGCCGTCAGGCGAGAGAGGGTGCCCTGGGGTACAAGGTGAAATTGATATGCAGCCCGAAAGTTATGCAACTGTCAGGTAAGGTAAACGCTGTTACCCGCAAGCACCGTCGATCTATCAGGAAATCCCTTTGTCTTGAAAGCCTTCGTGACTTTTGTGCCCGTTGTGGTTGAGGCGCGATTGGCAAGTGCTCATTTTTCCGTGCCTTCTGCAGCTATGTTTACAGAAAATCAAACTGAAAAGACACCGCACGATCACCTGGATCAACGACTTCCAGCATCAGCTGCGCCCGTTCACCGGGCGCCATGCCGTTTGATACATCCTGCCGACCGATCAGATACTCCGCCGGCGGGAAACGCCGCACGGCGACCGGTGTACCCGATACATCGGAAAACGAAACCTCAAACACCGGGTAGGCCTGCGAAAAACCGGCACGATTCACGAAAGACGCATTGATCAACAAGGCACCACTGGCATGTGGATGATCCCTGACTTCACGTTCGACCACTTCAATCCTGCTGATGTCATGACGCAATGGCAGGTCACAGTTCAACGGTTGGCAGAAAAATTCAAGCGCCAGCCGCAGTTGGGGCAAGCGCACCAGCTGGTAGCGCTCGGCCCAGGCAAGCTGCGCCACCAGCAAAACCGCCAGCAGCATAGACGCGGCGATCGCGCCCCAGGGGACACGCAAACCGGTATCGTGACTTTCGTCCGAATACAACAGGGCTGCCGACAGCTCCAGTGCTTCGCTGGTCCGTCGCGGCCGCTGCGCCCGAAACTCTGCGGCCGCGGGACAGGCGTAGAAATCCATGTCGGCCCGCAACAGGTCATGAAGTTGTGATTCCTCAACAAGGCCCTCCACCGCCGCAGGCTCGGGAACGTGTTCATCAGGTGCTTCAGTGACGTCCCCTGCCGCCGGCGGCATGGGAGCTTCTTGCTCGACTTCCGGAACGATGTGGACCGCGTCATCGGACGATGCACTGGCGTCACTGATTTGTTCAAAATCGGCAACCACCTGTTCAGACTTCTGACCGTCCGTCATCCCGGTGGCATGCTCATGATCCGGCACCTGGTCCAATGCCTGGTTCACCAGGTCATCGATTTCACGCGCGACATTCTCCTGCCACGGATGCTGATCCGCGTAATCAAGCGCCTGCTGGGGATCGTCAAACACAGCTGCGGTGGCATTGAATGTGGTCTTGCAGGTACCACAATGCAACTCACCACCGGCGGCACGCAGGTGAATCAACTCAATCTGATACAGTAATTTACATGAAGGACAGGCTACGTACATGACATCCGTTTCCGTGGTTTACGCTGCATTTTACAACTAACCACAATCAGATGGGGAAAATCAAATCACCAAGGCGTGCGTCAGTTCGCCGACTCACACATTAGCCCCGAATCCCGTGCAAACATACCCAGCCATCCCGCTCAACCGTCTCCGACAGGGAAAACCAGCGCTCATACGCCGTGCGCACCGCAGCCGCCTGCTCGCCAAGAATACCGGATAACACCAGATCGCCACCCACCCGAACCAGTCCCGCCAGGCGGGGCGCCAGTTCAATCAGCGGATTGGCGAGGATATTCGCCAGCAATACATCGAAGCGCTGATCCGGCAGCGCTTCCGGCAGCCCGGTCATCAGACCCGCGTCCACACCATTGTGCGCCGCATTCTCGCGGCTCGCCCACAGGGCCTGCGCATCGATGTCCACACCCCAGGCAGCGGCAGCACCCAGTTTGAGCGCCGCAATGGCCAGAATGCCGGAGCCACAGCCGAAATCCAGAACCTGCTGATTCACAGGCGGATGCCCATCCAGCCATTGCAGGCACAAGGCGGTGGTGGCGTGGGTACCGGTACCGAAAGCCAGCCCGGGATCCAGATCGATCAGCACAGCATCCTTGTCGTACGCTGGGCGCTGGCCGGCCGGGCAGATCCAGAGCCGTCGGCCGAACTGCATGGGATGGAATTGATCCAGCCAGACGCGCTCCCAATCCTGGTCCTGCAGGGTGTCTTCATGCAGTCGCTCGACGAGCGTCGCCCCGAAAGTCGATACCAATCGTTGTTTCAAGACCGAAACATCCGCAGTCGCTTCGAACAGGGCGGTAATGCGTGTTGCCGACCATAGCGGTGTAGTGCCCGGGTCGGGTTCGAACAAGGGCTGGTCGGCCGCATCCTCGAAACTCACCGACAGCGCGCCCTGTTCCTCAAAGAACATGGACAACTGTTGCGGATTCAGGCCACCTGTTTCCAGGGAGAGTTGTTGCCAGGGCATCGGATTAGCGGTTATAAATCAGCCGGTAACACACGGACACCATACAAAGGGAAGTGTTTGTCCCGGGTTACAAGCGTCAGCCCCTCTGCTTGTGCCTGAGCAATCAGCATGCGATCGAAAGGATCCTTATGGTGAGGCGGCAATGATCCAGCCTGCTCACCGTGATAAAACGTTATCGGTAAGACTGAAAAACCTTCATCGTCAAGCAATGCATCCAGGTTGTCCGGCGCGCTCAACTTCCCGATAGACCGCTTGATGGCGATCTCCCATCCCGTTACCGCACTGATAAAAACGTCATTCCGTTCATCGCTGATGGCTTCCCGGGCTTTCGGCCCTAGCTGTGGGTCATTACCGAGCCACCAAAGAAATGCATGCGTATCGAGCAGAAGTTTACGCATTAATCGCCGATGAAACTTGAAATCACTTCGGCCGGCGTCTCATCAAAATCCCGGGCGATGGTAATCTGGCCTTCCAGCCTGCCGGGCGTTCGTTTTACCTGAGACGCTCTATGCGGCACCAGATCAAGGTATGGCTTCCCAGCCTTCGCAATCACGATAGATTCACCGCGCCAGGCCAACTCACCCAATTTAGACAACTGGGACTTGGCCTCATGCATATTGACTTTCACCGTTAACACCCCATTAAACTTAGTCTAGCTTAGTCTAGCTTAGTCGAGTATAGCGAGCATACCTGCCGTTTACAATCCGGAAATGGGCAAGGAAATTGGGGACAGACCGCAGAGGGAAGAGAGGCGGCGGTAAAACGTGGTTTACCCCTCTCCTGAAAGACTTGATATAACCATTTATAACCCTATAATATAACCATGCCCTACACGGTCAAAATCAGGAGACAGGCGAAGCGGAAGTTACGCGCCCTTCCCCGCCCTGAAAAGCAACGGATTGCGGAGAAAATTCATAAGCTCGGGTTGAACCCGGATGATAAAGAACTGGATGTTAAGAAGCTTGAGGGAGAGGAAGGCCTGTTCAGACTGCGTGTAGGTGGTTGGCGTGTGATTTTTGATCGGCAGGATGAGTTGAAGATCATCGCCATAGAGAAAATTAAACCGCGTGGAGATGCTTACAAATGAGCGTGAATATCATCAAGTCATTGGATGGTGAAGAGTACGTGCTATTGCCCCTGCGGGTTTATCGCGCCCTTCGCAAGTCCATTGAGAAGAAACTGGCCGAGAAGGATGACGCTGACTACGTACCTTTCGAGCTAGAAGATTACGTGGACAACCCCATTGCCCTGGCACGGATCAAGGCCAAATTGACACAGGAAGAACTAGCCCAGCGCATAAATGTCTCCCAAGCCTATATCTCCAAAGTGGAGCGGCAGAACAAGGTGTCGGCCAAGCTGCTGGAGCGTGTGAAGAAGGCATTGAAGAGCTGACTCACCCTGATCAAGGAAATAAGGTGGCACCTCCAACTCAAACGATCGTAGTACCTTTCGATGGTATTTGCAGTTACTGGAGGGAAGCGATGCTCAAGCGCAAGGCTGGAAAAACGTGGTCTGTCCCCTATCTACAACCCCAGCTTCTTCTCCAGATAATGGATATCGGTGCCACCCTCGATGAAGGCGCAATCGCTGCAGATATCCCGGTGCAGGGGAATATTGGTCTTGATACCGTCGATAACAATCTCGGCCAGTGCACCGCGCATACGCGCCAGGGCCGTGGCCCGGTCTTCACCGTGCGCGATCAACTTGGCGATCATGGAGTCATAGTAGGGCGGCACCGTGTAACCGTTGTAAATATGAGTGTCCACCCGAATACCCGGACCGCCGGGGGCGTGATACTGGGTGATAGTGCCGGGTGAGGGCAGGAATTTTATCGGGTCTTCGGCGTTAATGCGGCATTCCACGGCGTGCCCGGTCCAGCTGATGTCTTCCTGATGATAAGAAAGGCCTTCGCCGGCGGCGATACGCAGCTGTTCCCTGACAATATCCACCCCGGTTATCATTTCGGTGACCGGGTGTTCCACCTGCACCCTCGTGTTCATTTCGATAAAGTAGAATTCGCCGTCCTGGAACAGGAACTCGAAGGTTCCCGCACCACGATACTTGATGCGACGGCAGGCCTCGGCACAGCGCTCGCCCATCGCCATGCGTTGCTCCATGGTAATGCCGGGCGCCGGCGCTTCTTCAACCACTTTCTGGTGCCGGCGCTGCATGGAACAGTCGCGCTCGCCAAGGTGGATCGCCGCACCTTCACCGTCGGCCAGCACCTGGAATTCCACGTGGCGCGGCTTTTCCAGGAATTTCTCCATGTACACCGTGCCGTTACCGAACGCGCTCAGCGCTTCGCTACGCGTCACAGTAATGGCACTCAGCAGATTGGCTTCCGAATGCACCGTGCGCATACCGCGGCCACCACCACCGGCCGCCGCCTTGATGATGATCGGATAGCCGATGTCGCGTGCCAGCCTGATATTGGTCCCTTCATCATCACCCAACGGGCCGTCGCTGCCCGGCACACAAGGCACACCGGCTTCTTTCATGGCGCTGATGGCGGCCACCTTGTCACCCATGGTGCGTATGGTGTCGGCACGCGGGCCGATAAAGATATAACCGCTCTTCTCGACCTGCTCGGCGAAATCCGCGTTCTCGGACAGGAAACCGTAGCCCGGATGGATAGCGACCGCATCGGTCACTTCCGCGGCTGCGATCAATACAGGAATATTGAGGTAACTGTCCACCGAGGGTGCCGGACCGATGCAAACCGTCTCGTCGGCCAGCAATACGTGCTTGAGACTGCGATCCGCCTCGGAGTGGACGGCAAC
>CBFDBP010000257.1:0-5054 GCA_965603065.1 uncultured Gammaproteobacteria bacterium
TCTTGCTGCGCAATTCACCATGTCTGAGAAAATATACCGCAGCAAACTGCAGAACGAATACTGGTTTCAGGAAGGTTGCCATATTCTTGAGGTCGCCAATCACCCCGACGACCGACAGGTTTCCATTGTACGTGCGCGGGTTGAACCCGGTTTGACCACGCAGTGGCATTGCCTGCATGAAACCTCGGAGCGTTACCTCATCATAGCAGGCGAGGGTATTGCTGAAATCGGCGACCTGACACCTGCACAGGTATCAGCCGGGGATGTTGTCTTTATACCGCCCGACACTCGGCAACGAATTCGGAATACGGGGAATCAGGACCTGATTTTCTACGCGATCTGTTCGCCGCGATTTACACCTGGGTGTTACCGTTCGCTGGAAGAAAATATTGACGCGCTATCAGGCCCTTAATGCTGCGCGAAATGGGCACGGAGTTTACGAACTGTCGCGGGACCGACACCGTGGATGCCATACAGATAGCCGTCCTCAGTCCGGCTCAAGTGTTGGGCTGAGCGCACACCCGCCGCGAACAGGGCTTTGGCAATAGCAACATTCACACCTGCGGCACGCACGCCGGCAAAGAACTCCTGCACAGCCTGCCGGTCTGCAGCAACGATTGCCGGAGATTTTGACGAGGCATTGGGAACGCTGGTCAGCGCCGCCTGTTGCGGTTTACGCCAACCGGCAAATCCGGCCAAAGCACGGCAACCGCCTGAAATCGCGATAGTCCCGGGCCACGACTTCATGGCTTGTTTACACAGACCGGTCGACGCAGTGAGCGCGATAACAAAAGTCACCCCCTGTGCCAGGGTCTGGTTCCACATCTCCGCCGTTGCTCCCGGCTCGCTGTGCTGCAACGAATCAATAAATACACCAATGGCAACAAACAGAAAGGTGGCGGCAAGACTACAAAAACCCAACGCCCAGGAAAACGGCGACAGTTTTTCAAGGCCTGAACCGAACCAGTTCCCGGTATTGTTCTGCCACTGGTCAAAAACTGTCGGGTCTGCGTAAAACTCATGTTCGAGCATGGCTTTGCTTTCCTGTCACCGGATCCGGATGGACAGTCTCCTGTATCCCCATCACAACTGATGCGAACCTGCGCACATTTTCGGGCACAACGAGGGTTCACACTCCGCCTTATCGGCAAGCGGAAAAATGAGTTGAGCCGCCCGCAAGCGCAGCTTATGCTCTGCCCCCCATGCCATTACTACGCACCCGCAATCTACGCCTGAGCTTTGGTGGCCCCGCACTTCTGGACGGTGTCGACCTCAGCATCGAAGCCGGCGAACGCGTTTGCCTGGTGGGTCGCAACGGCTGTGGAAAATCCACGCTATTGAAGGTGTTGGAAGGCCGGATCAACCCGGATGACGGGGATATTGAACGCCGGCAGGGGCTCAAAATCGCTTCACTCGATCAGGAGCTGCCCGGGAATTTCTCCGCAAGTGTATTTGATTGCGTGGCCGAAGGGCTGGGGAAACTGGGGGAGCTCATCCGGCAATTTCACCACCTGAGCTTAAAACTCAGCCAGTACCAGGACAGTAAACTGCTGGAACAGCTTGCAGCCACCCAGCACGAACTGGAAACCCAGGGTGGATGGACACTGGAACAAAGGGTGGAAACGGTGATATCTCAACTGTCGCTGGAGCCCGATGCGCACTTTGACAGTCTCTCCGGCGGCATACAGCGCCGCGTCCTGCTGGCACGCGCCCTGGTCTCTTCGCCGGATCTGTTGCTGCTCGACGAGCCAACCAATCATCTCGACATTCAGGCCATTGAATGGCTTGAAGCATTCCTCCGGAATTTTGACGGCACCCTGTTGTTCATCAGCCACGACCGCAGCTTTCTCGCCAGTCTGGCAACCCGCATTATCGATCTGGACCGCGGCGCACTGACAGACTGGCCGGGAGATTACCCGACTTACCTCAAGCGCAAACAGGAATGGCTGGAGACCGAATCCAGTCGCCAGGCAGCCTTTGACAAAAAGTTGCTCGATGAAGAACGCTGGATCCGGCAAGGCATCAAAGCACGACGCACCCGTAACGAAGGCCGGGTGCGTGCTTTGCAGAAGATGCGCGAGGAACAGCGCAACCGGCGCCTGGTCTCAGGCAAGGCTAAAATGCGCTCACAGAATAGTGAAGCATCTGGAAAGCTGGTGGTCGAAACTGTTGAGGCCGCTTATTCATTCGCTGATCGTCCGCTGATTCGCAATCTCAACACCACGATACTGCGAGGGGACAAAGTCGGTATCATTGGACCCAACGGGGTCGGCAAGACCACGCTGCTGCGACTCCTGCTGGGCGAGCTTCAACCACAGCAAGGAACGATTCGCCTGGGTACCAAACTGGAAATCGCCTATTTCGATCAACGTCGAGCACAACTGGATGAGCAGCGTTCTGTCATTGATAACCTCGCCGATGGCAGGCAATTCATTCAGGTCAATAACCAGCAACGCCACGTCATCAGCTATCTGCAGGATTTTTTGTTTGCGCCCGACCGCTGCCGGACACCGGTTTCCGCCTTGTCCGGAGGTGAACGCAACCGTCTGCTGCTGGCAAAGTTGTTCAGCAAACCTGCCAACCTTTTCGTACTCGACGAACCAACCAACGATCTGGACATCGACACGCTGGATTTACTGGAAGAGCTGCTGGCGGACTATGAAGGCACCGTGTTGCTGGTCAGTCACGATCGAATGTTTCTGGACCGGGTTGTCACCAGTACGCTGGTTTTTGAAGATGATGCTGTCGTTAACGAATATGTCGGTGGTTACAGTGACTGGCTGCGACAGCGTAAATCCAGCGAGCCGGATAAACTACAGACTACGAACATACAGGGCACTACCACTAACCAGCCCAAACCGCGCTCAGCCAAGTTGAGTTACAAGGACCAGCGGGAGCTCGACGAACTGCCGCAGCTTATCGAACAGCTGGAAACAGATATCGACGACATACACAACCGCATGTCCGACCCGGACTTCTACCGGCTTCCATGTCATGAAATCGCCACCAAGAAAGAACAGCTGTCCGCCGCCGAGGCTGACCTGCAAACCGCCTATCGACGCTGGGAGGAGCTCGAACAACAGAAACCCGGCTGAATAACTTAACTATTACAGACCCCACCGCCGTCTATGGCACAATAGCGACTTTAATCTTTGCCCGTCAGGGGTAAGGGAGTGATATATGAGCGAACAAGATCCGACAAAGGAAGAACGCATCCTGGCCATGGTGAAAAATGTCCTGACCAGCGTTGCCAAAGACACGGCTCCACAACCCGGGCTCAGGCACCCCTTATCCGAACATACCGTCCAGGGCATCCGTGAATGCCTGATGCTGATCACAGCGCGTGAGCGGGAACTGGCCAGGGAACTTGGGCGCGACACAAGTGCGCGCCCCCGCTACATCGACGAACCGAGATCCGAAGTCGTGGTACCGCTGGATTTTGCCCCGGTGAGAAAGGGACCGAAAAAGGAAGACGAGTAAACTGCCGGTAGCTGCCGGCTTAGGGCTGCGGAAACAGAGGTAACATACCGAACCAACTGATCAATGCTGCCCATCGGTACCGGGCGCAATGGCAGCTGCAACGCCTGCTTCACTGCTTGCCACTGACACATATCACCTTGAAGGACTACTAGTGTGCTAGGCTTAAATGCTGGTACTCCAGGGTGTATTTCAGTTGGATCAATCCATCGTATTTTCGGTGTTCCTTATTTTTACCGGTGCCGCCATTCTGGCAACTGCCGCACTGTATGCGCGCCAGTCGGTACTGGTCGCTTATATTGTTCTGGGCATGCTTATTGGCCCTTCGGGGCTGAGCCTGATCGAAGACGTGAAATTATTGCAGGAACTGTCGCACGTCGGCATTGTTTTCCTGCTGTTTCTGCTAGGCCTTAATCTTCACCCGCAGGATTTGTGGCACATGTTTCGCAAAGCGACTGTAGTCACTCTGGTGAGTTCGGCTGTATTTGCCGCTCTGGGCACCTCTACCGCCCTGGCCTTCGGTTATGGCGCGGTGGAATCCCTGGTCATTGGTGCTGCCATGATGTTCTCCAGCACCATCATGGGTCTTAAACTGCTGCCCAGCACGGTATTGCATCACCAGCATACCGGTGAAATCATTATCAGCGTACTGCTGTTGCAGGATCTGATCGCCATCGTAATTCTCTTGTTACTGCACGGACTGAGCGGGACAATCCATGGCTGGCAAAGTGCCGCGATACTGAGCCTGGCACTACCGGGATTTCTGCTTTTTGCGTTCGGCTTCTCACGTTTTGTACTGACCCGCCTGCTGGCAAGATTCGATACCATTCAGGAATATATCTTCCTGCTCGCCATTGGCTGGTGCCTGGGCATGGCTGAACTCTCCGAAGCCCTGGGTCTGTCACCGGAAATCGGGGCCTTTATTGCCGGCGTTGCTGTGGCAACTGAACCTATTTCGCGTTTTATTGCAGAAAGCCTCAAACCGTTACGGGATTTTTTCCTGGTGGTGTTTTTCGTCAGCCTGGGCGCAGCATTCGACCTGTCTTCCATGCAACAAGTCGTGCTGCCTGCACTAATACTCGCCGCTGTCAGCCTGCTCATTAAACCCGTTGTGTTCAAAAAATTGTGGCTTCACGAAGGAGAGACCCCGGAACTGGCCCAGGAGGTCGGGGTGAGACTGGGCCAGATCAGCGAGTTTTCCCTGTTGATTGCGTTGCTGGCAACACAGTCAGCCGTTATCGGTACACGGGCATCCCATGTCATCCAGTTGGCAACGCTGATAAGCTTTATCCTGTCGTCCTACTTTATCGTCTTACGTTATCCAACACCGATAGCGATTTCTGATCGGCTACGGCGGGACTAGGTATCATGTCCAGATATACTAAGGAGTAGTACAGAAGTTGGTCGACATAAGCTTTCTGGACACGCTGTACCCCAGGGCACCCTCTCTTGCTACGCAATTCACCTTGTGAATACATCCCTGTACGCTCGACGGCCGCGTCCATGCGGCCGACGGTCCCTCAAGCTTATGTCGACCAACTTCTGTACTCCTTAGTAAAAGTACTTCCAGTTACAGT
>CBFDBP010000258.1:0-5040 GCA_965603065.1 uncultured Gammaproteobacteria bacterium
GCGCGCACCTGTTCCGCCGTGTGTATCGCCTCATCCAGTTCTGTTGCAAGACAATTGTAGTGTCCCATCTTGCGGCCGGCACGCGCCTGCTGTTTTCCATACAGGTGCAGCTTGGTTTGCGGGTGGTCGAACAGGTGCTCCCAGGGGGGGGGTATACCTCCACGCCACCAGTCACCAAGAATATTGACCATCACCACCGGTGACAGCAGGTCGGTTGAGCCCGGCGGCAGTCCGCACAGGGTGCGTACCTGCTGTTCAAACTGCGAGTTCAGGCAGGCATCAAGCGTATAGTGTCCGCTGTTATGCGGGCGTGGTGCCATTTCATTAATCAGCAACTCCCCGCTTCGGGCGAGGAAAAACTCAACGGTAAGTACGCCGCAATAGTGCATGGCATCCGCCAGCTTTCGTGCCATCTGTTCGGCCTGCCCGGTTATCTCATCGGAAACGCGCGCCGGTACGCAGGTGGTATCCAGAATGCCATTGACGTGACTGTTTTCACCGACCGGGAATACCGCGGTTTCACCCGTGCCGCTGCGGGCAAGAATAACGGACAGTTCAAGCTCCAGCTGTACACGCTCTTCAAGTACGCAGGGTATTGCCCCTAATTGTTGAAAGCCCTGCCGGGCTTCTTCCGGAGTGCTGACCGTCAGCTGGCCCTTGCCGTCGTAACCCAGTTGGGCCGTTTTTAACAGCGCGGGCATCCGCAGCTGTTGACAGGCGTCGACCAGGTCATCCTCTTTCTGGATGGCAAAGAAGGGGGCTGTCGCCAGTCCCTGCTGGCGGATAAAAGTCTTCTCCAGGATGCGGTCGCGGGCAATGGCGACCGCCCGGGAACTCGGTCGGACCGCTACCCGCGACTCCAGAAACTGCAGCGTTTCCGCCGGGACATTTTCGAATTCGGTGGTAATGGCGGCGCAGTGTTCGCCCATATCGGTGAGTGCAGCCTCATCGCGGTATTCGGCTCGAAGGTGGCGATCGGCTAAGCCACCCGCCGGGCTGTGTGGATCGGGGTCGAGTACCCAGACGCGGTAACCCATGCTGCGTGCGGCAACAGTGAACATGCGTCCCAGCTGGCCGCCACCCAGTACGCCGAGGATCGAATCCGGTAGGATCACGATTGTGGGGGTAATTCCATGTTCAGCGCCATTTCCGTTTGTTCGGCGCGGAACTGATCCAGTTTGCGGCCAATTTCCGCATCGTTGAGTGCCAGCAGGCTGACCGCATACAGGGCGGCGTTGGCAGCACCGGCGACCCCAATGGCAAAGGTGGCGACCGGCACCCCTTTGGGCATCTGCACAATGGACAGCAATGAATCCATGCCCTTCAGGTGTCGGGACTGAACCGGGACACCCAAAACCGGGATGGTGGTTTTGGCCGCCAGCATGCCGGGCAGATGCGCGGCGCCGCCGGCGCCGGCAATAATGCAGGCCAGGCCGCGATCCCGTGCGCTCGAGGCGTATTCAAACAGCAGATCGGGTGTTCGGTGTGCCGAGACAACACGCGCTTCGAAGTCGATGCCGAAATGTTCCAGCTGCTCAGCCGCTGCCTGCATGACATCCCAGTCGCTGTTACTGCCCATTACCAAACCGACTTTTGTGGGTCCCATGATTTGCCCCGGCATTCAGGAAAACGCGCATTGTACCATTGCAGCCAACGCCCGCCACTTGTACCGGGTCTGAGCGGGCGCTGAACATTCGCCGTGCGCACCCGCCGCCGGTACAATGCGCGTCTGCTCCGGGAGCAAGTCCAACACAACGGGATACCTGCATGCTTGATGTACTGTTCGAGACCCACCTGCAAAGCCTGCCACTGCTGGCACGCGGCAAGGTGCGCGATATTTACAGTGTTGGTGACGACCATCTCCTGATCGTGGCCACAGATCGTTTATCCGCCTTTGACGTGGTGCTTCCGGATCCGATACCGGGCAAGGGGGCGGTGCTCACCGCGGTCTCCGGTTTCTGGTTCGAGCGTACCCGGGCGCTGGTCCCCAACCATCTGGCGGATATTCCGCTCGAATCAGTATTGCCGGACCGGCGAGAACGCGAACAGGTGGAGGGTCGGGCCGTCGTCGTGCGTAAACTGAAGGCCTTGCCGGTGGAAGCGATTGTGCGCGGTTATCTGATCGGTTCCGGCTGGAAAGATTACCAGGCAAGCGGTGCGGTGTGTGGTATTCAATTGCCAGACGGGTTACAGCTGGCTGATCAGCTGCCCGATGCCATCTACACACCGTCCACCAAGGCAGAATTGGGTGACCATGACGTGAATATCGAGTACGCACAGTCAGTAGAACTGCTGGGGGCGGACCTTGCCTCGCGGGTGCGTGATGTCAGTCTGCAGATTTATACCGAAGCGGCTCTTTACGCACGGCAGCGCGGTATCATTATTGCGGATACCAAATTTGAATTCGGGTTGGATGATAATGACGAGCTGGTGCTGATCGATGAAGCACTGACGCCCGATTCATCCCGTTTCTGGCCACAGGATGAATACCGGGCGGGCATCAGCCCACCCAGCTTCGACAAGCAGTTTGTACGTGATTATCTGGAAACCCTGGACTGGGATAAAACCCCGCCTGGGCCCAGGTTGCCCGGCGATATTATTCAGCGTACCGCTGAAAAATATCAGCAAGCTTTGCGGCGGCTGACTGGCAAGACGCTTTCATCGTAGTGTGATGTTTTGCCTGTGCGGAATCCGGCTTTGGGGCCGGGCAGGCCTTTTCCGGTTCCGGCACAGGTGCAAGTCACGCGAAAAGGCCTGCCCGGCCCCAAAGCCGGATTTAAGGTTCTTGGAGGGGCGAGCCGTTCTGCCTCTCGTCAAAGCCTTCAGTCGGCGGCCGGTTGCTCGTTTTGGATGCTACGATTTCCGCTGCGAGGCCCGCCTGACAGGGCTATCGAAGTTACCGTCATTAAAGGGTTTTCCGGGAAACGTGGGTTGACAGTCCCGATCTGTGCTACCGGTAAAGCAATTTTGTGACTGAAATCATTAATATTCCCGCCGGATCGCCGATAAACAGCAAAGTTACGGGATCCGGTAGATCTGGTGAAACAGGGCCGGTGTAGGGTTGCCCGGATAACCTATAATTGATTGGACCCTAGTTGGGGTGTGCGAACAGGAGACACAGATCATGCGGATAATTTCAAAAAAACTGGCGACTTACCTGATGGCTGTCATATTAACCACGACCTCGCTGGGCCTGCCGATGGCTGCCAATGCAGCTTCCTACGGTTATATGGCAGAGAGCACCGAGCCGACGGGCGGGGAAATGATGGCTGAGATACTGATGCGGCCAACCATGCTGATCGGTACGATACTGACCACCTTCACCTTCATCATCACGTCGCCGTTCAGCGCCCTGGGCGGAAACTTTGGGGACGCTTTTGATAGACTCGTCAAAGAGCCCGCCGCTTATACCTTCACACGGCCGTTGGGCGAACTGTAAACCCTGATTGAACCGGGTTTTACGAACGGGGCCTTCGGGCCCCGTTTTATTAGCGGGTGAATAGCCAGAAATAACCACCATTATAAAAAATGTGCAGCAGAACCGGTGCGGCCAGTTGGCCGCTACGGTCCTTGAAAAATCCGAATACCAGGGACGGGATAAATACCATGGCCGCCGCCAGCGGCGGGTGATTGATGAAGTGCAGGGCTGTAAACAGCAGGCTGGTCAGTATATTGGCATGACTCAACGGGCCCAGCCTCCAGGGCTGCAGGTGCCGGTGGGCTGACTCCTGCACAAAACCGCGGAAAATCCATTCTTCCAGAATCGGATACAGCAGGGCCGGGTATAAGAAGCGAAGCGGCTCCCGTAACGGCCAGCCCGTATCCACTTCAGGCTGTGTGATCAGGTAGAGCGCCAGCCAGTACAGCAGGGCTGCAGCCATGGCGGCAAAAAACAGTGGATCCTGCCAGTAGCGTGCCTTGATCTTGTTCATGGATTCATCGTACGTGAATCACGCCCTGCAGGCTAAATCCGGTACAATCCGGAGTCTGTCTGAAATGGGAGTGACTCAATGTACGGATTTAGTGTTCAGGTGTCCTGTGGGTTCGACGAAGCGGTCGACAAGGTAACAGATGCCTTGAAAACAGAAGGTTTCGGGGTGCTTACCGAGATTGATGTGAAAGCAACCCTGAAGAAGAAAATCGATGTGGATCGCAAGCCCTACAAAATTCTGGGCGCCTGTAATCCGAAGCTGGCCAATCAGGCCATCAATGCCGAACCGGATATCGGCTTGCTGTTGCCCTGTAACGTCGTGGTCCGTGAGGAAGATAACGGCGCGATAACTGTAGCATTTATGGATCCCAATGCCGTCCTTAGCCTGGTCGAGAAAAGTGGTATAGAACAGCTGGCGGGCGAAGTTCGGGCCAAGCTCGAGAGGGTTCGAGACCAGCTGGTGTAGGAGCGAGCTGACGGGCCTGATAGAATAAACGTCATATTTTTGCCGTCATTGTTCCGGGGAGAATCACATGAAAAAAGTTTTCGCAGCCTCCATCGCCAGCCTGCTGCTCGTCACTGCCAACGCCAGCCAGGCCGGAGACGCGGCCGCCGGTAAATCCAGAGCAGCCAGCTGTAGCGGGTGTCACGGTGCTAACGGTATCAGTGCCAACCCGCTGTGGCCGAATCTGGCCGGGCAGAAAGAGGCCTATCTGGTGAAACAGTTAAAGGCGTTCCGCGATGGTACCCGATCAGATCCAATGATGACGCCGATGGCCAAGCCGTTGAGCGGTGCTGATATCGAAAACCTGGCGGCTTATTTCTCAGGCCTCTAGGAGCCTGTCGGACTTAGGGACAATCTACTGCGCTGGCGGGAGAGCGGCCCAAATGCCCCTGATTTTTCGTTGCGTAGGCCCACTATGCGCCTCAAAATCATGACCATTTGTCCTCGCTCTCCCACCATGCTCGCTACGATTGCCTAAGTCCGACAGGCTCCTAGTGCTCTGTCTTTGCTGCGGCTTATTGCTGACTTAGCTGGTGACTGACAAACAGAGTAACGGTCAACAGGGTTAAGGCGCCCGCCTGATGGGTGACACCCAGCGCAACGG
>CBFDBP010000259.1:0-5039 GCA_965603065.1 uncultured Gammaproteobacteria bacterium
GAGTGGAGTCGAACCACCAACCTCGTCATTACGAGTGACTTGCTCTACCAATTGGAGCTACACCGGCGTTTTGGATTCAGGGATTATACAGATTCATGATTCTCTTACTGCATCTGTAAGCACTACATTACGCTATTTGATTTCAGACTATGAATTGTGACGCACCCTGATAATGACCTCCACACCATCAATCACACTACCCTCCGGAGCATCCGGCAGTTGATCGACGGGAATCTTGCTGGGATCAATATCTGACAGCTCACCGGTGTCGATATTATAAAAATGATGGTGTCGACTGTTGTTGGTGTCGTAGAACACCCGACTGGGGTCAACATTCACTTCGCGAAGAATTCCTTTGTGCGCGAACAGCCCCAGCGTGTTGTAGACCGTCGCCTTGGAGACCCGGTTGCCGGTTTCATTGACCAGTTCCAGCACCTGATCGGCGCTCAGATGCTGATCACGCACCAGTAACAGCTGGGCAATCTGCAGACGCTGCTGGGTGGGCAGGATGTCATACTCCCGCAAACGCCGGGCTGCTTCCTCTTCGCCCAGTACCGGCATGACGGTTGGATTGCTCATTTGTTCAGTATACGTTGCCACTTTAGACAAAGTCCAGATGCTCAGTATGGCTCAATATTCGACCTGTTTTCAGGTAGATAGGGCTGAGGATCGAGATCAGGCGAACGCCCTGACAGCTGATCGGCCAACAGCCGGGCGGTGGCCGGCCCAAGCACAACGCCATTCCGAAAATGACCGGCGTTGATAAACAGGTTGGCTATTTCAGGATGCGGCCCCGTCATCGGGATACCATCCGGACAGCCTGGCCGCAGGCCGGCCCAATGTTGCACTATTGGCTGCGCGGCCAGATCGGGAATCAGTTCGATGGCGGATTGCTTCAGCTCCTGCAGACCCGTTTGCGTGGTTTGCTTCTCGAATCCCGCATACTCCAGGGTACTGCCGACCAGTACGTGCCCATCACGGCGCGGAATGACATAGCGCCCCTTGTATAAGGTAATACGCGAAACCAGTCCTGGCGGCCCCTTGAACAGAATCATTTGCCCGCGCACCGGTTCGATCGGCAACGTGAGGCCGGTAGATTCCAGCAGCCCCGCTGTCCAGGCACCGCTTGCAACGATAAAATAATCGGCGCAGATCTCAGCTTCAGGCGTACGCACCGCTTTAACCCGATCAGCGTCTATCTTCCAGCCCTGCGCCGGGGATTGCGAACGGATTTCGACACCCGCGTTTTCCAGCGTGGCGCGCAGTGATTGTGCCAGGCGCGGATTGCGCACCTGGGCAACCTCCGGCAACCAGGCGACAGACGACGGCATCAGTCCAAGCCGGGGTTCCAGTTGCCGCGCATCTGCGCCATCCAGCAATTCCAGATGAGCGCCGAACCGCGTTGCCCACTGCTGCATCGCATCCCTGTCTTCGACATCGGCAATCAGCAGCCCGGACGGGGTCCATTGCGGATCGATACCGGAATCCCGTTCGAGACGCTGGCACAATTGCGGATAATAGCGTTGACTCCAGCGCGCCAGTTCACTGACCGGGTCCGGGTAGCGCCAGGGGTAAAGAGGTGACAGTATCCCGCCACCTGCCCAGGATGATTCACGCGCCGGCTGCCCACGTTCCAGGATGGTGACCTGCATACCCCTTGCCGCGAGCTCATGCGCTGTCAGCATACCGATCAGGCCGGCACCCACAACGACGCAGTCAACCATTATCATTCTGCTCTATGGCGTGAACAGTACGACTACCGACGCCAGCAATCAGGACCCGCGTACCCTTCCCGGTAATCAGGGCCATCGACGCCAATCGCGAAGACCCCGCAGCGATCAGACTGTTGTACACCCGCCGGCTGCGCGAGCGCCAGGAAAGCAACCGCATCAGCCTGCTCAACACGCAAGCGGTAATAGCCATCGGGTGACTCCGGTGAAGACCAGCCAAGGGCTTCAATATCCTGTGTATAGCGGGGATTGCCGGCACGCCATCGCTCCTGGGCGAGCTGAACCTGCGCCAGTGCAGCCATGGCATCACTACGCCGTGATTTGGCGACCAGCCCACTGAAGGAAGGAACGGTAATGGTGGCGAGTATCGCAACAATAGCCAGTGATATCAGTAATTCAAGTAAAGAAAAAGCCGGGTTATACGGTCTATCCATGACGCAACTCCTTTTGCCGGATCGTAACGAGAAGGCGATCATCCTTGCGCCTTCCATAAACCCGACTATACTTTGCGCGACAACAGGGAACAAGTTGCACTGGAGCCTGATCATGGAAGATACAGGGCATTCCGGTTTTACGCTTCTGGAACTACTGGTGACTTTGGCACTGGTCGGCTTACTGGCGGGTCTGGCCATGCCGGCAATGGGTCGACTGCTGGACACTGCACGGCTGCGTTCAGCGACTGAAGCCTTCTCCCAGGAACTTCAACAGGCGCGAAACCACGCATTAACTCATCAAAAGAGCGTTTATTTTTCGCTGTCCATAGCTGCAGACCGATGGTGTTACGGCTGGAGCGATCACCCAGCCTGTGACTGCGAGGCAGGGGATTCCGAAGCGGCTGTCTGCCGCACGGGCAGTGATAGCCAGCCGCAGATTCATCGCCAGCCTGGTACGGATTTCCCTTCAGTCAAGCTGATCGCAACACGGCGTGCGGCTTCGCGAACCCTGCATTTCTCACCCCTGCGCGGAACCGCCAGCGCTGACTCATTTGCGCTACGCAACAACGCCGGCGAGCTACACGTGATCGTCAGCCCGCTCGGGCGGGTACGCATCTGTTCAACAGACGGCCGCGGATACCCCGCATGCTGACTTACCATCATAAACAACGCGGTGTCACACTGGTGGAGTTGATGATTGCCGGAGTTATCGCTCTGATTGCCGTGTCTGCCGTGCTAACGGTATACAGTGCAAGCGCGCTGCACAGCGCCGGTCTGCTGCAACAGGCTCACTTGCACCAGCAGCTTCATGCCCTGACGCACCTGATCGGTCGTGACCTTAAACGTGCCGGCTACTGGCATTTCGACCCCGGTTTTCGGGCAGCAAGCGATAACCCGTTTCAAAACTCCACGAATCAGATACGCATCCAGGCCTACGCCGGGCATAGCCCGGATTCGTGCATTCTGTACGCCTATGACCTGGACCAGGACGGCCTCGTCGGGGTCGGAGCGTGTGACGATGCAGATTGCGCAGAGCAAACCGACAGCGACAATGTCGAGCAGTTCGGCTTTCGACTTCACGGTGCACGGGTGCAGTCGCGTTACGGCGGCTCAGGCTTCGAATGCGACAGCGGCTACTGGCAAACGGTGAACGATCCGACGATGGAAATCACCCAGCTGCAGTTCACACAGCATTCCAGGTGCCTGAACCTGCTGGAGGCCGATCGGGAATGTACGCCCGATGCCCCCCAACTTATACAGCGTGCCCTGAAAATTCAGCTCAGTGGACAATTGCGTGGCAAGCCGGACGGTCACACGGCAATCACCCAATGGGTGAGAATTCGCAATGACCAACTCAGGGAAGGCAACGGATGGTAAAGCAGTTAAACCCTGGACGACAGACCCAGAAAGGTGCGGCAACACTGCTGATCGCACTGGTACTTATGATGTCGATCACCATGGTCACGATGGCGGTAGCACGCACACTGGTCGTGGAGCAGCGCATGGCCAACAATGCCAACTGGAACACCCGCCTGATGTTACAGGCTGAGGCCGGGCTGGCGAAAGGACTTGCCTACCTGAGCCGTTCTTTGCAGTCGATGTCATGGCAGCGGGCAACCGACAATAACACCCTGGTTGATAAAATGACTGTGAGTTTCACCGGGCCGGACATTCAAACCGATGTGGTTTTCAGCCGGCCGGCAGACCCGGATCAATACATCCATATACAGGTGACGTCGAGCAGAGATGATGGTTCCACACTTCATGCTGGCATCAGCCGGTATGTGCGTCCGCTGTCGGTGCTGACGCCATTGGTCGAATCGGCTCCACCGCTGATTCTCAACGGGTGCCTGACATCCATACCGATCAACTTCGATATTCGCCCCCTGAATGCCGACTCTGACCAGGCGGGCGATTCCGTGTGGCTAGGCGGGGGCAGACCATGCCCCACGCTGCACCTGATCGACACCCACAAAGGACCGATACAGGCGAAAATAACAGGGGATGACTTATGGCCGCTTATTTTTTCGGTCAGCAGAGAGGAGTTCCATTCACTGGCAACAGAACAAAACGCGCTTGCGGATAGCGATCGCAACTACTGGCTCGCACAGGATGGCGATCTGAACTCGGGTCGCTGGAACCGGAGCCTGGGCAGTGCAGACAGGCCCGTTGCCCTGTACTTCTCAGCGGCAATCGGCTGCCCTGAATTTTCAGACGGTGTCCGCCTGTACGGCGTTGTTTTTGTCGACACTGACTGTCCCGAACCGATCGCTGACTATGGCTTTGAAGTCTTCGGCACACTGATCATCAACGGCGACCTGAATACAGGCGATACAAAGCTGCGCCTCAATCATATTCAGCTTGCGGACACGCAGCAAACCCGACTTCAATTCCCTGTGCTGCGCAGTGTCCCGGTACCGGGAACATGGAAGGATTTTTAACTATGGAAAACAGGCATTGCGGCTTTACCCTGATCGAGGCGATGGTCTCGGTTGTGGTGCTCAGTATTGGCCTGCTCGGGCTGGTGCAACTTCAGGCACGACTCTGGTCGGCTTCAGGCGACCTGCACTCGACCGACGAAGCCTATCTGCTGGCAAGCAACACTCTGGAAAAATCGGCGATCGCACAAATGATTGCCGCCGATCTCATCGCCGATACCACTGCACAGGTCACCGCTTCGGCAACACTGTTCGCTGTCAATCTATCGCTGACGGAACAGCAGCAGCTGACCGAAGCAACGGTACATGTCGAATGGGAGCATCAAAGCGGATTACGCTCGCTGGCGCTGGATTCCACGGTTTACACGAACTCCCACGCATTCGATAACCGCCTGCTGTTGGTGGTGGATTGATCCACTGATCCGGATTCCTCACAA
>CBFDBP010000260.1:0-4993 GCA_965603065.1 uncultured Gammaproteobacteria bacterium
GAGCCTGCATCAGGGCAGTACGCATAACAAGGGAGAGAAAATGGCGGGCACTATGTTGCAGTTGATCGGAGATGAAACCCTGCTACAGCAGTTTGTCGCCGGACTATCCACCACCACCTTGCTGATCATTATCGCTGTCTGCATAGCGCTGTTGTCCCAGGGCGCCGACTGGATGATCGACGGCGTGGTCGATCTTGCAGAGCGAACCGGGCTGCCCAAGATCGTCATCGGCGCTACGGTCGTCTCATTGGGAACAACACTGCCGGAGGCTTTCGTCTCCGTTATGGCAGCCTACATGGGCAACCCGGGGCTGGCGCTGGGCAACGGCGTCGGATCGATTATCGCCGATACAGGCCTGATCTTCGGTCTGACCTGCGTGCTGGTGGCGGTACCGGTAAACCGCTACATCCTCAACCGGACCGGCTGGGTTCAGGTGGGATCCGGCACCCTGCTGGTAGTCATCGCGGTCGTGCTCCTGCTCAATACCCCTCCCGAATCAGAGCCTATGCTCAACCGATGGGTCGGCTTCTTTTTCCTTGTTCTGCTGCTCATCTATTTGTACGTCACCTATCTATGGGCCAAACAGAGCGAGGGGATGACACAGGAAGATGGGGAACAGGAAGCACTAATGGGACAGGGCCTGTGCTGGCTGCTGGTCATTGGCGGTCTGCTACTGGTAGTCATCGGCGCGCGCGTGCTGGTACCCAGCGCTTCGGAAATCGCTTACCGCTTCGGCGTGCCGGAAGATGTCATCGCCGCCACCATGGTCGCTTTCGGCACCTCGCTGCCGGAACTGATGACGGCGATTGCCGCGGTTCGCAAGGGCCACCCGGAGATTACGGTGGGTAATATCGTCGGGGCAGACGTGCTCAATGTACTGTTTGTGATCGGTGCCGCCGCGGCCGCCGCACCACTCGCCATCCCGGCGAATTTCTATTACTTCCACTTCCCCGCCATGCTCATTATCCTCTATTCGTTCCGGGTTTTTATCACCATGAACAAGACCGTGTTTCACCGCTGGCAGGGGTTCTGGCTGCTGGGTGTCTATGGCACCTATGTCTTCCTCCAGTATGCCCTGAATGTCGGTGCCGCCCACTGATGCAAACGCTGAACCAGCGACGGCAAGCACAAAGCCTGTGCATGAACGCCATGGGTTTTATGAACAGGAAAGGTGAATTGAAAAACACGGCGAAGCGGCTGGATCAGAGCCCCCAAACTTAAAAGGCACCGCAAAATGAAAATTCTACTGGCAACCGACGGATCTGAGAGCGCCCATTCAGCAGTGGATTGTCTGATGCGCTTTCCGTTTCCCAGCGACAGCGAAGTAACGATGCTCACTGTAATCGACAGGGCTGTTTTCAAAAACGAAGAACTGACTGATCTCATCGACGAACAACAGGATGCACTTGAGGAAACCGAGAAAATTGTGCAGGAAGCGGCACAGGAGTTACTCGAGCGCGAGGCTGCACGGCTAAGAAACGCAGGATGGTCAGAATCAAGTGAACTGCGGATTGGCCACCCGGCGGAAGAAATCGTTGCTGTTGCCGAACAGCTTGACATCGATTGCGTCATCGTCGGCTCGCACGGCATGGGCGGCATAAAACGCTTTCTGCTCGGCAGCGTTTCTGACTATGTGCTGCAATATGCGCCCTGCTCCGTGCTGATCGCGAAAGAACCCGGTCTACTCCCCAACGAATCCGGCGCGACACCGACATCGCCTGCCGACGACGAGCACGCCCAGCCCCCCTTACGCATGCTTCTGGCTTATGACGACTCTGTTCCGGCCAGGCAGGCTGTTGAGTTCTGTACGTCACTACCACTGGACGAGCAGGTTGAAGTGACCGCCCTGACCGTTCTGCCTCTGATCACACTGTATCGCCAGGATATTCGCCAGCGATTGAGCTGGCTTTGGCTGGAAAAGAAAAAACAGGCTCTGGCGGCGCTTGAAAGGGTGACACAAGAGATAGGCCGCGCAACGCCGCATGTCGAAGCCCAACTTCGTGAGGCCGCGGACGTAAGCGATGAAATCCTCCATGCCGCCAGCGAATACAGGAGCGACCTGATCGTCCTCGGTCACAAGGGCAAGGGCGCCATCCAGAAATTCCTGCTGGGCTCGGTAACGACCCGCATCGCCCACCACGCAAGCTGCTCAGTTTTGGCGGTACGAAACCATTAACGTCGCGGCAGCCTGAGCGACAGCAGCCCGGCAGCCAGCACGAACAGCGTGGACCACCAGAGACAGCCGACCAGGCCCTGCTGCTGGTAGACAAGGCCGGAGAGCACCGTCCCGGTGAGCCGCCCCGCGGCATTCGCCATGTAATAGAAACCCACGTTCATGGACACTTTATCGTGATCCGACCAGGCCACGATCAGGTAAGAGTGGACCGCGGAATTGATCGCGAACACCACGCCGAAGGCGACCAGCCCTGTCACCAGCACCCAGCCCGGCCCAAGCCCGGCCTGCAGGGCCAGCGCGATGGCGGCCGGGAACAGCGCCAGTGCAAACACCCAGAATCGCGCCGTGCCCCCATCCGGTCCTCGGCCCTGGTGACTGTGTTGCAGCATTTTCGGTGCACTGGCCTGCACCAGGCCATAGCCGATCACCCACAGCGCCAGGTAGCCGCCGACCTGCATAAAACTCCAGCCCAATACCGAATAAAGAAACACCGGAAGCCCGACCACGAACCAGACGTCGCGCGATCCGAACAGAAAGAAGCGTGCCGCTGATAACCAGTTGATGGCCGGCGCTTTCGAGAAGACCTCGGTGAACTTGGGCCTGGCTTTTGATTTCCCCAGACCGCTGGGTAACAGAGCGGCAGTCAAAAACAGCACCATCAGCAGACCGCCCGAGAGCACCGCCAGAGCGCCCCGGAATCCCGCCAGTTGCAACAGTGTGGCACCGAGAAAAAAGCCGATACCCTTGAGCGCGTTCTTGGAACCGGTCAGCACCGCAACCCATTTGAACAGCCGCGATTCGCTGCCGGAATCGGGCAGCAGCGTTTTCACGCTGGCCTTGGCGGACATTTTGTTGAGGTCCTTGGCAATGCCGGACAAGGCCTGCGCCGTCATGACATAGGGCACCATCAGCCAGGCTTCCGGCACCATCAACATCGCCAGGGCCAGCACCTGCAGCCCCATACCGATGTGCATGGTCAGGTTAAGCCCGATACGCGATCCCAACCAGCCGCCCACCAGGTTGGTGACCACGCCAAAGAACTCGTAGAACAGGAACAGCATCGCCACTTCAAAGGGCGAATAACCCAGCGAGTGGAAATAAAGCACGACCAGCATGCGGATAGCGCCGTCGGTCAGGGTGAAGGCCCAGTAACCACCGGTAACCACCATGTAATGGCGCAACCCGCTTTCCACGGCTACAGACTCTGTGCGATAAGCGCCGCGAATTCCATCATGCGGTTAACGTAACCCCATTCGTTGTCATACCAGGCCAACACTTTGACCTGGGTGCCATCGATGACCAGGGTTGACGGCGCATCGACAATTGAAGAGCGTGGATCGCCCCTGTAATCCATCGACACCAGCGGCCGTTCTTCGTAACCGAGAATACCCTTGAGTTCGCCCTCGGCGGCTTTCCTGAATAAAGCGTTGACTTCATGCACCGTGGTTTCGCGCCCGGCTTCGAACACAAAGTCGGTGAGAGACGCATTCAACAAGGGCACGCGCACCGCCAGACCGTTCAGCTTGCCGTGAAGTTCCGGAAAAATGCTGGTGATGGCTTTGGCAGACCCGGTCGTGGTCGGGATCAAAGACTGTCCACAGGCGCGTGCCCGACGCAGGTCCTTATGACCCTTGTCGACAATCGTCTGTGTATTGGTAATGTCATGAATGGTGGTCATGGCTCCGTGCCGAATGCCCAATCCTTCGTGCATGACTTTAACCACCGGTGCCAGACAGTTGGTGGTACAGGATGCGGCCGTCAGGATGCGGTGTTTGTCGGGATCGTACTGACCATGATTTATACCGTAGACGACATTCAACGCGGGCTCAGGTACCGGCGCCGAAACCAGCACCTTCTTTATACCCTGGTCAAAGTATGGCTGCAGCGCAGCCTCGCTCTTGAACTTGCCGGTACAGTCGATGAGAAGATCAATGCCCTTGCTGCCCCAATCCACATCGCCTGGCTGTTCGAGGCTTGAATAAGCAATGTGCCTGCCGTCGACCGTCAGCCCTTCGCTATCCGACTGTATTTCATGATCCCAGCGCCCTTGCAACGAATCGAACTCCAGCAGGTGCGCCATACAGTGTGCGTCGCCGCTGATCTCGTTGACATGAACAATCTGATACTCCGGTGTTTGCCAGCCGGCACGAAAACCTAGCCGGCCCATGCGTCCGAAGCCGTTAATTCCGATGCGAATAGTCATTATTGAAAACCTTCATTGACAGGTTACTGCCTTACGCCTGACAAGGCACACGACAGGCTTATGGGATTCAGACAAAGGGCATTGATGTCCGGTCGGAAGTGTAACAGCGGATGTTTTCGGAGACCATGCCCGGGACCTGGCTGAATATAGTTTGTCTACATCATCCAGGGCAGGAATATCAGGCACCATCAGGCCGCCTACTGTGAAACAGACGCCGAAGCGGCAGGTGATACAGGTACTGCCGGTTGAGAATAGGTCTTCAGCTCGCCACTTTAGAGCTTGATCGCGGTATTACCGATTCAAACACATGTTCATGATAGGATAACGCATCTGTAATTGCACCACCGACTGACCCGCGGCATTCATTCCGATTTGTTCAGTATCCGTGCAGGCTGCTGACAGTTCTCTCACCGGACAGCGCTTCATCAAGGAACTGTGCCGGAAAAATGGTGATTTTGCGCTCCGGCCAACTGATTGGCGCACCGGGATTAACCCCGCTGCAACCCCTTCCGTACTCTGTGCACAGCGTTTCTACGGAGGGTTGGGACAATGAACTGGATGTTATTTGTTTTGTCCGCAGTCACCGGCGTCTCTGGTACTGTGATATTAATTAT
>CBFDBP010000261.1:0-4985 GCA_965603065.1 uncultured Gammaproteobacteria bacterium
TTGCGGTGCCGTTGACAGCTTGCGCTTCCGCAACTTTTGCCACCATCACCATGAAACTTTCAACGACCTGCATTGTCTTTAGGTGTGCAGATTTGGCGCGCCACGATAAAAATTTTAAAATACCACTTTTATATTCGGTTTGATGGAATGACTGAACGGGCAAAAATACAGGCACTCAGTGACTATGTAAGTCAACACATTCTCGCGCAGGAAACCCTTGTGGAACGGCTGCTCATCGCCCTGCTGGCCGATGGCCATCTGCTGGTGGAGGGTGCACCGGGGCTCGCCAAGACCCGCGCCATCAAAGTGCTCAGCGAGGGCATCGAGGCCGATTTTCACCGCATCCAGTTCACGCCGGATCTGCTGCCTGCGGACCTGACCGGAACCGAGATCTACCGTCCCCAGGACGGCAGTTTCCATTTTCAGCGCGGCCCCCTGTTCCACAACCTGATTCTGGCGGACGAAATCAACCGCGCACCGGCCAAGGTGCAGTCGGCCTTGCTGGAGGCAATGGCGGAACGGCAGATCACCGTCGGCCGCGAAACCTTCCGTCTGCCGCAACTGTTTCTGGTTATGGCTACCCAGAACCCCATCGAGCAGGAAGGTACCTATCCTTTGCCCGAGGCCCAGCTCGACCGCTTCCTGATGCATGTCTTTATCGACTACCCGGATGCCGCGGCCGAGCACGACATCCTGCGCCTTACCCGGGGTGAAGCGCTACAAGGTCTTAAAGAACCCGAACCGTCGCCGGCCCCCGTCGTTCAGGAAACACTATTTGCCGCGCGCAAGGCCATCCTGGGTCTGCATATGGCCGAGGACCTGGAGAAATACATAGTGGAGCTGGTCATCGCCACACGCGACCCCGGGCCCTACGGCGATGAACTGGCTCACTGGATTCAGTACGGTGCCAGTCCGCGGGCCACCGCTGCACTGGATCGCTGTGCGCGCGCGCGTGCCTGGTTGCACGAGCGTGACTATGTTGACCCGCAGGACGTTCAGGCAGTGGCCTGCGAAGTGCTTCGCCACCGCATCATTCTCAGCTATGAAGCCGAAGCAGAGGGTGTCACCAGCGACCGTTTCATCCACGAACTCCTGCAGCGGGTGGCTGTTCCCTAAGGTCTGTTAACACGATGAAAACGGCACGACGTGGCCAACAGTTTATGCCTGGCCTGAGGGGTATCGGCAGCGCGGCCACCGTTAAGAAGGTGGTGAACGATCGCATTCAGCCAGCCGGCAGCGACCTGATCGCGCTGCGCCATGCCGCGGAAGGACTCGATCTGCGTGCAACGCGTGTCCGCTCTCTGCAGGGTCAGAACTATCTCTCCCCGTTTAAAGGGCGTGGTATGGAGTTTGATGAATCCCGCCCCTATACCTCGGGTGACGATATCCGCAGCCTCGACTGGCGGGTGACGGCCCGCACAGGCAAGCCGCACACCAAGCTGTTTCGCGAAGAACGGGAACGTCCCGTCATGGTGGCGGTGGATTACCGGCCCGCTATGTTCTTTGCCACTCAGGGATCTTTCAAGTCGGTTGTCGCCGCCAGGTGTGCTGCGCTGCTGGCCTGGCGTGCGGCACAACAGGGAGACCGCCTGGGCGGCTTCATTTTCTCGCAACAGGAGCATTGGGAGGGCAGGCCCCGCCTGGGTAGTGCGGCCACCCTGCATTTTCTGCAGCAGCTCGCGACTCGCGGGCAGATCGATCGGCAGCCTGCAGAGCAGGAAGCGAACCCTGAGACTTTAAACAAAGCCGTGGCGCGCTTGCGGCGCGTCGCGCGACCCGGCAGTCTGATCGCCCTGATCAGCGACTTTCGCCACCTGGGTGCCAGTTCGGAAGCTCATCTGGCACAGCTTTCCCGGCACAATGAACTGGTGCTGATCTTTGTCTACGACCCGCTGGAAACGCATCTGCCCCCGGCGGGACAGTACCGGGTTGCCGACCGCGAACGGGAACTGACCCTGGACACCCGTAGCGAGCGGGCGCGATCCAACTACGAGGAACGCTTTAGCAGGCGTCAAAATCGAATTCAGCGTCTATGCCTGCGCCAGCGCATGATCTTCCTGCCCTGTGCCACCAACGATGATCCGCTGCTGCGCCTGCAGCAGGGTCTGAGGCTGCGCCAGCCATGAATCCGGGGAGCGAGCTGCCGCTGCGTGATATTCATTTACCCGATCCGCTGTCCTGGTGGCCGCCGGCCCCCGGCTGGTGGCTGCTGTTGACGCTGCTGGTGGCCATCGCTTTGTTGGGCGGGTACCTGCTTCATCGCTACAGACGCAATGCCTTACAGCGTGCAGCGCAACAGGCCTTACACAGGATCGGCGAAGACTACCGGCAATCCGGCGATGCGCGGGTGCTGGCGCAGCAGCTGTCAATACTGTTGCGGCGTGTGAGTCTGAGCTGCTATCCACGCCGGCAGGTGGCGGGACTCACCGGGCGCTCCTGGCTCAGCCTGCTGGATCGCTGCCTGCCCGGAGAAGAGTTTCAGCAGGGTGCAGGACGCGTACTCATCGATGCGCCTTACTCGCTTGACAGCCGCGTCGATGGGCCTGCTCTGCTGCAGCTTTGCGAGCGCTGGTTGCGCCAGCTGCTCAAAGCGAAAGGTGTACGGGCATGATGCAGTTCGAATGGCCCTGGTTGTGGCTGTTGCTGCCATTGCCCTGGCTGTTGCGCCGGTTGTTACCAGCTGTGCCCCCGCGTGGTGACGCTGCGCTGCGCGTGCCCTTCCTGGAGGACTTCAGCGCAGCGCGCGGTAGTCCCCAACCAGCTGCGCCGCAAGCTTGGCCGCTGTGGGTCGCCGCTATGGCATGGCTGTTACTCATTGCTGCACTCACACGCCCGCAATGGCTGGGTGATGCCGTTGAACTGCCGGTCAGCGGCCGCGACCTGATGCTGGCGGTGGACCTGTCCGGCTCTATGGAAGTTGAGGATTTCCAGTGGCAGGGCGAACTGGTGAACCGGCTGGTCGCCACCAAAGTCGTGGCCAGCCGGTTTATCGACCGCCGCATGGGTGACCGGCTCGGCCTGATCCTGTTTGGTCAACAGGCGTATCTGCAGACGCCCCTCACTTTCGATCGGGAAACTGTCAAACAGCTGCTACTGGAATCGGCAATCGGTCTGGCGGGTAAGGAAACAGCCATCGGTGACGCCATCGGTCTGGCGGTCAAACGTTTACGCGATCACCCGGTGAACAGCCGGGTACTGATTCTGTTGACCGATGGCGCCAATACCGCCGGCGAGGTCGATCCGCTGAAGGCGGCGGAACTGGCGGCAGAGGCAAAGCTGAAGATCTACACCATCGGTATTGGTGCCGATGAAATGCTGGTGCGTTCCCTGTTTGGCACACGCCGGGTAAACCCCTCCCAGGATCTCGACGAAAAAACCTTGCGCGCTATCGCCGATACAAGCGGTGGCCGCTATTTCCGCGCCCGCGATATGCAGGAACTCGAACAGATCTATCAGTTGCTGGATGAATTGGAACCCGTCGATGAAGAGGCCCAGTACTTCAGGCCTGTGCACGAGCTTTACCCCTGGCCCCTGGCCGCTGCGCTGCTGCTGGTACTGCCGCCATTCTGGTTTTACCTGCGTGGAAACGGGCCGTGAGTGAATTCCACTTCCTGCGTCCACTCTGGTTGCTGGCCCTGCCGGCCGTGGCGGCGCTGATCATCGGCTTGCTGCGCGCAAGACACAGCAGCCGCGGTTGGAAGGCGGTGTGCGACGCGCAGCTGCTGCCCTTTGTGCTGGCCGCACAGCGGGAGACACAACGCCGTTCATCAGCGCCGTGGCTGGTTGGTATGACAGGCGGCCTGCTGATCATCGCGCTGGCGGGGCCCACCTGGGAGCGTTTACCGCAACCGGTATTCCGTGATCAGTCAGCGCTGGTGATCGCCCTCGATCTGTCGCGCTCCATGGATGCAGGCGATCTCAAACCCAGTCGGCTGATCCGGGCCAGGCACAAAATCACCGATATTCTCAGGGCCCGCCAGGCAGGACAGACCGCCTTGCTGGTGTATGCCGGTGAAGCGTTTACCGTTACCCCCCTGACCGACGACGCAGACACCATTCTCAACCAGCTGGCCAGTCTCGACACCGGCATGATGCCATCACAAGGCAGTCGCGCCGACCTTGCCCTGGCGGCGGCAGCTGACTTGTTGCAACAGGCGGGCGCCACCCGCGGTGACATCCTGCTGGTTACCGATGGTATCGAAGGCGACGCATTGGCATCGCAACTGGACAGCTTGCGCAAACAGGGCCACCGGCTATCCATACTCGGCACCGGCAGTCAACAGGGTGCACCGATTCCCGTCGCTGAAGGCGGTTTCCTCAAGGATGCGCAGGGCTCCATCGTAGTGCCCAGGCTCGATGCCGCCGCGCTGCAACGCTGGGCGCAGCGCGGTGGTGGACGTTATGCCGCGATCCGACCGGACGATCATGATATCCAGTATCTGTTTGCCGGGCGGACAACGGGCAACCTGGATCAGGCGGAACAGGCCAGCGGCCTTCAGTCAGAGCAATGGCGCGAACAAGGTCCATGGCTGATCCTGCTGGTGATCCCGCTGGCTGCACTGGCTTTCCGGCGTGGCGTACTGGTACTGTTGCTGCCGTTGCTGATGCCTGTGCCGGAGTCTGCCCACGCGGTGGATTGGGGCAGCCTGTGGAGCCGCCCCGATCAGCAGGGTATGCGGGCACTGGAGGAAGGGGAGGCAACGGACGCCGCACAATATTTCGAGGATCCGCAGTGGAAAGCCGCGGCACAGTACCGCGCCGGTCTCTATGAACAGGCAGCCGCCAGCCTGGAGCCGGTCAAAACGCCTGATGCGCTCTATAACCGCGGTAATGCCCTGGCCAGGCTCGGTCAGCACCCGCAAGCCATGGCCAGTTATCAACAGGCGCTTGAGCTCGATCCCGATCACGAAGACGCCAGATACAACCTGGAACTGCTGCAGCAGCAACAGCAACAGTCAGAACAGGATTCACAGGATTCACAGGAT
>CBFDBP010000262.1:0-4971 GCA_965603065.1 uncultured Gammaproteobacteria bacterium
TCCTGCACTTCCTCTTGCAGACGCTTCAAGAACTGCATTCTCAGCACCAGTGTCACCGCCTGTTCGATTTCCGCGCCACCATCAAGCGCTTGGGCAAGCTCTGACTCCAGTGCCTGGTATTGGCTGCGTACCGTTTGCGCAAGCTTGTCCATCGCCTGCAAGGGGTCGTCCTGCTCACGAATCCCGGCGAGCGTCTCACGCAGCTCCATCTGCTGCATCAGGAAAGCAGGATCCTGGTGGGATGTCTGCTGGTCTTCAATGGCATGCCCACGCAGTTCGAGCATATAACGCCCGCGTTTCAGCGGGTCTTTCAGGACCTCATAAGCCTCATTGATTTTCGTGGTCTGCTGCATGGATATGCGCTTTTCCTGATCGCTGGCGCTGGCATACCTGTCCGGATGAACGCTACGCTGCATGTCACGGTAACGCGCATCCAGCTGTGCGCGCTCCAGCACATACCTCTGCGGCAGCGAAAACAATTCAAAATGATTTTGCGTCAGAATGGACGACATTCAGATGTTAAAGCTTTCG
This sequence comes from uncultured Gammaproteobacteria bacterium, assembly GCA_965603065.1. Taxonomy (GTDB): domain Bacteria; phylum Pseudomonadota; class Gammaproteobacteria; order DSM-19610; family DSM-19610; genus Thiogranum. The sequence continues at coordinate 532 of CBFDBP010000262.1, forward strand.
CCGCAACCACACTCGTCTTTGACGTTCGGATTATTGAACTTGAAACCTTCATTCAAGCCCTCTTTCGCAAAGTCCAGTTCTGTACCGTCGATGTAAACCATGCTCTTCGGGTCAACGACCACTTTAACGCCCTGAGCTTCGAATACCACATCGCCTTCGTCGAGCTCATCGATGAACTCCAGGACGTAGGCCATCCCGGAACAGCCGGATGTCCGCACACCCAGGCGCAGACCCAGTCCCTTGCCGCGTTGCTGAAGAAAGGATTTAACCCGGTCCGCCGCCGCATCTGTCAAGGTAATTGCCATGTATAAACCTCTATTTAGTGAGCAGCCCATTGTACAGAATTGAGATCAATACCGTCCTTGTACATCTCCCACAAGGGCGACAAATCCCGCAGCTTGCCGATTTTACCCTTTACCAGATCAATGGTGTAATCGATCTCTTCTTCTGTGGTAAATCGACCGATGCTGAAGCGTATGGAACTGTGCGCCAGCTCATCATTGCGCCCTAACGCACGCAACACGTAAGACGGCTCCAGACTGGCACTGGTACACGCAGAACCCGACGAGACTGCGAGGTCCTTGAGGGCCATGATCAGGCTTTCACCTTCCACGTAATTGAAGCTGATATTGAGGTTACCGGCGATCCGATGATCCAGGTCACCGTTGATATAGACTTCTTCGGTATCCTTGAAACCATCAAGCAGACGATTACGCAAAGCCAGGATACGCTCATTGTCAGCGGCCATTTCCTCCCCGGCAAAACGGAACGCCTCACCCATGCCGACAAGCTGGTGTGTTGCCAGGGTACCGGAACGCAGGCCGCGCTCATGACCACCGCCGTGCATCTGGGCTTCCAGGCGAACTCGCGGCTTACGGCGCACATACAGGGCGCCAACACCCTTGGGACCATAAATCTTGTGGGCGGAAAACGACATCAGATCCACTTTCAGGGTCCGCAGGTCAATTGGCACCTTACCGGCACTCTGCGCAGCATCGACATGGAAAATGATCTTGCGCTGGCGGCAAAGTTCGCCGATGGCCTCGATATCCTGGATGACGCCAATTTCGTTATTGACATGCATAACACTCACCAGAACGGTGTCGTCACGCAAGGCCTGTGTGAATTTTTCCAGATCCAGCAGACCACTGGATTCGGGGTCCAGGTAGGTGACTTCATAACCTTCACGCTCGAGCTGACGGCAGGAATCAAGTACCGCCTTGTGTTCGGTCTTGAGGGTGACGATGTGCTTGCCGTTTTTCTTGTAGAAGTGGGCGGCACCTTTAATCGCAAGGTTATCCGACTCGGTAGCGCCGCTGGTCCAGACAATTTCCCTGGGATCAGCATTGACCAGGGCAGCAACATTACGGCGCGCTTCTTCTACAGCCTCATCAGCCTGCCAGCCAAATACGTGCGAACGCGAAGCCGGATTCCCGAATTGCCCTTGCGGGGTCAGATAGGTACACATTCTTTCCGCCACTCGAGGATCAACCGGCGTGGTCGCCGAATAATCGAGATAGATCGGTGTCTTTACATTCATATCCGTTACACCTGCTAAAAAAGTCAAAACCGCCTCACCAGCCAGCCGCCCGGCTGGCCTTCTGTACCCATTCCACCTGCTGCCCGAGAGCGGCCAGCAAGAGTTCGATATCCGCTTCCCCGGTGTCACTGCCAAGGCTGATGCGTATCGCACCGCGGGCCAGTTCGGCATCCACACCCATCGCCATCAACACATGACTTGGTTCGGTCTTGCCACTGGAACAGGCTGAGCCGCTGGAAACCGCCATACCGGCCCGGTCGAGCTGCATCAGCAGTGTCTCGCCATCGATACCAGCGATTGCCAGCTGAACCGTATTGGGCAAGCGTTCGGCATGTTCGGCAAAAACGCTGATCTCCGGGTAGCGGGCCAGCCCTGTTTCCAGACGATCGCGCAACCGGCGGCTGTGTGCAGCACGCTCTGCCAGCTGCGTTTTGGCCAACTCCGCCGCAACGCCAAAACCCACAATGCCGGCGACATTCTCGGTACCGGCACGAAAACCTTTTTCCTGGCCACCACCATGCATCTGCGGCGCCAATTGCAGCGATTTATCGACAATCAACGCCCCCACACCTTTGGGTCCGTAGATTTTGTGTGCCGACAATGTCATGAGTTGCACACCGCTGGCTTCGAAATCGAGCGCCATTTTACCTGCCGTCTGGATGGCATCGCTATGAAACACAGCACCGACAGATCGGGCCTTTTCTGCCAGGCCGGCGATATCCTGAATAACGCCGGTTTCATTATTGGCCGCCATCACGGACACCAGGCGGGTGTCCTGGTAAAGCTTTTCAATCATCGCCCCGGGGGTAACACGGCACAGATCATCAACCTCGATCAGATCCAGCTGCCAGCCCTGAGCAGTCAAGGCCCTCGCCGGTTCGAGCACCGAAGGATGCTCGATGCTGCTGATGGCAAGCCTTCCGGGGCGCCTTCCCCAGCTTACAGCGTGTAACGCCAGGTTATTCGCCTCTGTACCGCCGCTGGTAAATAGCACCTGGCTGACATGCGCACCCACCAGCGCCGCAACCTGTTCGCGGGCAGTATCAAGCCTGGCACGCGCAGCACGACCAAACTGATGGGTACTTGATGGATTGCCCGCCATGCCGGACAAACATTCCGTCATGGCATCCAGTACACGGGCATCCAACGGCGTACTGGCGTTGTAGTCCAGATACAGTTTCACTGGGATAATCTCACCGGATCAGGCAGGATCGGCAGCCCTGCCGGTTGGCGCCAGATTGACCGCGATACCCTGGCTTGCGGCATCTTTCATTGCGGATTGTTTGGCCCGCCCCTGTTCTACCAATTGCCCAAGCGAAATCTCGCTCAGAAACACGTGAATCTGATCACTCAATTCGGTCCAGAGATCATGGGTCAGGCAACGTCTGCCGTCGTGACAATCACCTCGCCCGCCACAACGGGTGGCATCGACACTTTCATCAACCGCCGTGACCACCGCCGCTACCGGTATTTCAGCTGCCGAACGGCTGAGCGAATAACCGCCGCCGGGCCCGCGGGTACTGGAGACCAGTCCGTGTTTACGCAGCCGGGTGAATAATTGTTCCAGGTAGGACAGGGAGATACCCTGGCGTTCGGAAATAGCCGCCAGGGTGACCGGCCCATTTTCGGCGTGTAACGCCAGATCCAACATTGCAGTGACCGCGTAACGGCCTTTGCTGGTCAATTTCATGCCAATCCGCCCTGATTCAACTCTCCGAAAACCCGGTCAAAATGCCATAACTGAGTAAAACAGTCAAGAATTATCCTGGTGCGGTTTAAGGGGTTTTTCCGATTCCTCGCCGGTTTCAATAGCTTCCGTCTTACAAGCACTTTCCAGCTCGCAGGCCTCCAGGTCAGGCAGCCGTAAATCGGCAACATCGACACCCAGCCCCTGCAAGCCCCGGCACAGGTCTTCCAGCCGTTTGTCCATGATGTGAATATGATCCAGCATGTTATTGATGGCGTTGGCCACCGGGTCGGGCGCATCCTTGGTACTGCCGTAGGCATCAAACCCCATTTTCCTGGCAATCGCCTCACGGCGTTCGTCCTGCCCGGTCTTACTGCCACCGACTACACGGCCGGGCACACCCACTACGGTTGCACCAGCGGGAACATCCTTCAGTACCACCGCATTGGAACCAATACGCACATCGTCTCCGATCAGAATGGGCCCCAGTACCTTGGCCCCGGCGCCAATGACAACGTCACAACCCAAGGTCGGGTGGCGCTTGCCTTTTTCCCAGCTGGTGCCACCCAGCGTAACACCGTGATACAGCGTGCAGTCATCTCCAATCTCGGCGGTTTCACCGATGACCACCCCCATCCCGTGGTCGATAAAAAAGCGCCGCCCGATTTTCGCGCCAGGATGAATTTCAATACCCGTCAACCAGCGCGCCAGGTTGGAAATAATCCGTGCCAGCCAGGGCAAGCCATGACGTGACAAGGCATGGCTTAAACGATGCGCCATCACCGCGTGAAACCCCGGGTAGGTCGTGACAACCTCAAAGCGGGTACGGGCCGCCGGATCCCGGTCAAATACACAGTCGAGATCTTCCCGCAATCGCTCCCACATAGTGTCACCTTGAATTTTATGAGTTATGAATACTATACAGGCTGAAGACTACGATTTCGCAATACAGCACGCGCCATTTATTCCGATTGTGTTCCAGCGAAGGTTTCTCACCTGCGCTTTCTATTCATTGCGGCGGTCAGAATGCCACGCAGGATGTTTATCTCGTTTTGATCGGGCCGGGTCCGCCCAAACAGCCTGCGCAACCGCCGCATAAGTTGCTTTGGATTGGCCGGATCGAGAAACTCCAACTCCACCAGGGTCTCCTCAAGATGGTGGTAGAAATGTTCCATCTGTTGCGCTGTTGCGTAGTCAATCGCTGCCTGGTCGG
>CBFDBP010000263.1:0-4941 GCA_965603065.1 uncultured Gammaproteobacteria bacterium
AACCAGGTCGAAGCCGGCGGTGGCAAAAGCCAAGCCGACAGCAAAAGCCAAGCCGGCAGCAAAACCGAGTCTGGGTATTAAAGCCGGGGGGCACTAGTGCAGCGAGCTGGTTACACTATTAAGCTGGCAATTAAGCCGGCGTCGCAGCAGCGGCCGTCTGGCGGTGATATCGCGCCGAAAGGCGGCGCGCCGGCGACGGGTATTTTATTGACGGTTAAAAACAAGTTCAGAGATTGTTATGAGTGAAGAACGCAGAGAATACTTCCGCATCGACGATGAAGTTGCTCTCGATTACCGGCTGATAAGCCAGGACGAGGCCGAGCGCTTGCGGGAGAAAATCCAGTCGCGCATGGTAGACCGGTTTACGGCGGCTTCCAGTTTCACCGCGACCTCCAGACACATGACCCATGTAATGCACAAGGTCCAGAATCAGTCCCCGGAACTCGCCCGTTGCCTGCAGGCGATTGACCAGAAACTGAACATGATTGCCCAGTTGTTCGTGAGCGAGGAAATCAATCTTCATGAACAGCCGACGCGCGAAGTGAATCTGAGTGCCGGTGGTATCGCATTCCGGGTCCAGCACGAAATCAAGGTCGACAGCCTGCTGGAACTGCGTATGGTGCTATTCCCGTCACTGGTTGGGCTTCTGACAATAAGCCGGGTTATCCAGTGCGAACGCGCGGGCGACGGGAATCTCAAATTCCCCTGGCTGATTTCGGTGGTCTACGAACACCTGCGTGAAACCGATCGCGAGCTTCTGGTTCGCCATATCATGTCCAAGGAAACCCGGCAGCTGCGTTCCCGGCGTTCGGACGGCGATTAAACAGCGGCTTGATCTCGTTCTTCCTGCTGTTGAAGTTCCCAGAGATTGGCATAGACTCCCCGCTGTCCAAGCAGTTGCTGGTGGTTGCCCTGTTCGACGATACGTCCTTCTTTCATCACCATGATCTGATCGGCATCGATGATGGTTGACAGGCGGTGGGCAATGACCAGGGTGGTGTGGTTTTCAGCGGCAGTCCTCAGACTTTCCAGTATCGCCTGTTCGGAATGACTGTCCAGGCTGGAGGTGGCCTCGTCAAACACCAGTATTTTCGGATTTTTGAGTATAGCGCGTGCAATCGCAACGCGTTGTTTTTCCCCGCCTGAGAGCTTCAGTCCGCGCTCGCCGACAACCGTGTCGTAAGCTTTGGGCAGGCTGCTGATGAAGTCGTGGATGTTGGCGGCTTTCGCCGCGCGTTCAATAGATTCCTGACTGCATCCGGGACGCGCGTAAGCGATGTTGTGGTAGAGGGTGTCGTTAAACAGCACGGTATCCTGAGGAACAATGCCAATAGCGGCGCGTAGACTGTGTTGGGTGACGGCACGTACATCCTGCTCATTGATTAGAATACAGCCGGATTCGACGTCGTAGAAACGAAACAACAGGCGCGCCAGCGTGGATTTGCCGGCACCGCTCGGGCCCACCACCGCGACCTTGTGTCCGGCCGGGATCACGAAGCTGATGTCGTGCAGGATGGGGCGCTCCGGGTCATAGGCAAAACTGATGCGATCGAAACGAACTTCGCCATCACCGATGTCCAGTTGTATGGCATCCGGCCGGTCTTCAATCTCCGGCGAACGTTCCAGCACATCGAACATCAACTGCATATCGGCGATGGAATGTTTGAGCTGACTGTAGACGATGCCGAGGAAATTGAGCGGAATAAAAAGCTGTAACAGAAAGGCATTGATCAAAACCAGGTCACCCAGGGTCAGATCGCCTGCGACCACACCGCTGGTGGCCAGAATCATAAGCGAGGTGACACCCATAGCGATAACCGCAGCCTGGCCGACATTGAGTGCGGACAGCGAGGTCTGGCTCTTGACCGCTGCATCCTCCCACTCTTCCAGTGTTTCGTTGTAGCGCTCCAGTTCGTAGTTTTCGTTGCCGAAGTATTTCACGGTTTCGTAATTGAGCAGGCTGTCGATAGCCTGAGTGTTGGCTTTGGAATCCGTGACATTCATGCGAACACGGTATTTCATGCGCCATTCGGTGATTTTGAAGGTGATGTAGATATAGACGATCACCGAGCCAAAGGTGATAACCGCAAACCACACACTGTATTTCTTCAGTAGAATGCCGGCGATCAGTGTCACTTCGACAATAACCGGGAGGATGCTGAATACCATGTAATTGAGCAGTGAACTGACGCTGCGGGTGCCCCGTTCGATGTCACGGGAGATGCCGCCGGTTTTACGCTCCAGGTGGTAGCGTAGCGACAGCCGGTGCAGGTGATCGAGTACGCGGGTCGACACCTTGCGCATCGCACCGTGCCTTACCCGCGCAAATACCGAGTCGCGCAGCTCGTTGAACAGTGAGCCGGCCAGGCGTAGTGCACCATAGCCGAGCACCAATGCCAGCGGTAACACCAGTTGCACATCGTCCTTGTCCAATGCATCGACAATATCTTTAAGCACCAGTGGGATACCGACATTGGCAATCTTGGCCAGAACCAGGAAAGCCAGCGCCAGCACGACTCTCTCGCGGTATTCCCAGAGGAAAGGCGCCAGGGATTTCAGGGTTTTAATATCGGAGCCGCGTGACTCGGGCAGTTCGGTGTGGCGTACGTGCATGTGCCGGATTGTACCCGAAATGGCCAAAACGTCGGCAATTCAGGGTTAGGCTGCTATAATCGCGCGCTTTGCCAATCGGGGTTTGAAACATGCCGATTTACGAATACCGTTGCGGCGGATGCGGCTACGAAATGGACAAACTGCAGAAGATCAGCGATCCACCGCTGACGGATTGTCCCGCCTGCGGAAGACCCGCCCTGCAGAAGCTGGTGTCTGCGGCCGGTTTCCGCCTGAAAGGTGGTGGCTGGTATGAAACCGACTTCAAAAGCGGCAAAAAGAAAAATGTCGCCAAGCCGGATTCCGGTTCCAAAGCCGGGGATGCCAAGCCCAAAGCCGGTAAAAAGACCGGTGCCGGCTCAAATTCTTCGTCAGGGAAAACAAAAAAGACCGGTTAACCCCTTCGTCCTCCCGGCTGTGTCAGGGAGCGACCCAACCCAGAGTTAAGAATTGTCCATGCGTACACATTATTGCGGAGAACTGAATACAAGCCACCTGGATCAGGAAATCACCCTGGTTGGCTGGGCGCACCGTCGCCGCGACCACGGTGGTGTCATTTTCATCGACCTGCGCGACCGCGAAGGCAGGGTGCAGGTGGTTATCGATCCGGATACTGCGGAAACATTCGCCACCGCGGAACGCGTCCGCAGTGAATTCGTGTTACAGGTCAAAGGCCGTGTACGTCGTCGCCCGCAAGGTACCGAGAATCCGGAGCTTTCCACCGGTGAAGTCGAAGTGCTAGGCAAGCAGATGGAAATCCTCAACAGCGCTGAGACACCGCCCTTTCATCTTGATGATGACACGGTTTCCGAAGAACACCGCTTGCGTTACCGCTACATCGACCTGCGCCGACCGGAAATGCTCAATCATCTCCGCCTGCGTGCGCAGATTACCCGTGAGTTGCGTCATTTCCTGGACGATAACGGCTTCCTCGATATCGAAACACCAATGCTGACGCGTGCCACACCCGAAGGTGCGCGAGACTACCTGGTGCCCAGCCGCACCCATCCCGGCGAATTTTTTGCATTGCCGCAGTCGCCACAGCTGTTCAAGCAACTGTTGATGATGTCCGGTATGGATCGCTATTACCAGATTGTGCGCTGTTTTCGCGACGAAGATCTACGCGCCGACCGTCAGCCCGAATTTACCCAGGTCGATATCGAGACTGCTTTCATGAGTGAAGGTCAGATCATGGAAATGACGGAAACCATGATCCGTGGTCTGTTCGACAAGGTGCTGGGCGTCAGGCTGGACGATCCTTTCCCGCGCATGACTCACCAGGAGGCCATCCAGCGATTCGGTTCGGATCGGCCCGACCTGCGTGTCAAACTTGAGTTGGTTGACGTCGGTGACCTGATGCAGGGCGTGGACTTCAAAGTATTTGCAGGCCCGGCGCTGGACCCGAATGGGCGTGTGGCGGCCTTGCGCCTGCCCGGGGGTGGCGAACTGACGCGCAAGGAAATTGACGACTACACCAAATTTGTCGCTATCTACGGCGCCAAAGGCCTGGCCTATATTAAGGTCAATGACGTTGCCAAGGGCCGCGATGGCTTGCAGTCGCCGATTCTGAAGTTTTTGCCCGACGACGTCATCGAAGAAATTATGCGACGCACGGCCGCCGAAGACGGTGACCTGGTGTTCTTCGGTGCCGACAAGGCGCACATTGTTAACGAAGCCCTCGGTGCTTTGCGCGTCAAGCTGGGTGAAGACCGCGGTCTGATGGAAGGCGAATGGAAGCCGCTGTGGGTGGTGGATTTCCCGATGTTCGAATGGGACGAAAACGCGGACCGCTGGATCTCCCTGCACCATCCCTTCACAGCGCCGAAGGAGGAACACCTGGGGTTGCTGGAATCCGATCCGGGCGCCTGCCATTCAAGAGCCTACGATATGGTGTTGAACGGTACCGAGCTGGGTGGCGGTTCAATGCGTATTTTCCGCAGTCAGGTGCAGATGCGAGTGTTCGAGTTGCTGGGTATCAGTGACGAAGAGGCTGAAGACAAATTCGGTTTCCTGGTGAAGGCGCTCAAATACGGTTGCCCTCCCCACGGCGGGCTGGCGTTTGGTCTTGACCGTCTGGTGATGCTGATGGCGTGTGCACAGTCGATTCGCGAAGTCATGGCATTCCCCAAGACCCAGACCGCGAGCTGTCCGTTGACAGACGCACCATCCGCCGTGGCAGACACCCAGTTACGCGAGCTGAACATCCGTTTGCGCAAGGTGCCGGAGAAATCGAAACTCTGAATGGGTCCGGAAGTGAGCCGACTTGGCCTTCGGGTACACGCTGTACCCCAGGGCACCCTCTCTCGCCTGACGGCGATTCACCTTGTACCC
>CBFDBP010000264.1:0-4905 GCA_965603065.1 uncultured Gammaproteobacteria bacterium
CTTCGCGTTCTTCGCGGTTTATGCTGTTTTTATTTACGTTTCAGCAGAACGTACACGGCACCGGTGCCACCATCGCAACCGCGTGCCGAGCAATAGGCGAGCACCTCATCACGTTGCCGCAGCCAGTTGCCGATCTTTTGCTTAAGAACGGGGCTGCGGTGACGTGAACCGCGCCCTTTGCCGTGGATAATCCGGCCACACTGGATGCGCCTGCGCCGGCATTCGAGCAGAAAATCGGCGACCGCCTGACGGGCGATCGGCACGGTCATACCGTGCAGGTCCAGTTCGGCGCCCACCACGAACAATCCGCGCCGAAGTTTCTTCAGGGTTCGTTGTTGCAGGCCGGCACGGACAAAAACGAGTTCCTCGCCGGATTCAATGTCGGTGGGGTCAAAATGTTCGGATAGCAGGTCCTGCAGTACCTCGGCTTCATCCATCTCACGGAAAACCGGCCTGGGGCTGATGGCAGGTTTTACAGGCATTACCCGGTTGTGGAGGACGGGTTTGACCTTGCCAACGCTGTCGCGGAACAGCTGAATGTCATCTCTGTTGGGCTTTTTCATAAACTGCCGGGGTAAATTCCTGATCATTGTAACCATTTTTCTGAACAGGGTAATGGGCGACAGAGTTTAACTCCGGTATTATCTCCCCTCCATGCACATTCTAATCAGTAACGACGACGGCTATCGTGCACCGGGCATACGCTGCCTGGCCGATACACTGCAGACGGTGGGGCGGGTAACTGTGGTGGCGCCGGATCGGGACCGCAGCGGTGCCAGTAATTCCCTGACGCTGAACAATCCACTCAGGGTTCGACAGTCTGGTAACGGTTATACCTACGTGGAGGGCACGCCGACCGACTGTGTACACCTCGCCATTACCGGCCTGCTGGAAGATGAACCGGATATGGTGGTTTCCGGCATCAATGCCGGTGCAAACCTGGGTGATGACGTGATCTACTCCGGTACCGTGGCTGCGGCGATGGAAGGGCGTTTTCTGGGCCTGCCGGCCATCGCGGTCTCATTGGTGTCTTTTCAACCGGTCCACTATGAGACAGCGGCGAAAGTCGTACTTGTCCTGCTGGAACGTCTGAAGTGCGAACCGGTTCCGGCGGAAACCATTCTCAACGTCAATGTGCCGGACCTGCCTTTTGACGAGCTACAGGGGTGGCAGGTCACCCGCCTTGGCCACCGTCACAAATCCGAGCCGGTGATCAGACAGATCGATCCGCGTGGCCGGCCGATTTACTGGGTAGGACCCGCCGGCAGTGAACAGGACGCCGGCCCGGGCACCGATTTCCATGCGGTACGCAACGCTTATGTTTCTGTGACCCCGATTCATGTGGATCTGACCCGTATCGATGTACTGGATCAGGTCAAAGCCTGCCTGGGTGACAGACTGGAACCGTGATGAGGCCATTGAATCAGGGTATTGGAATGACTTCTCAGCGCACCCGGGACCGACTGGTTCAGCGCCTGCGTTCGGAAGGCATGAAGAATAACGCCGTGCTGGAGGCCATCGGCTCCACACCGCGTCATCTTTTCGTTGATGAAGCATTGGCGAGCCGTGCGTACGAAGGCACGGCGTTACCCATCGGCCACGGGCAGACGATTTCACAACCCTATATCGTTGCACGGATGACTGAATTGTTGCTGGAAGTCAAACCGGACAAGGTTCTGGAAGTGGGGACCGGCTCGGGTTATCAGGCAGCAATCCTGTCCAGGTTGGTCGACAAGGTCTATACAACGGAGCGGATTGAATCTCTGGCTACCCAGGCGCGACAGCGTTTTCGACGCCTCGGCTACCGTAACGTACGGGTGCAACACAGTGACGGGAGCTGGGGCTGGCCCCAGTTTGGACCTTTTGATGCCATTATCGTCACGGCAGGGGGGGCGGATATTCCCAAGCCCTTGTTGGAGCAACTGGCGGTCGGCGGGCGCCTGGTCATGCCGCTCGGCGACAGGGTGCGGCAGATTCTGGTTTCCGTTACCCGTACACCAACGGTGTACGAAAGGGTGGATCTGGAACCCGTGGTTTTTGTGCCATTGATCGGCGGCGGGATCTAGTGTGCCCCCTGACTGGTATTGACCCGTTCAGAGCGTCCCCACGAGGTCAGGCACCAACAGTAGGCGCTTTAGGCGAGGCGCGATCCGCAGGGAATGGCACGCCCTTTCCAAGGATCGGAACGCTGCAATGGCCTCGTGGGGACGCTCCCTTCGGGCGAGCCAGGAAGCGGTCATCCGCTGCGTTATGCCTCTTGGAAAGGGCGTGGCCATTCCCTGCAAGGCAAGCCTCGCCTAAAGCGCCTACTTTTGGTGCGCTAACCACTTCCTGGCCCGCTGAATGGGCCAATACCAGTCAGGGGGTACACTAGTGGGTGTTTTTACCAGTATGTATGATGCGGCGCTGCGCTGGTCGCGCCATCGCCATGCACCTCGCTACCTTGGTGCTTTGAGTTTTGCTGAATCGTCATTTTTCCCCATTCCACCCGACGTCATGTTGATGCCAATGAGTCTGGCGAAACCGGATCGTGCGATGTGGTTCGCGACCATTACCACGCTGACATCGGTGCTTGGCGGAATGGCCGGCTATGCGATCGGCTATTTTGCCCTCGACTGGGTCGCACCACTCATCGAAGCGGGCGGGCGCTGGGCCTCCGCGTATGACAACGCCTCCAGCTGGTTTCGCGAGTGGGGATTCTGGACCGTGTTGATTGCAGGCTTTTCTCCCATTCCCTATAAAGTATTCACCATTTCGGCGGGTGCTCTGGCGATGTCGTTTTTTCCATTTGTTCTGGCTTCAGCGGTGGGGCGTGGCGCACGATTCTTCCTGGTCGCCACTTTGCTGTCCTGGGGTGGTACGGCGATGGAGGATCGTATTCGCCTGTATGTCGAGCGGATTGGCTGGGGATTGGTCGGTTTGGGGGTTATTGCCTATCTGGCCCTTCGAGGATAACACCGTGCTACGCAGGGCGTGGCTGATTCTGATTTGCATTTTAGCGGCCTGTAGTTCGCACCAGATCAATGCGCCGGTGGGTGATCGCAGTGAGCGGCCGCTCAGAAACCCGGACACCCATCGGGTGCGGCAGGGAGATACCCTGTTCTCGGTGGCGTTTCTGTACGGCTATACGGTGGAGGAACTGGCTGCCTGGAATCGTCTGCGCGCCCCGTACAGCATTTACAAGGACCAGCAACTTCGTCTGACCGCTCCTGCAAAAAGCACAGCCAGGAAGACAGGATCCGGGGTCTCCAAGCCCAAGCCCAAGCCCAAGCCCAAAAAACCACCAACCAGATCCAGCCAGCCGAAAACCCGGTATTCAAAAAAAGTCATTTCGAAAGCACCCTCGCAGATGCCTCGGAGCGGGGTTTCCACCGCGCAGCCCTCGAGCAGCCCGCGATCTGCGGCGGCTTCCGGCGCAACGGTGAACTGGACGTGGCCGGCCAGTGGCAGGGTGATTCGCGGCTATGACTCTAAAAGTACTGGAAAAAAAGGTGTCGGTATTGCCGGTAAAACAGGTGAATCCGTGCGCGCAGCGGCGGCGGGTAAGGTCGTCTATTCCGGGAGTGGACTTAGTGGCTATGGTAGGCTTATCATTATCAAACATAACAAGAACTTTCTCAGTGCTTATGCGCATAACCGAAAGTTGGTTGCCCGGGAAGGGCAATGGGTGGAGAAGGGAGCAGTGATAGCCCAGATGGGAAGCAGTGGTACTGACCGGACCCAGTTGCATTTTGAAATACGCAAGAAGGGGCGCCCGGTCGATCCGCTTCGCTATTTGCCCAAACGGTAGCCGCTTGAGCTTGGGAAACGCCGGTAATCCTCGAGATTGCTGGTGCAACAGCGAGCGGGGGGCTATGCATGGCAAGAAAACAACAAATCGAAAACCGGAAATCACCTTGGTGCCCGATCAACGCAGGGAAAGCCGTTAACGCTTCCGTTGCCGATACAGTCACACCACATCAGGAACCACCCGATACCGACGCGCATTTTGATGCCACCCGAATGTATCTCAATGAAATCGGGTTCTCACCACTGTTAACAGCTGAAGAGGAAGTGTACTACGCGCGCCTTGCGCAGAAGGGAGATGAGGCGGGTCGCCGGCGCATGATAGTCAGTAACCTGCGCCTGGTGGTAAAGATTGCGCGGCGTTACATCCACCGTGGCCTGGCATTACTGGATCTGATTGAAGAGGGTAACCTGGGCTTGATTCGCGCAGTGGAGAAATTCGATCCGGAAAGAGGGTTTCGGTTTTCCACCTATGCAACCTGGTGGATCCGGCAAACTATCGAGCGTGCGATTATGAATCAGACACGCACCATTCGACTGCCGATACACGTCGTTAAGGAGTTGAACGGTTACCTGCAGGCAGCGCGACGCCTGGCACAGTCGCTGGACCACGAACCGAATGCGGAAGAAATTGCAGACCTGCTGGATAAACCGTTGCAGGACGTCAAGCGCATGCTCAAACTCAATGAGCGTGTGACCTCGGTTGATGTGCCCATTGGCAAGAATTCTGACAAGACGCTGATTGATGCAATACCGGATGAACGCAACCCGGATCCCTCCGACCAGTTACAGGATGCGGATGTTCTGGCCAATCTGGAAATATGGATAGCGCAGTTATCGGACAAACAGCGTGAAGTGGTGGAACGGCGCTTTGGATTACACGGTTACAAGATATCCACGCTGGAAGAAGTGGGAAATGAGATAGGGGTCACCCGTGAACGGGTACGCCAGATTCAGATGGATGCACTGAAACGCCTGCGTGAAATACTGGAAAAAGAGGGCTTTTCGTCTGACGCACTGTTTGGTTGACCCGGGCGGAAACAATCGGCCTGTTTGCGCCCGGCCGGCGTTATTTTCTGACCGCGTTTCTTACCACAAATGAGAACTCCTTCTCCCTCC
>CBFDBP010000265.1:0-4883 GCA_965603065.1 uncultured Gammaproteobacteria bacterium
CATCAAGATAGTACCTGTAGCGGTGGCCCGCAACGCTATTCAATTCCGGCTCCACAACCACATTGACCGGTACAGCGCCCGTATTGTCACGTAAAGTCGCATCATGAGTGGGAGAAATAATTCGGATTTTCTGATAGTTGTCCGCTGCAGGCTGATCCGTATCCGCTGATGACTGCGTGGCGGACTTGTAGCTGGGTGCCGGAACCGTCGACAGTGGAGGTAGCTTCACCGGTTTGGCATCACCAGCGGGTTCATCGGTGTAGACCACGTTGCCCTGTGCATCAACGGATTTGTAAACCGCTGCTGACAACCCACTGGCCCAAACAAAGGTGACCACAGCAAAAACGATACTTTTAGTCGGTTTCATCAGGGATACCCCCTATTTTTGTCTTTTGACCACCTTACTGGCTGGATGGTTTGCGTGCAACAAAAAACGCCCCCGTTGGGGGGCGTTTTTGATACCGCCTGTCGGCTTGTATTACAGGCTGTAATACATATCGAATTCGAGCGGATGGGTTGTCATACGCAATTGAGTGACTTCTTCCATTTTCAGACTAATGAAACCATCGATCATGTCATTGGAGAAAACACCACCGGCGGTCAGGAACTTGCGATCGTTATCCAGCGCTTCCAGCGCCTGATCGAAGGAATAGCAGACCTGGGGAATATTTGCCTCTTCTTCCGCCGGCAAATCATACAGATCCTTGTCCATGGCGTCGCCAGGATGGATCTTGTTCTGGATACCGTCCAGACCGGCCATCAACATGGCAGAGAATGCCAGGTAGGGGTTGGCCGTGGAATCCGGGAAACGCACCTCAACGCGAGTTCCCTTGGGATTGGCGACATAAGGAATGCGGATGGATGCGGAACGGTTACGCGCCGAATAAGCCAGCATGACCGGGGCCTCGAAACCGGGTACCAGGCGTTTGTAGGAGTTTGTGGAAGCGTTGGTAAACGCATTCAATGCACGCGCATGCTTGATAATGCCGCCGATGTAATACAGGGCCATATCAGACAGGCCGCCGTACTTCTTGCCACTGAACAGATTTTTACCGGCTTTGCCGAGCGACTGGTGAACGTGCATGCCGTTACCGTTGTCACCGACCAGGGGCTTGGGCATAAAGGTCGCGGTTTTACCGTAGCTGTGGGCTACATTCTGAACCACGTATTTCAGAATTTGTGTTTCGTCGGCCTTACGCACCAGCGTATTGAACGCCGTGCCGATTTCACACTGGCCGGCGGTGGCGACTTCGTGGTGATGCACTTCGGTCGGACAACCCATTTCGTCCAGCGCCAGGCACATGGCGGAACGCATATCGTGCAGGGAATCAACGGGTGGTACCGGGAAGTAACCACCTTTCAGACCCGGACGGTGGCCGATATTGCCATCTTCATAGACCCGCTCCGAGTTCCATTCGGCTTCCTCGGAATCAACCTTGTAGAAAGCACCACTCATATCGGCGCCCCAGCGGACATCATCAAATACGAAGAATTCATTCTCGGGACCGAAGTAGGCGGTATCCGCAATGCCGGTCGACTTAAGATAGGCTTCAGCGCGATTGGCAATAGAGCGTGGATCACGCTCATAACCTTTCATAGTGGTTGGTTCGAGGATATCACAGCGCAGGTTTATGGTCGGCTCGTCGGTAAACGGGTCAACCACTGCGGTTTTGGTGTCCGGCATCAGCACCATGTCAGATTCGTTAATTCCTTTCCAGCCGGCAATGCTGGAACCATCGAACATTTTGCCGTCCTTGAAAAAGGCGGCGTTTATTTCGCCGGACGGCAAGGTCACGTGCTGCTCCTTGCCACGGGTATCGGTAAAACGCAGATCAACGAACCTGATCTCATTATCCTTCATTAACTTGGTTACTTTTACAGCCGACATGAACCTTCCTCCGAAATTAGCTATGGTAAACAGGAAATGATTCCCGGTATCAGTTTCTGCTGATCGCCGGGTATTTAAATCCAGGTGCTGCTTGAGAGAGCATGAATTATGCCATGGGAAAAAACCCTGACAAGACGCAGCGTTGCGTAATTCCCACCTTGCCAGTAAGCGCTAGCCCGCACCAATTATATGCACTTGTGGCACTACTTGCACCAATATCGTGCGATCAGGGTAGGAAACTGACTCGAACGGAATCCACTTCCAGCAGTTCTTTTGCGGCCTTTTCGATGTCAAGGATCAAACCTCTGGTATCGGGATGCTTATCCAGTACGGCGAGGGGCAACGCCAGGTCGATCTGCAATTTGCCACACAGGTAGTGCAGGGTGACGTGCTCTGCGTCTACACCCTCGAGATCCGCCCACTGTCGCTGCAGTTTTTTTATCAGATCGCTGCGCAGCGGTAACTGGTCGCAAGGTGATCCCTGCTCGTCGTCTTCCGGATCGATGTGTACCGTGACGTCGGTCACCTCATCGACACGCTCCAGCAGGCGGCGGCGCACGGTATCGCCTATCTGGTGACCTTCGGATACGCTGATGCGCGGATCCACCTGGACATGCAAATCCACCAGCGCATCGCTACCGCTGCGACGCGAACGCAGCATGTGCAAGGCGCGGACACCGTCAACATCGACAATTTCCTTACGGATGGCGTCTACGACCTTGGGCTCCAGTGCCGTATCGATTAACTCCTTGCTACTCGCCCGTATCAGGTCGATACCGATCTTGGCAATCATGACAGCAACGGCAATCGCCGCAACAGCATCCAGGTAGGGGTAACCCATCATGGCGCCGCCAACGCCAATGACAACCACAATAGACGATATTGCGTCACTGCGACTATGCCAGGCGTTAGCCATCAACATGTTGGAACGCAGTTTTACTGCTGCATTCTTTGTATAGTGATAGATACCTTCTTTTGCGAACACCGACACAACAGCGACAGCAAGTGCCATCGCGCCCGGATGCAGCAGCAGGTCCATATCGTTCATGCGGCGTACGGCGTCGTAGCCGATACCGAACGCGACAACAATCAATGAAATACCAAGACCTACCGTTGCCAGTGTTTCGATACGGCCGTGGCCATAGGGATGATCTTCGTCTGCTGCACGGTGAGAATGCTTTGCTGCGTACAAGACGATAAAGTCTGTGGCCAGATCTGAAAGCGAGTGAATACCGTCGGCGACCAATGCCTGTGAGTGCGCCAGCCAGCCGACAAGAATTTTCACCACGCCCAACAGGAAATCCACGAGCGAACCGATAAGGGTGACTTTGCGCACTTCCCGGTAGCGCGGATTGTCTACTGTTTCCTGTGCCGTTGAATTCATGGTTTGACTAGTCATCGCAGATTAAAACGCTGATACGGATCTCTTCTTGCTGTTGCTGGATATCGATTATTTCGTGTCCATTCACCCGACACCAGGCCGGAATGTCGTGTGCAGCGCCAGGATCTGTACAGATCACCGCCAGAGTATCGCCTGCCTTCAACTGGCCGGCTTTATCCTGGGTTCGAATGACCGGCATCGGGCATAACAGGTATCGGGCGTCGAGTTCATGATGACTCAAAGATACCAGTCCCCGGGTATGGCTTCGCCGGCTATCGGTCTGACGTGCAGTGTCTGGCTGCTACCGTCCAGCAGCTGGACTTCCACTTCCACCTTATCCGCGTCACGTCCCTGACTGAAGCGCGCGGTGATCTGTGCCGCCAGATCAAGGTCCTTAGCTGTGGTCTCACCATCGATCAAAACCAGTGGTCCTTTGTGGCTGACGGTAGATAAATGCGTATATTGTTTTCGATAACCGTGCAGGAATTTATTTTCTCCATCCTCGCGACCGATGATCATTTTGAAATGAGGACGGGGACGTACATGCCGCCCCACTTTCAACAACATGATATCGTCCAGTTCGTAACGCCTGCTGCCGCTGGCTTCCCACAAATCCGCCAGTTTCTGTGAATATTGTGTGTCGGTCAGAAAACAGCAACCACCGGCTGGTTGGGCATAATCGTCGAAACCGAACTCAGCCGCCAGCGCCATTTGCGGTTTTCTTGTGCGTCCTTCAAAACCGTAAAGCTTTTCGCGATCCACCCAGCCCTCCAGTTCCGGTTTGCATGGTGGCAGATTTTTTGCGCACAATGGCCGCAACAGCAATTCATTCGCACCCGACTCTTTCGCTATTACCGGCATGGTGTTCTTACGCTGGGACATGGGGCGCTGGCCAATCACTTCACCGGTAATAATGAAGTCAAAGCCATTTTTTTCTATCCACTCGTTTGCCTTGTGCACCATGAAAATCTTGCAATCCAGGCACGGATTGAGGTTGGCACCGTAACCGTGTTTCGGGTTGATTACGATATCCTTGTATTCCTCGATGATGTCGATGATGTGCAGCTTGATGCCTAATTGCTCGGCAACCCACAGCGCATTGTTGCGTTTGGGTTTGGCTCTATCCTTTTTACGGATGGCGTGGGTATGACCTTCCACACAAAAACCCGTGAAGAAGTTAATACCTTCGACATGAACACCCTGATCCAGAATGACTTTTGCAGCCAACAGGGAATCCAGGCCACCGGAAATAAGGGCGGCGGCTTTGCGTGTCTCTGTCATTTAGTCGAAAAAATTTAACCGTGGACGCGTATTCTAGCGCAATCCACGGCTTACATCGCTAGAGAGCCTCTCTGACTTAGGTGTTCGTAGCGAGGCGAGTGGGAGAGTGAGCGCAAATTGTCACGATTTCGAGGCGCATAGTGTGCCTACGCAACGAGGAATCGGGACGATTTGGGCCCCGCTGTCCCACAAGGTGAATTGCGCAGCAAGAGAGGGTGCCCTGGGGTACAAGGTGAATTGCGCAGCAAGACAAGGTGAATCGCCGACAGGCGAGAGAGGGTCCTCTGGAGGAGAGGGTGCCCTGGGGTACAAGGTGAATTGCGCAGCAAGACA
>CBFDBP010000266.1:0-4842 GCA_965603065.1 uncultured Gammaproteobacteria bacterium
TCCGTCATAGTCTGGTGTTGCCGCTCGGCCATTATGGAAAACAAGTTAAAGGGTTCGCTGACAAAACTCAATTATTCTCACTGTTTTCGTTCCATTTACCACGGAAGTCACAATCAATAGTGTGATCATTGACCATACCGACTGCCTGCATGAATGCATAACAGATTGTTGTGCCGACGAACCTGAAGCCATGCGCTTTGAGCGCTTTATTCATTGCATCGGATTGCGCCGTATTTACCGGGACTTCTTCCAATGTTTTCCACGTATTCACTACAGGCTCTCCATCAACAAACTGCCAAAGGAAATCGCTGAAACGGGCTTCCTGCTCTTTCAGCTCGAGATATTGCCGGGCATTGATAATTGTCGATTCCACTTTGAGGCGATTTCGCACAATACCTGGATCTTTCAGCAGGCTGTCGATCTTGCGCTTGTCATAGAGCGCAATCTTTTTCGGATCAAAGCGATCGAACACTTTACGGTAATGCTCACGTTTTCTCAGTATTGTAATCCAGCTCAAACCCGCCTGTGCCCCCTCCAGGATGAGCATCTCGAACAATTTCCGGTCATTATAGACAGGTACGCCCCATTCTCTGTCGTGGTATTTCACATAGAGCGGGTCGTCGCTTACCCAGCCGCAACGTGTAACGGGTTTGGTCATGGCGTGACAATCCTGAATCGGAAAATAGCGGTTACAGTGTATCGGTCTCTTCTTCAGCAGCCCGCGATGACTGGCTCAGGATAAATGCAGCGCCAGAGAGCATAACAAGTGCCACGATGACCTTGAGCAGAGTGTTCATACCGGTAAAGAATGCCAGGTAAGTAAAACTTGCGATCATGGTAACAATCGCAAGAAATTTCGCCTTGACGGGAATGACCCGGTGGTCGCGCCATTGATTTAAAGGTGGGCCGAACAGTCTGTGCGCATAGAGCCAGTCGTGAAATCGCTTCGAACTCTTTGAAAATGCCCACAGGGCAAGCAACATGAACGGAGTTGTCGGCAAGCCGGGCACAACGGTACCGACGGCACCCAGTCCGAAAAAACTCCAGCCAAGCAAAAAATACACAGACTTCATATGCTGTGCAAGTATAGAACGAATCGCTGAGAACCGGCACCGCATTTCCGGAATAATACTGGGGTAATCGTTGCAGAAATGGGGACAGAACCAGTTATTCAGTTCAGCCTGTCCCGGGGCAAGGGCAGTTATCCCTGTATATGGCCTTTTGACTGCAACGGATGCACTTTGCCGCCAGACGGGTAAACTTGGCGCCACAACAGGACTATTTGAGAGGAAAACAACATGCGCTGGCGGGGTAGGCGAACGAGCAGCAACATCGAAGACCGGCGCGGCTCATCGCCCGGGGGCTTTGCTGGTCTGGGTGGCCTGGGTCGTGGCGGAGGCCGCAGTGGACTGGTCCGTTTGTTGCCCCTGCTGTTTCGGTTTCTCGGGGTCAAAGGCACCGTTGTGGTCGTACTGGGATTTGTGGCTTACAGCTACTTCAGCGGCAGTGGCCTTCCCGAACTGCCACGTGAGTCGGTAGGTACCACAGAGCAGATCGGCAGCACTACAAAAACCGGCACCGGAATAAAAGAAAGCGCTGAGGAAAAGGAGCTGTCACAGTTTGTTGCGGTAGTACTGGCAGACACCGAGGAAGCCTGGCATGGCCTGCTCGACGGACAGGGTCAACGTTACAAGGAGCCCAAGCTGGTGCTGTTTCGAAATGCGGTAAACTCTGCCTGCGGCATGGGGCAGGCAGCCATGGGACCGTTCTACTGTCCCGCTGACCAGAAAATATATCTCGACCTTGGTTTCTTTAACGAACTGCGCGAGCGCCACGATGCACCGGGCGACTTTGCCCAGGCTTATGTGATTGCGCACGAAGTTGGCCACCATGTGCAGACTTTGACGGGGATCTCTGAACAGGTTCAGAAGAAAAAACGCGGCTTGAACAAAGTGCAGGCGAACCAGCTGACGGTGAAGCAGGAGCTGCAGGCTGATTGCTTTGCGGGTATCTGGGCGCATAACGCCAATCGTTCCCGTCAGTTGCTGGAAAGCGGCGATATCGAGGAAGGCTTGACCGCCGCCAGCGCAATCGGTGACGACCGTCTGCAAAAACAGTCGCGTGGTTATATCAGGCCGGAGAGTTTCACCCACGGTAGTTCAGCACAACGAGTACGCTGGTTCAGGACCGGTCTGGAGAAGGGGTCACTGGAGTCCTGCAATACTTTTGCCGAGCAATAGAAATAGTGGCTTCCGTGTCAAACAACGTATCCTGAGCCAGCATAGTTAAAGATGACAATGACCAGGCATCGCTATTCCCGGTTTCAGGTGTCGCTTATTTCAGCTCGTTTTCGTGGCATAGATCGCAACTGACCTCCGTGCCCCGCGTCAGGGTGATTGTTTCGTCGTTACCGCAGCCCGGCAGATCTTCTTCGTCACATTTAAGGGTCCTGGTATCGGCCATGCGCGAAAGCACCGTACCTTCGCCGTTATTGCCGTGGCAGACGCGGCAGGCATTGCCGTTGTCTTCCGCCAGTTCCTCGTGTTCTTCATTCCATTGCGGATCGCCGACCGGATGCATGCCATGAGGTCCGTTCAGCGTCAGACCGAGCTGCTGATTGCCGTGGCAGGTCGAGCATTCGCTCAGCGTGCCGTTGTGGCCCTGCAGTTGTAGCGACGCGATATTGTCGTTGGCGAAGGGATTCTGGTTGGGCCAGATTGCATGCGTGCTGTTGTGGCAGCCTTCGCACATCACGCCGCCATGGCCCGTGCTCAGACGATAGAGAACATCCACCGTGTCACCCTTCGCATTGGTATTCTGATTTTCAGCGAAACGCGAACCCGGTGCGCTGATCAGGTTGGCGACCTTGACCGGATCGGCAACGCCGGGTACCTGGATAAATTCGGTACGATATGCCTGCAGCAGGCGGATACCGTCGTCGGCCACAATGGCGCCCGCCGGGTGGTTGCGGTCGCGGGCATCACCCGTGTGGCAGGACTGGCAGCCCGGCTCGGTAGCCCAGGGAACCCGCAGCGACCCATCGAGCACGAAATCTCCCGGGTTTGACGTCGACACCCGTATGGTGAAGTCGTTACCGACCTGCTGCATGTCGCCATGACAATCCTGGCAGACCACGCCGCCGGCAAACATGGCGCCGCGCAGACACTGGGTGCGTTTGCCTGGATGGCACTGGTAGCAGGTTTCCTCGAGTATGGCATCTGCCACTGCGGGGTCGCGGTCCACCGGTTCCGGCATGGGCGGAAACAGCGGCTGGCCGTCAAACGGAGGCAGGGTGCCATGATGGCCGTGCATCGCGCGCGACATCGAAATATGCAACGTCTGCTGGCGCCCCGTCAATCCCTGCTGCGGTTCATCCACCGGGCCGCTCTGCAACAGGTCCAGTGCCGGCGAATAGTGACAACGTGAACATTGCACCGGTGTCTGGTTGGCAATGCAGTTCGGATCGCCGGCATTGCTTCCCGCATCGCAGGGCAGGGTGGCCAGCGCCCCGTTGGCATCCCAGTTGACATAGTCGACGCCATGTTTTGCGTCATGCAGGCGCAGGATGTTGAGCTTGGCGGCATTGAGTAACTGCTCGAGACGCGTGTCGCCCGGCGCATCGTCGATGGTAGCGACGACGAACGGCGTCTGGGAGACAGCGGCACCGTTGCAGCTGTCGCTTTGCACACTGGCGGGCAGACCGGGGTCAAGACAGTCGACCGCTTCGATATGGCAGTTCTGGCAGTCGGCTTCGGAGGCGACCGGCAACACCACGTCCAGCGACGACAGGTCCGCGCCCGAGTTTCTGTCGACTGCGCTCACCTTCATCATCGGGTAGGCATTGCTGCGGCCTGCATCATCGACCGGTATGACCGGAATACCATCGGCCGCGAACCAGTTAACGTTCTGCAACCGGCTGCCAAAATCAAAGTTCACGAAGAACGGCAGGTCGGTATCGAAACGGTCGAAGTGCTGTGGTGTATTGGCCAGTCCGGGCATATGCTGTTGCGCGAGCACGGCCAAAGTCGGGTCACCCGGGTTGGCAGGGTAGAACGCTGCCGGATCCGGTACCGGTATGCCGACATCGGCGGCTATCGGTTCAAACAGGCTCAGTGCGCTGGGACAGCCGAGTTCATTGGCGGGATCGGCACACAAGGCATCGAAGTCACCGACGCCAACGGCGTCCAGCACCTGCACACCTGGATACAGCGGCGCATAGGCGAGACCACCCTGGGTCCAGTTGGCCCCCTGGGCCGGCGTGCCCGCCGGCAACGGCGTGTTACTGGATGCCCAGAAGTTGGTTTTGAAAATACCCGGCAGATTCTGACTGGTGGTGTTGATGGAATCAGTGCCGGCCGGATCGTTCGGGCTGGAGGTGGCGGCGTACGTCACATCGACATCGGTATCGCCAACGATACGCGGGTAGCTGTTACCGTCACCGAGCTGGATGACCTGGGCATGCACCACGTTGAAGGGCGGCAGGATGGAAAATATCTGGTAGTCGAGATCGGCACAGTGCATGCCGAGATCATTGGCAGCGAGCACTGTGTATCCGCTGCCGGATGTGCCGTCATTGTCATTGCCTGACGATTCTTCCCCATCCAGATCACTGTCGCTGATACTCAGGATGGATCCACTACTGCTGGTATCTCCACCGCCGCCACCACCGCAGGCCGCCAGGGTAAGGAGGAGAAAAACAAGACTGTAGAGCAGCAAACCGTGTTGAGACAACAGCGCAATGTTGTCTGACGGATGCTTTTTCATGGCAAAACCCTCAGTAGCTGATCGCGAAAAACCGTTTGGGTATTTCTTCTGGAAAGAAATGGGATAATAATCCCATAT
>CBFDBP010000267.1:0-4842 GCA_965603065.1 uncultured Gammaproteobacteria bacterium
GGCGTTACTTGAACGGCACCCGGTCCTGCGCAGGGCGGCAGCTGACGCTGCGGCCGCGAAAGCCAATGTTTCCATTGCCCAACGTGATAGCCGTCCCGACCCGACACTGGGCTTGCATGGCGGGCAGGAAGACGATGACACCCTGGTCAGGCTGACGGTTTCAATCCCCCTGTTTGTGCGCAATACCTATCGTGCTGAAGTGGATGCGGCAAATGCAGAGTCCTTGCGTGCAGAACAGGCTTACCGAAACAATCTGCGGCGCGCGCGGGGCGAACTGCAGGCAGCCGCCAAACGCTATCAGTCGACACGCAGCGCGTTGTATGACTGGGAAAACAGCGGGCAACGCCGTTTGAAGGGGCGTATAGCACTGCTTAAACAGCTTTGGCAAGCCGGCGAAATCGGCACTACCGAGTACCTGGTTCAACTTCAGCAGACGCTGGATACACAGGTTTCCGCCGCCGCCTTGCGTGCTGCGGTGTGGGACGCCTGGATACGCTGGTTAAGCGCATCCGGCCAGATTGAGTACTGGCTGGGGACTCGAACAGACCCCGCATCCTGAACGAATCATAAAGCATTCTGCCCGAGAGAAAATACAATGAATCACACTAACCCGATCATTCTATTGCTGGCTTTAAGTGTCGGCAGCAGCGTTTTTGCCGAACAACAGGGCGAACAACAGGGCGAACAACAGCAGCACGAAGAACACGCAGGCCACGACGATCACGAAGACATCCTCGTCGAACTGGAAGAGAGCCGGATCAAAGCGGCGGGTATCGAAACCCAGCTGGTGAAATATGGTCACTATCCGGACGTCGTTTCCGCACCGGGAGAGGTTGTTCTTAACGCCTATCGGACAACCAAGGTCACGCCACGGATCGATGCACAGATCACCCGGCGTCACGCCCGCCTGGGTCAGGCAATCGCACAAGGCCAGCCGCTCGTCACCCTTTCCAGTGTCGAGATGGCAGAGGCTCAGGGTGGTTTACTGGTCGCCGACCGCGAATG
Source organism: uncultured Gammaproteobacteria bacterium (assembly GCA_965603065.1). Lineage (GTDB taxonomy): Bacteria > Pseudomonadota > Gammaproteobacteria > DSM-19610 > DSM-19610 > Thiogranum. The sequence goes on from CBFDBP010000267.1 coordinate 1,006, forward strand.
GAAACGCACCAGCAAACTTGGACGCAAAGTGCTCTCCGAGCGCCGCTACCTGGAAGCACAGGTGGCCCGCCAGCAAGCCTGGGCCAAAGTCGTGGCTTACGGGATGACCGAATTACAGATTGAAGCGCTGTTACAGGAAGGTGACGTCTCCAGAGCCACTGGCAGTTTTGAACTGCTCAGTCCCCAGCACGGCACGGTGATCAGTGATGACTTTATTGTTGGGGAAGTCGCAGAATCCGGCCGCGTTTTGTTTTCGATTACGGATGAATCGACACTATGGGTCGATGCCCGCCTGACGCCGGATGATGCGGCTGTCGTCGAAGTGGGTGCGTCAGCCGACATCGGCATCGGCGACCAGCATATGACAGGCCAGGTGATCCAGGCTCACCATAGCCTGGACGAAAGTACCCGTACACTTTCGCTACATATCGAAGTTGCCAACCCCGGTGATCAACTTCATCCGGGCCAGTTCGTCACCGTCGCGATACAGAGCAAAAATGGCACAGCGGGTATCGCCATTCCTGTCGACGCCGTACTGCGCAGCCCTGACGGCGACTGGCAGGTGTTTGTCGAAGCGGCAGCGGGGCGCTATGAGGCCAGGGAAGTCGAAGTACGACACAGCCTCGGCGACAGCGTGATCGTAGCCGGTCTCAAGCCGGGCGCGCGCATCGTCAGCAAAGGCGCTTTCTTCCTTCAGTCCGAAATCGCCAAAGGCGGTTTCGACATCCACAATCACTGAGGGGGATGAGTTCATGCTGAGCAGGCTTATCGACCAGGGTGTGGAAAACCGCCTGTTAGTGGTACTGGCACTGCTGGCAACCGTTGTTGGCGCTACCTTGACGGTGCCCAGCCTCAACCTGGATGCTTTCCCGGATGTGACTAATGTTCAGGTCGTGGTGAATACCGAGGCGCCGGGGCTGGCTGCCGAGGAAGTCGAACAGCTCATTACCTATCCCATCGAGGCCGTCATGTATGCGCTGCCCGATGTCGAAGAGGTGCGCTCGATTTCCAAGACCGGGCTGTCGGTTATTACCGTGGTGTTCGAGGAAGGCACAGACATCTATTTTGCCCGCCAACTGGTGTTTGAGCGCCTGCAGGCAGCACGTGAACAGATCCCCGAAGGCGTGGGCGTTCCAGAACTGGGTCCCAATACGTCGGGGCTGGGTCAGGTGTTCCAATACGTTCTGAAAACCAGCGACGCGGAACAGTATGATGCCATGCGTCTGCGCAGCCTCAACGACTGGGTCGTCAAGCTGTTACTGATGCCGGTCGAAGGTATCACGGATGTGTTGTCCTTCGGCGGTGACGTCTTGCAGTACCAGGTGCAGATCGATCCTTCACAATTGCTCGCTTATGCGCTCACGCTTAACGAGGTGGTCGAAGCGATTGAGGCGAATAACCGTAACGCCGGTGGCTGGTATCTGGATCGGGGTGCCGAGCAGCTTGTCGTGCGCGGTGTCGGCTGGGTCCGCAGTGGAGCTGAGGGGCTGCGCGACATCGGTAATATCCCGGTCAAGGATGTTGACGGCGTCGCTGTGCGGGTGCGTGATCTGGCCAGGGTGGACTTCGGTGCTGAAATTCGCCAGGGCGCGGTCACCCTGACAGCACGCGACAGTAACGGCAATCCACAGCACGCCGGTGAGGTGGTCACCGGGATCGTGCTCAAACGCCTGGGGGCTAATACCAAGAGCACCATTGACGCCGTCAAAGACCGCCTGCCCATTATCCAGCAGGCACTGCCGGAAGGTGTCAGCCTCGAACCCATCTACGATCAGGCTGATCTGGTCGCCAAGGCCGTTGCGACTGTGACCAGGGCGCTGGTCGAGGCCTTCGTGCTGATCCTGCTTGTGTTGTTTCTGTTCCTGGTCAACCTGCGTGCCACGCTGCTGGTATTGATCTCCATACCGGTATCGATCGGACTGGCGCTCATGGCGATGGCCCACTGGGGCATCTCCGCCAACCTGATGTCCCTGGGCGGCCTGGCCATCGCCATCGGCATGATGGTGGACGGTTCTGTGGTCATGATGGAAAACATCTTCAAGCACCTCAACGACGATGAGCACCAGCGTGGCGGTGAATTACGCGTTCAGGAAGCCGCCCGCGAGGTGGGTCGCCCGGTATTCTTCGCTGTGCTTATTATCATTGTGGTGTTCACACCGCTGTTCACGCTGGAAGGTGTCGAGGGCAAGCTGTTCCAACCCATGGCGCTGGCAATAATGTTCGCCATGCTGGCATCACTGCTGGTGGCGCTTGTGGTCATTCCCGCGCTGGCCAGCTATCTGTTCCGGCATGGGGTGCACCATCGGGAGAGCCCGCTGATGAAGCCACTCTCCGGGCTGTATCGCAAGGGACTGATGGCCGCGATTGAACACCGGAAAACGGTTGTCGGCAGCGCTATGGCGCTGTTGATCGCAATTCTGGCCTTGTTACCCCGGTTGGGAAGCGAGTTCGTTCCCGAGCTGGAAGAAGGCAGCCTGATGATCCGTGTCACCCTGGCGCCGTCATCCAGTCTTCAAACGGCGCTGGTGCTCGCACCCAAACTGGAGGCGCAACTGCTGCGGTTTCCCGAGGTTCTCTATGCCTCCAGTCGCATCGGCCGGGCGGAGCTGGGCGGTGACCCGGAACCGGTATCCAACATTGAGATTCTGGTGGGCCTGAAACCGCTATCGGAGTGGACGTCGGCTACGGACCGCGAAGAATTGCAGGACAAAATGCAGGAAGCGATAGCGGCACACCCTGGCTTGTTGTTCTCATTCTCCCAGCCCATCGCCACGCGAGTGGATGAACTGCTATCGGGCGTAAAAGCCCAGCTCGCCATAAAGCTGTTCGGCCCGGAGCTGGACGTGCTGGCGACCAAGGGGCGCGAAATCGAGATCCTGGCACGAACTGTTCAGGGTGCACGGGATGTTGCCATGGAAGCCATTGCCGGTGAGTCCCAACTGGTTATCCGCCCTGACCGTGACCTGCTGTCCCGCTACGGGATATCCGTAGGCCAGATCATGGCCCTGGTATCGGACGCTATTGGCGGGCGCGAGGCGGGCCAGGTGATACGCGGAAATGAACGCTACGACATTTATACGCGGCTGGCCAAGGGCCATCGAAGCAGTGTCGGGGCGATCCGCAATCTGATCGTGCAGGCGCCGGGAGGCGCACTCGTTCCGCTGCACAATGTCGCAACAGTCGACATTGAGTCAGGCCCGCCACAGATCCGCCGTGACGATGTGCAGCGTCGCGTGGTTATCCAGACCAACGTTGAAGGACGAGACATGGGCAGCCTGGTCTCGGAACTGGCGGCGCGTATAGAAGAAGAAATCAATCTGCCGCCAGGCTACAGCGTGGTATTCGGCGGTCAATTCGAAAATCAGCAGCGCGCACAGGCGAAACTGATGATCGTTGTGCCATTATCGCTGGGACTGATTTTCCTTCTGCTCTACTTTGCCTTTCATTCGGTCGGTCAGGCATTACTCATTATGCTGAACGTGCCGTTGGCCTTGATTGGTGGCGTCGGTGCTTTGTTTTTGTCCGGGCAGTACCTGTCGGTCCCGGGTGCTATTGGGTTCATTGCACTGTTCGGCGTCGCTGTCCTCAACGGTGTGGTGATGGTCAATGCGATAAATCAGCTGCTGGAAGGAGGGCAGGATCCGGATCAAGCCGTATTCGAGGGTGCACTGTCGCGCCTGAGACCGGTACTGATGACAGCCAGTATCGCGGCACTCGGACTCATCCCCATGCTGCTGGCCAACGGCGTCGGTGCCGAAGTGCAACGCCCGCTCGCCACGGTGGTCGTGGGGGGATTGTTTTCGTCTACTATCCTGACCCTGTTCGTGTTGCCCGCCG
>CBFDBP010000268.1:0-4821 GCA_965603065.1 uncultured Gammaproteobacteria bacterium
GCCATGCGTGGTCCGATGACAGACGGCCCGTTCGGCATGCGTGACCCGATGGGCGATGAGCATTTCAAGCAGATGCAGGCGGAGCGGGAAGCCATGCAGAAAGCCATGGAAGAGCGCCGCAACGCCATGCGTGGTCCGATGACAGACGGCCCGTTCGGCATGCGTGACCCGATGGGCGATGAGCATTTCAAGCAGATGCAGGCGGAGCGGGAAGCCATGCAGAAAGCCATGGAAGAGCGCCGCAACGCCATGCGTGGACCGATGACAGACGGCCCGTTCGGCATGCGTGACCCGATGGGTGATGAGCATTTCAAGCAGATGGAAGCGCAGCGTCTGGCAATGCAGGAGTCGATGGACGCACAACGCAAAGCCATGCAGAAGTCCTTCGAAGAGCGGATGCAGCGTCGTCAGCCCAGGTGGGATAACCGCTACGGCCCAGTCCGGTAACGCTCGGTTTCCGGCTGATTTGCCACAAAAGAGCCCGCGCGATCGCTGCTGCGGGCTTTTTTGTGCCATGACCTGAACGGAATAGACAAACGTCCAGGACTATTTTTAATAAAAGTACTTGCATATATTACTATATTCTGTAATACTTCAATTGTACCTCGCAAAGATTACATTAAACATTTACTAGGAGATTTGAAATGAAACTCAAGAAAACTGTTCTTGCAGCAATGCTGGCTGGTGCCACTTTAGTGACGATGACTTCCGCACAAGCCTGGTGGGGCGGCCCTGGTGGTTATGATCGCGGCTGGGGTAATAATGGCATGGGTGACTGGATGGGTGATGGCTGGGGTGATGGCCTCGGCGATATGTTCGGTGACGGCGACTTCGACTTCAACATGAGTGGTGGTGGCAGAGGCCATGGTTACGGGCGCGGTTATGGCCGTGGCTACGGTCGTGGTTATGGTGACTACTATGGTCGCAGCTATGGCGGTTATGGCTATGCGCCCTATGGCTACGGTGCCCCTTACGGCTACGGTGTTCCTTACGGCGGCGCTCCTTACGGCGGCGCTCCTTACGGCGCTCCTTATGGCGCTCCGCAGCAGGCTCCGGTTGCCCCGCAGGCACCGCAGGCACCCGCCAAGTAAGACCCTGACAAGATCACAGGGAAAAGAAAGGGGGGCTCATCGAGCCCCCTTTTTCACGCCAGGAATATGGCTCCACGGCTTTACCGTGATGGCACATCATCCAGGTTAGCCTGGCAGAGTACCGAACGCATACTGCCAATCAATTCCAGCAGCGCCGCGTTACGGACCCGATAATAGATACGGTTGGCTTCTTTGCGGGAAATCAGAATACGTTTGTTGCGCAGCTGATCAAGGTGCTGCGACATGTTGCTTTGTGTGGTGCCTATCTGTTTGGCAAGTTCCCCCACAGTGATTTCATCGTCGCCGAGCGCGCACAGAATACGCCATCGTAAAGGGTGTCCCATCGCTTTGAGCGCATCCGCGGTTAACACCGCATCCTCTGGCGAAACGGCTTCTTGCTTTTCCTTGTTCATTCAAAATCCCGTAAAGTGCAGGTGATTAGACGATTTCCTCTTCATGCCGGTAGCCGGTCATGTCCTTTGCGATACAGAGTATATCCGTAATGGTACCGCATTCGTCGGTCATTGCGGTACGGGAAAAAAGAATCGGTACGCGTGTGTTGTCTTTTGCAATAAAGCGGGCCTCGATACTGCTGAGCGTTCCAGTGCGTATCAGCGCTTCGAGCCAGGTTCCCAGAAAAGCCCTGGCCTGCTCCTGCTCTGATTCCTCAAATACATCGCCGATATTCATGCCAACCAGAGTGTCTTCATCGTAACTGAGCATACGGCAGGCGGCCGGGTTGGCGGATTTTATGGCACCCGTCGGTTCCAGAACCAACAGGGCTTCGCCCATATTTTCAATGATGCCTTCGAGATACTGGTGGGCTTGTCGAAGTTCTTCTGTGCGGGCGGCAACCTGTTCTTCCAGTCGCCGGTTCAGATCACGCTCTTTTTCAATCAGCCGGAAATAGGTGCTGATTTTGTTGATGAGCTGGTTGTCGTCAATTGGCTTGAGCAGGTAGTCCACTGCTCCGACATCGTAGCCCTTTTTCTGGAATTCATCGGTCTTGAATGCCGCGGTCAGAAATATGATAGGTATATCTTTGGTTTTCTTTCGGATTTTTAGCATTGAGGCGGTCTGAAAACCGTCCATCACCGGCATCTGAATATCGAGAACGATGAGGTCGAGATCCGGGGTGCCCAGTGCTATATCCAGCGCCATTTGACCGGATGTCGCTTCCAGTACCTCCACATCCATGTGTTTCTGAATCAGCGTACGCAATGCAAACAGATTGTTTTTGTTGTCATCGACGATGAGCAACTTGAAACCGCTATAGCGCCTCATTTCGGTTCCTGTTCACGGGCAGTCGTTTTGTTAATGATCCGGGGGGGCAGGTACCGGTCCAGAAGCTGTTTCAACTCGGCCGGCTCAACCGGTTTGGAAAGATAGTCGTTTGCGCCACTTGCGATGGCCTTGTTTCGGTCTTCATCCGCTGTCTTGGCAGTGAGTGCTATGATTGACAGCGTCTTTAGACTGGTATCTGAACGTATTGTCTCGATGGTTTTGAATCCATCCATTTCCGGCATCATTAAATCCATCAGAACCAGATCGAAATCGCCATCATCGTTCAAGGTATCCAGGGCCTCGTGGCCATCTCCCGCGGCAACCACACCGATATCCCAGCGTTCCAGCAACGGGGTCAGTGCCAACAGGTTGCGTAGATCGTCATCCACGACAAGCACGCGGCTGCCGGTGTAATGTGCGTCAGGGATTTCTGTGCGCTCGTCCGGGGTGCGCTTCTTTGCGGCATCCGCTGCGGGTCGATGCAGCCCTTCAGGTGACTCGTTTTCGGGCACACTGAGCGGTAACAGCAGGGTAAATGTCGATCCGCTTCCTTCCTGGCTTTCAATGCCAATGTGTCCACCGATCAACTTCGCAAGCTCCTGGCTGATGGTGAGACCCAGTCCGGTACCTCCGTATCGACGGCTGGTGGATCCATCCACCTGGCTGAAGGCTTCGAATACCAGCGCCTGTTTTTCTGCCGGTATGCCGATGCCGGAATCCTGGACGCTGATCGCCAGCGGACAGGGATCGACATCTTCGCAGGGATTACGTGACAGCTGCAGCGTAGCGCCGCCCTGTTCGGTGAACTTAAGCGCGTTGGAGAGGAAGTTCACCAGTATCTGGCGTACCTTCTCGCCGTCCGTCAGCAATGAAGAGGGTGCATCCTGGTCGATGAGCAAATCGAGTTTCAGTCCTTTCTCGTCAAACTGCGGACGCATGAGTTCATGCACGTCGTTGAGTAACACGGGCAGGTCGACGGTCTCGGTTTTTACGCTCGCTTTGCCGGCTTCGACCCTTGAGAGGTCCAGAACCGTGTCGATCAGCGTTCTGAGGTCCTTGCCGGCATCGTGAATAACCTGTGCCTGCTGGATGTGCTCCGGCGACATTTCGCTGCTGCTGCTTGCCATCATTTTCGAAAGCAGCAGTATCGAATTCAGCGGGGTTCTTAACTCATGACTGACGTTGGCCAGAAACTCTGACTTATAGCGGTTTGATTCCTCAAGCTGCTGCGCATGACTGCGTAATGCGCTGGTATCGTGTGCATGTTTCTCGGCAAGACTTGTCAGGTTTTTCCCCAGCGTGCGCAGCTCCTCCGGGCGTTGCCATGAAAATTCTACCGCTTGATCCTGTTCGAGCACCTGGGTAATCCCGTCGGTCAGTTCCCGGCTGATCCGTTCCATACGGATGGCTATGATACGGGCAATAATAAACACCACCAGCAACAGGCCGGTAACAATAGCAATGACTCGAAGCTCGAGCGCGCGGCGAAATTCCGCAATGGGTGAGGGGTCTACGCTGCGGCCGACCCACAGCGCCCCGGAATCCTGGGTGACAAACAGCGGCAGCCAGAATATCTGCTGTCCGGCCTCTTCCCACAGAGCGAGTTGACCTTTGGCCAATAATTTATCAAGACCGGGAAAATCCGCAAAAGCGGTGGATGTTGGCGCATCATCGTCCCCGGATGACAAATACTCACCGTTGTTCTGTACCCAATAGATGCCGTTATAGATGTGAGCGAGTCCGCCAACATCCAGATTGAAGAGCACGACACCCTGGCGTTCAGGTGTGCTGTCCTGCCCGTCGTATTTCAGCAGTGGGCTGATGAAGCGCAATGTCATGAAGCGGTTCGGTGCTGAAGTGTCCACGTCCTGGTTGAAGCTGATCGGGCTGGTAAGAACTGAACCCGGTGCGAGATTCAGGCCGGCCAGGACGAAATCCCTGGCTGGTAGATCAGGCGTATGGTCACCCGCTTCCAGAAGCCCCGTTTTCTGGTCGCGATCGAGTGAAAATGACACTTCACCGGATTTGTTGATGAAAATCACCTGAATCACGTCCAGTTGGTCAAACAGAACCTGATTGGCCCAGTCCGTGTAGGCCGAGCGTTTCTGTAAAATCGTATCGCCCGGTTTACCAGTTTCCAGGTCAATCCCGGGTTCCGGCTGTTTTGCGAACAGCCGCACCATTTCCTGTCTGCGGCTGATATGCTGATCCAGATCACTGAAGCTGGCGCGGAGTTTTTCCAGGTAGGCTTCGTGGTAGAACAGTTCCAGGCGGTCCAGGATCAATGGTACGTTGATGGCAACGACTACCAGTAATGGTGTCAGTCCCAGCAGCAGCAGGAACAGAGAGATTTGACTGCGTAGTTTCACGGGGTTTTTTATTGCGTGGCGAATGTATAAATAGTCTGGAATCGGGCGATAACGGTATCAAAATAGTGATCTCTGCC
>CBFDBP010000269.1:0-4807 GCA_965603065.1 uncultured Gammaproteobacteria bacterium
TGGTCTGTTCGAATGATGCCTGTGACGCACAGGTATCCAGAACCGCCTCTGCATTGCGCGTGTTATTCCGCATATATACAGCGCAGATGTTTCAAGAAGCCCACTTGTCGGAAATCGAAGCGCATCGAAAGTAATCCACGCTTTGAATACCGCCGATGCCGCGATAGGCCGAAACGCGTTGCCTATGCTGCATGTCTCAAAGCAACGATCGGCAGGTGCTTCCGACCCCAATGATAGCGCACATCAAGTCGAATGCGAGTGTTACAGTGGACGGCGACCGGTGCGTTTGGAGATGCGCAGCGTGCACTGCGGGGGCGTGGAGGTTGGATTCCGGCGGGTTGAGCCGTCACCTGGCCCAGCTTGCGGTGCAGACTATACGTTGTTTCGCGCATTCAGAACAAATTCGGAATGCGGTGCCTTGCTTGGGCGTCATGCCAATGTTTGGGAAACTTACCAATCACTATTATGTCGAGGGTACTCCTGTTCAAAATGACTGCAGTCATTCTGGTTGTAACACCAGCCGTATTGAGTTGTACACAACACATTGTGTCATCGCAAGGACGCGATCATGTTGCAATTGCCGACTGGCAGGGAAGCGAGTGTACCCCAGGAGTGCACAGAGCATTTCCATGCAAGGCCGGGGCGTGTTACGGCGGGATGCCGAGAACTGCAGAAATGCTTTAGCTTGGCCCCTCCCCTTATTATCAGCTGGGGATTCGATTCCCTGCTACGGTGGCTGTAATCGATTCAGGGTGGCGTAGAGCACCGGCACCACAACCATGGTGAGCATGGTACCGAAGGTGAGGCCAAACATGATGGTAATTGCCATGCCAATCCAGAACACATCCTGTAACAGGGGTGCCACGCCCAGTACGGTGGTCGCGGCGGCCAGGATCACCGGGCGCAGGCGCGAGGCCGCGGCAGCGAGTACCGCATCATAGGGTTTCCTGCCCTCGGCGATCTCGATATTGACCTGATCAAGCAGCACAATGGCGTTCTTGATCATCATGCCTGCCAGGCTCATGGCCCCGAGCAGGGCCAGAAAACCAAACGGTGTGCCGGTAGGCAGCAGCCCGATAATGATGCCGATGAGGGCAAAGGGGATGGTGAAGACAATGACCAGCAGTGGCCGGAAGGCGTTGAACAGGAGCACGATGATAAACAGCATGACAGCCACCGCGGGTACCACCCCTGGCACCAGGGAGGCCTGAGCATCCACAGTATCTTCGAACTCGCCCCCCCATTCCAGGGTATAACCGCTGGGCAGGCCGGCGGCCAGCTGATTAAATTCTTCCAGTACACTGCTGCGCAGACTGGGCAGGGTTTCGCCCTGTACCGGATTGGACTGGATGGTAATGGTACGCCGCCGGTCACGCCGCCACACCAGTGGGTCTTCCCAGTCCAGCGGCACACCGTCGGTGACCTGCGCCAGGGGTACCGTCTGGGTCGCCAGCCCGCCTTGTACCTGGAGTACGCCGAGGCCGCCCACGTTGGCCCGGTCTTCTTCCTTGTAACGCAACACGATGGGAATCAGATCATCCTGCTCGCGATACAGACCAATGTTCAGACCATCAAAGGCGCGCTTGGTGGCGCCGGCCACATCGGGCCGGGTGACATTGGCCCAGCGCGCCCGCTCCTGGTTGTACTCGGGAACCACCTTGGCGCTGCGCTCACGCCAGTTGCTGCGCACCATTGCGGCCAGGGGACTGGCCTTCACGATGCCCATGCCCTGCTCGGCGTAGCTGCGCAGCAGGGCAGGATCGGCCTCCGCTGGTCCACTGATGCGCACTTCGAATTTCCAGGTATTGGAGGGACCCACCCCGTATTTGCGCATGGGTATCTGGGCATCCGGGTAGTGTTCGGCGAACCATGGGGTCAACTCGGCCAGCAAACCATCGATATCGCGGTAGTCGTGTACGTTGGCGATGAGCTGGGCATAGGAGGCATAGGGGTCCTCCGGATCCACCGGCAGATAGAAACGGGGCGGCCCCTGGCCGATGAAACTTGTTACCGCCTCGATCCGCTCATCATCGAGCAGGTGTTGTTCTATACTCTCCAGCCCGGCGGCCACGTCCTGAATACGGGTCCCTTCCGGGTACCAGACATCGACCATGAGCTTGGTCATGGAAGAAAAGGGGAAGAACTGCTGCTTGAGTTGTCCGAAACCGACGACCGACGCCCCGAGCAACACCACCAGCACACCGAGGGTCAACCAGCGGAAGCGCATAGCCTTCTCCACCAGCCGCAGGTAGACGCGGTAGAAGCCGCTGCCGTAGGGGTCGGTGGCGGCCGCATCCTTGTCCGGCTCCGGCAGCATGTCGATACACTGCATGGGGGTGACCGTCATGGAGATGACCCAGGAACTGATCAGAGAGATGGCCACCACCGAAAACAATGTTCGGCAATATTCGCCGGCATCCTCCACGGAGGCAAAGATGGGATAGAAGGCCATTACCGCGATGATGGTAGCGCCAAGCAGGGGCATGGACGGTACCTGGGCCGACTCGATGGCGGCCTGGGTGCGGTCCATGCCTTTTTGCAGACGTACCGCCATACCGTCTGCGACCACGATGGCATTATCCACCATCATGCCCAGGGCGATGACCAGCGCCCCCAGCGACATACGCTGCAGATCGATGTCCAATATGGCCATCAGTATGAAGCTCACCAGGATGGTGGCGATGAGGGCGGTACCGATGATCATCCCCATGCGCATACCCATGGCGAAAGCGATGATCACCAGGACGATCAGTACTGCCTCACCGAAATTGATGAGAAAGTCCTTGACCGCCTTGTCGACAATATCCGACATCCAGTGTACCCGCTGCAGCTCGATACCGATCGGCAGCCGTTCCATGAGCCCGTCGATGGCCTGGTCGATGGCACGTCCGACGTCCACCACGTTGGCGCCGGCGATGTTGGTGATGGAAATGCCCAGGGCCGGTTTGCCGTTGAAGCGCATCTGCCAGTGGGGCGGATCGAGATATCCCTCCCTGACATCCCCGATATCACGGATGCGGATAATCTCGTCGCTGGCTGCAGGTCGCAGGCTTGTATCTCCGCTGACCGAGGCTCCCAGGTTAAGCAGGGTGTCGGCCATGGAGGTCACTACGGACAGGTTGGCGATCTCCTCGGGTGAAGTAAATTCCCCGCTGGGCGCGATACGTATGCGGCGATTCTGCAGATCCACGTTGCCCGCATCCACCACCATGTTCTGATGGCTGAGCGTGGCCTCCAGGTTGGCATCGGTAATACCCAGCTCTGCGAGCTGGGTCTGGGCTACGTCCAGGTAGATGGCCTTCTCCTGGACACCCCACAAGTCCACCCTTGCCACGCCCTTGACCAGGCTGAGTTCCTTTTTCACGGACTTGGCATACGCCTCCAGCTCGGCGTAGTTGAAACCCTCGGCGGTGAGGGCAATCTGAAAGCCAAACACATCGCCAAAGTCGTCCGAAACATCCGGCCGGCCGGTGCCGGGAGGTAACTGGCTTTCCACGTCGCGGACCTTGGCCCGCAGCTTGTTCCACACCTGCGGCAGGCGGTCTGACCAGTATTCTGATTTGATGTTGACCTTGATCAGGGACAGACCGGCCCGCGACCAGGATTCCAGGTAGTCGATCTCAGGCATCTCCTGGATCGCCAGCTCGATACGGTCGGTGACTTCCAGCTCCACCTGTTCGGGGCTTGCTCCAGGATAGCTCGTCGTCACCACGGCGGTCTTGACGGTGAACTGCGGGTCTTCCAGCTGCCCCAGGCTGAAGAAGCTGACGATGCCGCCGGTAACGATCAGGAAGATGGCAAAGTAGGTGACAGCGCGATTCTCTATCGCAAGCTTGGCGAGGTTCATATCCGCGATCTCCTACTCTTCCAGCAGTTTGACTGTCTGTCCTTCCGCGAGATAACTCACCCCGGCGGTGATCACCCATTCCCCGGGCGTCAGCCCATCCTCGACCGGAACACCGTGATCGCTGAGCTCAGCGGTGACCACTTCACGCCGGCTGACGATCGCAGCCTGCTCGTCGAACACCCACACGTAGCTGGTATTGTTCTCTTCGGGTGAGAAGATGGCCGAAACCGGAATGACAATGCCGAGTTGTTTGCCGGCCTCAACGCTTTCCCGGTCTGCTACCGCCCGGCCTGCCATACCCGGCAGAATCTTGATATCTTCAGGCTGCTCCATGAGCAGGGTGACCGGGTAGGTACGCGTGGTCCGGGATGCTTCGGCGCCGATTTCCTTGATCACTGCCGGTATTGGGTGATCATTGAAGGCATCGAACTGCACGCGGATATTGGTGACGTAGGGTGCATACGAAATCATGTTCTCCGGTATGTTGACTACCATTTCAATGCGCGAGGTATCGAGCAGGCGCACAATGGCCTCCTTTGCCCGCACGTCTTCGAAGTTCTGCACGTATTGCTGCACGATCTTGCCGTTGAAGGGTGCCTTCAGGTAGGTATACTCGAGCTGATCCTGCGCGGCATCCAGGGAGGCCGACAGTGATTTTACATCTGCGACGGTTTGATCGCGTTGTGCACTTTTGCGGTCCACCACCGTCTGACTGGTTGCGCCCGGGTCTTGCTTGAAAATATTGAGTTCTCGTTTGTATTCAGATGCCGCGCGTTTCGAGCTTGCCCGGGCACGTGCAAGCTGGGCTTCAATATCCGCAACCTTGACCTCGTAATCGCGTGGATCAATACGGGCGATCGCCTCACCCGCTTTAAATTCCCTGCCGACGATGTCATTGGGCAGAACGATCAGTGGTCCGGAAACGCGGAACGAAAGATCAGCCTCGTTGTGGGCCCGGGC
>CBFDBP010000270.1:0-4803 GCA_965603065.1 uncultured Gammaproteobacteria bacterium
TTCGAATCTGGACGTAGGTCAGCCCGACCTCGGCGACCAGGGTCACCAGCACGTCATCGTAGTCCGCGATCGAGGCCAGCAGTGCCGCGTCCGCGGCGTGGATGTTGCGGCGGAACTTCCCCCAGAAGTCGAGTTCCCAGGTCGCATCGAAGCCCAGGCCCGCAGTCCGGAAGTTGTCGAACGGAGGGTTGTTGAGATCGTTCTTGCTGATCTGGTTCTTACTGTAATCCGCCCGGATTTCCTGTTCCTGCGGAAAGAACTCACCGACGGCGATACCGCGAGCGGCCCTGGCCTGGATCACACGCAACCCCGCCGCCCGCAGCGAGAGGTTCTGCTCGTACGCCTCATGAACCAATCGGGTCAGCACCGGGTCATCGAACGCCGTCCACCATTCGCGAATCTCCGCGGGCTCATCCTGGAGCGCCGGCGCGGACTCGAGCCATGACGAATTGACGCCCGCTTCCGGTCGCACATAGTCCGGGCCCACCGTGCACCCGCCCAGGCCGGCGAGCGTAATCACGACCAGGATCCGGTAAGCAGATGGCACTTTTGCAGAACGTTGCTTCTTCATTTGTCTTCTGCGCCGGACCGATCTACGCCAGCGTGTAATCTCCGGAAGCAGGCGTTATCATTTTCATTAACTCGTCTGCCCTATGAGTAACAACAGCCTTCAACTCAATGACTATCCGTCGGAGGTATCATGGTTTCCCTCAGTGCATACACTGAAACTGCAGCGATCAGGCCATTAATAAGAGTATACCAAGAAGCGCGGATACCATAGCCTGTCAAGCACATATTAAAAATACAGTTAAATTGTTCATCAAGACGAATAGCATTCACAACTCTGTTATTTCCGGCGTGCGCTCCAGGCGACCGGCGACAATGCTGTACAGGTATGCGAACAGTGCCATTATGGCGAGGTTTTCGAACCTCGCCGGGTTGCTCCGGGACTAACCTTGACCGGTGCTATTTTCCCGGTATGCCTTCACCACATCATCCAGAGTGTCGTAGTAGGCGTCCTTGCCGAACAATTCGTCCAGGTGGTAGCGGCTCTGTTTGCGCACATCGTCCATCACCTGTGCGACCACCAGTCGCACGCCCTTGCCTTTCAACAGGGTAAAGATGGCACGCAGCGATTCGGCCGCCGAGAAGTCAACATCATCGATTGCCGAGGCATCCAGGCACAGCCACTTCAATGCGGGGTCGGCATTGTTGACCAGGGTCGTGATCTCGTCGGTCAGTTGCTGGGCGTTGGCGTAGTACATGCTATGGGTGAAACGGTAGATGAGCAGACCCGGCTCGGCCTGAGCGGCGCTGGCGACCGGTTTGGCCCGCAACACGCCACTGCTGTCCGCAGGCGCCAGCACCACGTTTTTCGGGTAATAGCCACGTCGGGTATGGTCAATCAGTGACAACACAATGGCCAGGATAATGCCCTGCTCGACGCCTACGATCACCACCATCGCCGTGGTAATCAGCGCCACCCAGAATTCGGAGCGGCGTTGCTGGTAGATGCGCTTCATGCCGTCGAGGTCGATCAGGTCGATACCGACCAAAAACACAACCGCCGACAGCACCGCCTCCGGCATGTAGGCCAGTGGCCCGGTCAGGAACAACAGCACCAGCAGCACGATGGCGGTGGTGAACAGCAGCGACAACTGGCTGCGTCCACCGGCGCTGTCGATCATCTGGGTCTTGGTCGGGCTGCCGTTGACGACGAAGGTGCCGGACAGCCCGGCACCGATATTTGCCAGTCCCAGGCCGACCAGGTCGGTATTCTCGCTGAACTTTTCATTGTAGCGTGCGGCATAGGCACGCGAGGTCGCCGCACTCTGCGCCAGAATGACGATAAACATCGCAAACGCGGTCGGCACCAGCCTGGCGATCAGCTCCCAGCTCCAGTCGACCTGCGGCAGGCCGAGATGCGGCAGGCCGCTGGGAACAGCACCGAGCACATGCACATGCTCCTTGAAACCCAGCGCCCAGCTCAGTGCAATCGCGCCAATCACGGCGATCAATGCACCCGGGATCTTTTTCGAGATCTTTTTCGATCCGACGATGACCAGCAGCACGCCGAGTGCGATCACCAGCGCATAATAATTGATCTGTTCGATCTGCTGCAGGTCGTTCCATACTTTTTCCAGCGTGCCGTGTCCACCACCCTTGAGGCCGAGCATCCCGGAAATCTCACCGAACGCGACCTGTATACCGACACCGGTCAGGAAACCGACCAGCACGGTGCGCGAGAGAAAGTCGGCCAGAAACGCAAGACCGATGATCCGCGCCAGGATCAGAAAACCGGCGGCCATAAACGCCAGCACCGCAGCCAGTGCGACGTATTGGTCGGACGCGACCGAGGCCAGTCCGACCAGTCCAGCCGCCAGGATTGCCGCAGTGGCCGAGTCGGCGCCAACCACCAGGTGCCGGGACGAACCGAACAGTGCGAACAAGGCCATCGGAATCAGGATGGTATACAGCCCGGTGATCACCGGCATACCGGCGATCTTGGTGTAGCCCATGACCTCCGGTATCGCCAGCGCCGCCAGTGTCAGGCCGGCGATCAGTTCGGTTGGAATCTGTGCCGCATTGATCGGCAATACTCCCTGCATGAATGGCAGGCGGAAGCCGGCATGGGCCTTGTCGTTCGCAGCCATCAGCGGTTCCCCCGGAAGCCCGGCAGACCGCACGCCTCATCACTGGCGGCGAGGAACATCACTTCATCAATGACTTCCCTGCCATCGTCGGTCAGCTCCAGGTGACCATGCTCATCGACCTCGAAGGCGAAGTCGTCAAAGGTGTGTTTACCGGCGAGGATGTCCTGGTCCAGCAATACCCGGGTACGGAAGAAATTGGCCCATTTGAACTCCGAGAATGGCTCGTTGTTCTTGATGTAACCGTGGTGCTCGCGGATGATCCACGCGAGGCTGCGGTAGGGATCAAAGGCGAGGTCTTTGATGTGTACAGGTAATGTCTGCGGTGGCTGTGGCCCGCCGCCGGCCTGATCGAACAGATAGACCAGGTTGTCCTCGTGCATGGTCTTCCAGAAGTAGACCTCCTCCAGCGAACTGGCGTTGCCCAGTACCTTGACGTAGACACAGATGTTCTTGCCACGCGATGCGTTTTCGACGTCGTAAAGCGCGCGCACCAGATGATGGTGGTCGACCAGGTAAAACCTGTCGCCACGCACTACAATGGGGATCGGTCGTACGCGCAGATAATCGTGCAGCTTGCCGGGGTCTTTTTTGAGCTTCTTGCGCATGCGCCCGGCGCGCACCTCGATCTCGGCCTTGCCGATCGCGAACTGGGTCGGAGACAGGTCCTTGATCCGTAGCTTGTAGAAATCGCCTGCCCTGGCATCGGTCGGACACCACGGAAATTCCGAATCACAAACATGTTTAGTCATGGGCGTATACCTCAACAGATACTACTGTATGATTTGTTCAAGCACCTGGCTGATATCGTGGGTTGCGTCGAATGCATGCATACTGGCATGCAGTCCCACCGCCACCACCAACCCGGTAAATATAATGCCGACTAATGCAATGACGATTGCCAGCGTTTTCGACAGCCTTTTCTTCGGATGAAAATCACCATATCACATCATTGTCGCGGTGATAAATACGTAATACAATGCATATGATTTTATCCGTCGCTCCTTTTCCCCGTAATATGTCCTTTTTAAGACAATCGTGCCGAATACCTGAATGCCCGGTGCCTCACTAGCCGCACTATCACTCCGCTTCCACGCAGAGGCTTCAGCCGCTTCGTTAACTCCATGACTGCTCCGATTGCTTCCGGCTGGAGCAACATAGCCGGGCGGGTCTCTCACCCACTGGAAAACACCGCCTTTGCACGGCGCACGCCAAACTCAAACGGAAGTACAGCTCTCTGCCAAGATATGAACCGCGAGAGTCGCATTAAGGTCGTCTCCTGCCTTTTAGTAGATTCTTATTAAGGATTAGTCCAGATAGACCTGCACATCGCAAGATTCCATAACGAAAATCCGGTGCGAGACTGTAAAATTCGGCTTTTTTTTAGAGTCCCCGATCAACCCTGTCCTATATGATTGGCAGATCATAGTTAACAATAAAACGGATTTCCTTCAGGTCTTCACCATCACTGCCATCCTGATCCAGGGTGGCGCCACGCAGTCTGAACCACAAGCCCTTGAATTTTTCCGCCATTGGCTTGTAGTCCAGGGTGATGTCAACCTCGGACTGGTCCGGGCTGGCATTGCTGCCATGGTCCGGTGTATCACCACGAGCATAGTTGATGTAACCACTGAAGCCGTGTTCACCAAAATAGCCGAAGTCGGATGACAGTCCGACCAGCCAGGCATGTTCGTCGGCGCGGTCAAAATCCCTGAGCATCAGCGAGAGGTAGGTCGGTTTGCCGCCCCAGTAACTCTGAATTCCGGCATTGCTGGATGTAGAGGTATGCGCCAGGTTCAGTAACAGGCTGTTGTAACTGACACCCAGTTTCGCACCCCAGGAGTGGGTATCGAAATCTCCTCCCAGCTCATCGCCTGTAGAGTTCTGTTGAGTGTACTGCGCAGAAAGCTGGAGGCCGAGACCCAGTATGGGCCTGGCGCGCGAGTTGATCTCGGTATACAGGATATTCATGAAATCCCGGCTGTAGTGGTTTACCACGGCCAGGTTGGCGTTGCTGGAAAGGGTATAGCGGCCCGCGGCCGTGGTGACGCCGCGATCGGCGTCCTCGATACCGGCCGCTTCCGTCATGCTGACAAAGTGGGTGGCATAACGCTTTTTAATGCGCCCGGTGTGCGCAACACCGTAGACAAAA
>CBFDBP010000271.1:0-4783 GCA_965603065.1 uncultured Gammaproteobacteria bacterium
AAGGTCCCCTGGGGGAGAGGGTGCCGGCACGGCTTGTCCCGAAAGCTTATATCAGCTAACTGACACACGGCTTAGCCACGGCATCAATGACAGCCGATGCAGAAAGCCAATCGCAAGTTATGCGGTTATTTTACGGTAATCGTAATTTTTTTCGAATAAACCGGTGGATTATGCGGCAGGTGCTGGGCATCCCCCATCAGTAGCTGCAGGGTATGCTGCCCCGGTGGCAATTCCAGCATGGTCTCTGTCTGTCCTGCGCCAAAATGAATATGGTTGCGGTCTGATGGAATCTCTTCATCAAACGGAGGCAGAGGCGTATCGATCAGCAGATGATGGTGGCCGGCTGCAACTCGATCAACACCTTTCGGGGCGACACCCATGTTGCGCAGACCGAACCACACACGGAAAGGATGACCACTCCTTATCACTTCGCCATCATTCGGCCAGCCGATATAAAGATAGGCACTTTTTGGTGCCGGGGTATCGCCGACAGCCACAGTTACCGAAAAAATCAGTATTGCGAATAAGAAAGCATTGATCTGTCTAACCATGCTCTGTCCTCCATCAATGTCAGTGTCCAGGACTAGCGATTCAATACAGTACGCTTCACCAGGCTCAGTAAGGTGGCACCGTAATCGTTATTTTTTTAGAGTAAATGGGAGGATCGTGTGGAACATGATTATCATCGCCAAGCAAAAGCTGTATCGTGTGTTCACCCGGTGCCAGATCCTCCAGGCGCGCCTCGGTCTGCCCGCCGCCAAAATGGAGGTGATTGCGATCTGAAGGAATCTCCTCACCCAACGGCGGTAGATCAGTGTCAAGCAACAGGTGATGGTGCCCGACATTCGCCATCTCGACCCCCTTGGGCGCTACACCGGCGTTACGCAGCCCCATACGCACCCATAACTTCCCCCCCTTGATGACTGCACCATCAGGCGGCCAGATGATGTATAACCTGGCATTGGTTGGTGCCGGCGTCTGTTCTGCCCATACAGCTGTTACACCCGACACATTCAGCATTGCCACAATCGCCATTGCCCTTATCAGCATCTCCGCTTCCTCCCAGACGCCCTGTTAATAGTCAGAGTCACGCTGCCCCACTTTTCATGGGTGATTACAGTGTCAGGACGGGATGCCGGAAAATTCTATCTGGCAGATTCAGGTGCTACCGAATCGGCAACCCGGGCAAATGCAATCCCTGAAACAACCTGACACATCACCAAGCATAGATTACAATCCCGGTAAATCAAGAAACCGGCTCCGGCCCTTATGTAGTTTGCAGTAACTGTTATCACTGATTTTGCGCAGACGTCAGTATATGCCGCAGTTCCTGCGCTCAACAGGGAAAAACGGTTGCAAAGTTTATAGGCTGGTCTACCTTAAGATTAAGATTAACCAACAAAAGATGCTATTTCAGCGTCGGATGTCAGCGACGGACCTGAACTATGATACAAAACCTCCTGGTAGCATGCGTATTGAGTTTATTCCTTGATACTGCCTTCGTTTCGCCCGCAACTGCAGATGCCGGAACAAGCGGAGCCCCCCCGTGGCTGGCAAACGATGGATCTGACAGAACGACAGGCCGGGCGAAACGCGTTGCCCTTGTGATTGGCAATACCGAGTACGCCATCCAGCCATTGCGTACGCCTCTGCAGGATGCGCAAAGCATGGCAGACCTGCTCGCGTCTATGGGCTTTGAAATAATCACCCTCGAAAATGCAAGCGGTCTGCAGATCAGGCAGGCGCTTGATGACCTCAACACACGTCTTGGAAAAGACGGTGTCGGTCTGTTTTATTTTGCCGGTCATGGAATGCAGCTGGTGGGTAACAAAGTCCTGTTACCCATAGATGCGGAAACAGAATCCCCGGTTGCGGTGCGGCAAAGCAGTATCGACGTCCGCAATATCGTTCAGAAAATGTCGTTTGGGCGACCCGGTCAGCCCAACCTGGTCATTCTTGATGTCTGCCTGAACAATCCTTTTTCCGATACGGCTTCAATTAAAGATCATCACTCAAACAAGGATAGCTTGCATGACCAGACGCTGATCGCTTTTTCGTCATCCTCCGGCGGGCTGGCATTCGAAGGTAGCGACAAATACAGCATTTATACTTCGGAGCTGACCAGGGTGATGTCAGAACCTGGCCTGACTATTGATGAAATCTTCGCGCGAGTGCGGCTTGCGGTCAGTGAGAAAACCGGCAACAGGCAGGTACCCTGGATATTGTCGTCGCTGCAGAAGCGACTTAAGCTCATGAGTGCTACAAATACAAGCACGACACCGCAGCGCCTGAAACAAGCGCCACTGTCTGAAACCGCCATGCTGAGCATGCTGACCCGCGGCATCCTTCCTCAAGACGGAGAAGCACAATACGAACTTGAATTCTGGCAATCCATAAAAGACAGTACCGATGCTGCAGACTTTGAAGCGTATCTTGAAACCTACCCCAACGGGAAATTTGCTCCACTCGCCAAATCCCGTGCGAAACGCTACAAAAAAACGGCCGCGGAGAAACCTGCCCCGGAGAAACCCGCGCTGATAATCACTGACATGGACATTGATTATCTCGTTGTAAGAACCGCCAACATCCGGCAGGAGCCATCCGCGAAATCAAAGCGTCTTGGGGAGCTGAAGAAAGGCAGCGCCGTTCATGTCACGGGACAGGTGAGTGACAGCAACTGGTACCAGGTGAAATCCGCCACTGGAATTATGGGCTTTGTTTTCGGAGAGTTACTCCAGAAACCGGCGCCGAAGCCGAAACCGGAAGCGCCGACCGCCCCGACGCCGCCACGCAGTGTGCCGAAACCGGTCGCCGCACCGGTAGCGGAACCGAAACAGGCAGCAACGCCCACAACGAATAAAACCGAAGGCATCCGCGATTGCCCGGCTTGCCCGGAAATGCTTGTGCTGCCAGCGGGCACCGTCACCATGGGTGAACAACGAGGTGACCGGAGCGAAAGACCCGTACACAAGGTTTCCATAAAACGTCCGTTTGCCATTGGAAAATACGAAGTCACCATCGGACAATGGAATGAATGTGTCAATGCCGGGGCATGCAGCTACAAGGCTGCAAAAGGCGGTCCCTCTGAAAACTCCCCGGTCAGAGATATCAGCTGGAATGATGCACAGGAGTATGTGCGCTGGTTAAGTCGGGTAACAAAGCAGGAATACCGTCTGCCTACCGAAGCGGAATGGGAATACTCGGCGCGAGCCAACACACAAACCCGCTTCTGGTGGGGTGATACGGTGGGAAGCGGCAATGCCAACTGCAAGGATTGCGGCGGAAAATGGGACCGTAGTGCGCCGGCTGAGGTCGATGCTTACCCGCCTAACCCGTTTGGTGTGTATGGAGCAAACGGCGGTGTATGGGAATGGGTCACTGATTGCTGGCATAAGTCCTACCACGGGGCACCGAACGATGGTAGCAGCTGGGACAAGCCTGACTGCCGTGAGAATGTTATTCGAGGTGGCTCCTGGCGCAATGACGCAAGTTACATACACTCCGCAAGTCGCTTCAAATACGACACCAATGTCCGTTATCTGCTGAACGGATTCCGTGTCGCCAAGACGTTGCGGAACTAATACATTATCAGGGTTTGCCCAGTGTCTTTAACTTCTCCATCAGTGATTTTGGCTGGGTGTTAATCATGACAAAATCAGCTGTGATTTTATCTTTGCCCGATTTCTTTGCAATGCGCTCCAGTTGTTTCTGAACTGCTGCAATGTACTCGTCCTTTGTTTCGTACTCATCCCTTAGTTGATCAAACAAAGGCTCGGGTGTCATCAGCACGGCGATCATTTCCTCACCGAATGGTTCCGATACAGTCCATTCCCCCAGGTCCCCAATCGTTGCCGCGTAGTTAGGCGGAGCCTGATTATCCCTGGCGCGTGGTCCGGGGATCATGTGCACAACACCGCCGTCAAGGGAGTAGTAATCAACATTGACATAGGATTCATAAGATGGCGTTTTTATCTCAACCACGAGCGGCTCGCCCTCGATGAGTTCGTTTGCCTCACCTTTGCCCTGAATCGTCAGGCTAGCCCCACTGCTGCTCATCCAATAAGGCGCATACAGCTCGACGATGGGACATTTTGTGTCAACCACCCGCTGCAGGTCGGCACTGAGCTTGTTTGCCCCCGGCAAGGCCAGAATCTTCTTTTCCAGCTTTTTCATATCCAGCTGCCTGGAAACATAGCCCTGCAGCTGTACAGCGCCGTCCTTGACTGAGGCATTAAGCGCTGAACAGGGCAACTGATCGAGGACAGGCATTAGCGTTGCCAGCGACAGCTCCGGCAGACTGTTTTTGATGGGGTCTGCCTGAACCGGCTCCGACATCTTCGCCAGCTGCTGCCGCCTGACAGGCTGATTTCTGTGCTCCGGGTAGGCTGTAGTCCCGGGGCTTTCCGCGCGGGGGCTGCCGGCTGGAGATTGCAATGTCTGCTGATACTCCAGTGCCTGCAGGCTGGCGATCTCAACACTCTCTAACGACTCGGCATCGGCCGCATCAGCAACTTCCCCGGGTTTTGCAAAATAGTGATCGATGACGCCTGCAATGCCGAAATAATAGATGACACCTCCAAGCAGGGTAACCAGTAACGCCTTTCCTATCGCATACACCGGAGCAGGTATGGACACCGCAGACTCTGGCTGGATATCATGGAGAAACTGCTCGACATCGGGTGTTCTTTTATCACGATCGAAGGCAAGCGCCGCCTTCAATGCCTTCGCTTGCCTTCGCGTCAGATTCTTCTTCCGCTCCAGTTGCAGTCCACCATCCCGTGCC
>CBFDBP010000272.1:0-4770 GCA_965603065.1 uncultured Gammaproteobacteria bacterium
ACAGCGTGTCCCGTAAAGGCATGTCGGCAATCCAATGCACTCATTAAGCAACGCTCGAAACATTATGACCAAAACACAGAATAGCACCATGATAGCCGCACAGGGACTGGGCAAGCGGGTCGAAACCGCCGCTGGCCCGCTGGACATTCTGTCCGGGATCAATTTTGAGATCAAGACCGGAGAGTCTGTGGCTATTGTCGGCGTCTCGGGTTCCGGCAAGTCGACATTGCTCGGCCTGCTGGCCGGCCTCGATCCAGCCAGCAGTGGCGAAGTAACTCTTTCCCACTATCGCCTCAATGAACTCGATGAAGACGGTCGTGCCCGGGTGCGTGGGCAACTGGTGGGTTTCGTCTTCCAGTCGTTCCAGCTGTTGTCCAGTCTGACGGCGCTGGAAAACGTCATGCTGCCCCTTGAACTGGCGGGAAAACCGGCCGCCCGCGATCAGGCCGAGCAACTGTTGGGCCGTGTGGGTCTGGAAGCGCGGCTGCATCACACGCCCAAACAGCTGTCCGGCGGCGAACAGCAACGCGTAGCCATTGCCCGGGCGTACTCCATGCAACCCGCCATCCTGTTTGCCGATGAGCCGACCGGCAACCTGGACAGTGCTACCGGCGGAAAGATAATCGACCTGTTGTTTGAACTGAACCAGGAACGTAACACGACACTGGTACTGGTCACGCATGATGACAAACTCTCGGTACGTTGTGACCGCCGCATTCTTCTGCAGGGCGGGCGTATTGTGAGACCGGCAGCAGAAGCATGAAACGGATCGCGCATTGGAAACTTGCCTTACGCCTGCTGGCGCGTGACTGGCGCGCCGGTGAGCTACGCATCCTGGTGGCGGCACTGGTCATCGCGGTAGGTGCCAGCACCGCTATCGGCTTTTTCACCGACAGGCTGGGGCGTGGAATGGTCAACCAGTCGGCCGATTTTCTCGGTGCCGATCTGGCGCTGGTCAGTCCGCGACCGGTTGATCCTGCCTGGCTGACACAGGCGAGTGAGAGGGGGCTCAAGCTGGCCGAAACGCTGGAGTTCGCCAGCGTGGTCGTCAGCGGCGATGACTTGCAGCTCTCCAGCGTAAAAGCAGTCGACACAAAATTCCCATTGCGCGGCAGCCTGCGCACCGCGACAGCGCCCTTCGCCGCGGATACAGCGACCGGCGATACGCCGCAGGCCGGTGAGGCCTGGGCTGCCACACGCCTGATGAACCGGCTTGGCCTCGAGGTCGGTGACCGGGTTGAAGTCGGGGCACACACCCTCACCATAGCGCGAGTACTGACCTTTGAGCCCGGGCAGGCCGGTAACGTATTCGGTGTATCGCCACGGCTGTTGATGAATCTGGCCGATCTGCCGGCCACACAAGTCATCCAGCCCGGCAGCCGGCTTTCCTATCAGTACCTGTTTGCCGGTCCCGAGCCTGCAATCAATCGCTACCGTGACTGGTTGAAGTCGCGGCTCGAACCCAGTCACGAACTGGTCGGTGTGCGCGAAGGACGGCGCGCGGTGGGTACGGCGCTGGAGCGTGCGGAACGCTTTCTGGGACTTTCCATCCTGGCCGCCATTGTGCTGGCCGGTGTGGCCATCGCCATGGCGGCCCGGCGCTACAGTGAACG
Source organism: uncultured Gammaproteobacteria bacterium (assembly GCA_965603065.1). GTDB lineage: Bacteria > Pseudomonadota > Gammaproteobacteria > DSM-19610 > DSM-19610 > Thiogranum. The sequence goes on from CBFDBP010000272.1 coordinate 1,614, forward strand.
CCATTTCGACATGAGTGCCATGCTGCGCTGCCTGGGTGCGTCACAACGGGAACTGCTCGGTATCTACCTGCCACAACTGGCCGTCGTTGGTGTGCTGGCCAGCGCACTCGGTTGCCTTATCGGCTGGCTGGCTCAGCACGGCTTGCTGTATCTGCTCGCGGATCTGCTACCCGTGGCGCCCTCCGGCACCAGCGGCTGGCCGGTGCTGGCGGGTTTTGCGACCGGCCTGATCTCGCTGGCGGGTTTTGCCCTGCCGCCGGTAATGCGGCTCAGGGGAGTCCCGCCGCTGCGGGTGTTACGGCACGAACTGATGCCGATGCCGAGCAGCGCCTGGCTGGTCTATGGCGCTGCCATCCTGTCTATCGTCGCACTCATGTGGCGTTATACCGACAGCTGGCCACTGACACTTTCCGTGCTGGCCGGTGGCGCAGCCGCTGCCGCGCTGCTCGCGCTGCTGGGTTTTATCCTGCTCTATGCCGGTCGCACCCTGAACACGCAGGTTGGTGTCGCCTGGCGCTTTGGCGTCAACAATCTGTGGCGGCGCAGCCGCAGCAGTGTCAGTCAGATCCTGGCGTTCGGACTGGCACTGATGGCGATGGCAGTGATCGCGCTGGTACGCACCGATCTGCTCACCACCTGGCAGAGTCAGCTGCCCGAGGATGTACCCAACCACTTCGCCGTCAACATTCTGCCCCACCAGGTGGACAGTATTGCCAAATTCCTGGACCGGCACAGCCTGTCTGCGTCGCAACTGTACCCCATGGTGCGAGCCCGACTGATCACCATCAACAACCAGGCCGTGCGCAGCGCCGTCAGTAAGGAAGCGCGCTCCGATAACGCCCTGAACCGCGAACTCAATCTCACCTGGACCATGAACCTGCAGGACGACAATCACATTGTCTCAGGGCGCTGGTGGCAAGCGGCTGACGAAGGGCAGGCATTGGTGTCGGTGGAGTCTAAACTGGCCGAACGGCTTGGTATCCGGCTCGGCGATACACTCGGCTTCTCGCTCGGTGGCGAAACGTTTTCGGCAAAGGTGAGGAGTATTCGAACCGTACAATGGGATTCTTTCCGGCCCAACTTCTACATGGTGTTCCCGCCAGGCGTACTGGAAAATTACGCCGCCACCTATATGACCAGCTTTTATCTGCCGGCCTCCGACAAAGCGGTACTTATTGAACTGGTGCGCGCTTTTCCAGCATTGACCGTGCTGGAAATGGATTTGATCATCAGGCAGGTGGAACGTATTTTCAGGCAGGTGACACTGGCGGTGGAGTACGTCCTGCTGTTCGTCCTGCTGGCCGGCTTTGCGGTGCTGTTCGCCGCCCTTCAGGCAAGTCTTGATGTAAGACTGTATGAAGGCGCCTTGCTGCGCGCGCTGGGCGGCAGTCGCCGACAGTTACGCGCCGGACACCTGGCTGAATTTGCGGCGCTGGGCACCCTGGCGGGGCTTGTTGCGGCGATTGGCACCGAATGCCTGGCGTGGCTGTTATACAGCCAGGTCATGCATCTGGATTACACATTTAAATGGCGGGTGTGGCTTGCTGCCCCGCTGACCGGAGCACTGCTCATCGGGGCAGCCGGATACTGGGGAACGCGCGCGGTCGTGGAGCGCAGCCCAATGCACCTGTTAAGGGATCGCTCTGGCTAAAATCAGGGCATTGCCTTAGGATTGCTCCACCCAAGAGACAGAATCAGGTGAGACCGCACATGAAACCAATCCTTACTGTTGAATTCAGTGCCAGGGACGGGGAACAGGAAATCAAAGAAGAAAGCGTACCGCTGCACAGCCCGGAAGAATTATTCGAATTCGTGGCACCCGGCGGTGGATGCGAGACCATCCCGGACGAAGTGAATGAAATCAGGATGGTATTCCTGGCACCTCAGCATCCGAACGTGCAGAACCCGATTGCTGATGCGCCCGCCACCCTGCAACTCGGTATGGTGATTTTCAATGGTCCGCTGTCGGAAATCGCCAGTACCGCGGAACAGATCCTCGACAAGGCGGGCCGCGGCGAACTCTCCAGGTCCTTTCTTACTGTTATCGGCATAGCAGAACAATAGTCCCTAAAACGGGCACAATTTCCATGGCAGCAGCGGCCGGGGCGAAAGGCACTGTTGCCCAGTGGCGAACTTCATCGAACAGGCTGTTGGCCTGCATCAAACCTCTCGTACCGATCCCGCTGCCAACAAAGTCAGGTCACAGATAGTGGCAATTGAAATAAATCGTATAAATACAGCAGGATGCAAATTTTAACACCACGACCCGAAGACGCTGGCACGGTCGCTGCAATAACCCAGGCATGAACCCTCAAGCGTTCATACGACGCCCACCAGGGCAGCGTTACACTGAAACTCAGACCTGACCTTAGGAGAGACTGACCATGATGATCAAAGACCTGGAAATGAGCAAAGACCTGGACCGTGATGCGCTGTCTGCTGTGCGCGGCGGTAGCAACTCCATCCATCAGGGTGGCGTGTACGCCCCTGTAGCGAATGCTTCCGCCGGCTTCAGCTTCGGCAGCCCGACGACCATCGTCAGCGCCCCTGTCAATGCACCGACAGCGCTTCTGAACGACAACGACCTTAATCTGGCACTGAACAACAATGTTGCGTCCGTTGTTGGTTCTGCCCTGAGTGGGATTATTCAGTAATCCGATACGCGGTAGTTGTTACCGCCAGGGAAACGGGGGTCTTCGGACCCCCGTTTTTTTGTGGAAACGTTGCAATCAAACCGCATACTGGTTCGTCTTCTGTAGTAATGGCCTGATCCGGGCCAGACCCTACCCTCCAGAGGAGAACGACCATGAAAACTGACAACCCTGTATTTACAGGCAACACTCGCCGGTATTCTGGCGGCAGGTACATCGATGGCGGCCGGCAACGCCTGGGCCGTGCCTGACCAGCCGAAAAACTGGGAAAAATGTGCCGGCATCGTCTGGTTGGCGAAAACGGCCGTATTCCAGCCGAACTGGCCCTGACGATCTATGGCAACAACGTGTCCGGCGCCCTGGCCAAGGCACTCACGGCCGCCTTCCCGGCCTGCAGACACTGTACCAGAGCGAGTACCGCAAGGATGTATTTGGCCCGCCGCCGGTGCTGGAAAACGGCGATGTTCCCGTTGAGGTTAACGTCAAGGGATTTACAGTCAGGATCT
>CBFDBP010000273.1:0-4743 GCA_965603065.1 uncultured Gammaproteobacteria bacterium
TGGGCCGCTCTCCCGCCAGCGCAGTAGATTGTCCCTAAGTCCGACAGGCTCCTAGTCCGCGACATCAAAAATCATGTCGATGACGGTCTCTGCAGACATCCAGTCGGTATCGGGGTCGCCCTGCCAGGGGGCCCGTTTAACGGAAATCAGATAGGCTGCGTCGCCGATCATTTGCTGACGCTGTTGTTGTGAGATAAGAGGTTTCGTCCTGTTAGCGGAGGAAGGTGCAGGTCGCGCAGGGCTGGCCGCAGCTTTTTTGCTCGTGGCTTTCTTCTTTGCAGCAGGCGGGGCTTGCTTCCTGGCAACAGTTTTCTTTTTCGATGCAGTGGTCTTTTGGCTGGCGGCCTTTTTCTTTGCCGGCCCGGGTGTTGTCGCGGCCGCCGCCGGTTTTTCCGAAACTGTCGAAAGCGGGCTATCACTACCGCTATTTTTACTGCTGATCTTTTTACTTACGGCCATACTTTCTGTCTCCATGACTAGCTGTTTAGTGCAGCAAATGCCGCCAGGACGCGACGAACACAAACTGCGATGTATCGGATTTCGATGGGCGCGTAGTTTATCACTGAATGAAGCCATTCTTCACCACCTTGTGCGACCTTACTCATATAGATCTCAAAAGAACAGGCGCTTAAATGTACGTCGCGAAAATTTCACCGGGCACGGCGTGTGATCCCGGCTGCTAAACGGTGGGCGCTGCTTTCCTTTAACTGCAGAAAATCGGCAAGCGACCGATAAAACAGGCTCAATCGACGTGTAAACGGTGTTTACGGCCGGAATCAGGAGGCGAACATGGCTGGTATCAAGTTTTCCCGGAGCAGGGGAAGTATAGGCGTCGGTCTGGCAGCGTTGCTTGGGATTCTGGCAATCACAGTGCTGTTTTTCGCTGTTGTTGTCATCGAGTCAGGCAATGTCGGTGTGAAGAAAACACTGGGCAAGGTCCAGCCGGAGGAAGTCACCCCGGGGCTTTCCTTGAGAATTCCGGCCATCACCAGCATTACTGAATTCGTCGGTAAGGAAATCGCCATAGACCTGACCGATCTGACACCAAAAGCGGCCGATAACCTGTCGTTACGGGATATGGATGTGACCATATTCTACCGTGCGGAAAGTGACCAGATATCCGATCTGTACGTCAAATACGCCAACGCCCACCAGTACGACCAGGAGTCAGACAGTTACTTCCCGGCTTACCGCCTGGTCTTTCGCGAGGCGCGGCGGGCGGCCTATGAGACTGTCGCCCGGATCGACTCGCTGACCATGCACAAGAAGCGGGAACAGATCGCGGATTCAATAAAAATACGACTCCAGGAAACCCTGGATGCCAACGATCCCGGTGTTTTTGAGATAACACGCATCGTCATCAGATCGGTATTAACCGATCCCTCCATCGAAGCCTCGATTCGCGAGGCAGTCGCGAATCAGAAGCGCCTGGAAGCCAAGCAGGTGATGGTTGAAATTGAACGGAAAAACGCCGAGATTGAGGCTATTCGTGCCCAGGGTATTGCCAATGCCAATGAAATCATCAACGAAACCTTGACCAACGAATACCTCCAGCATGAACTGAATCTGACACTGCAAAAGTTTGCCGAGACCGGGGCAAATACCATCGTCGTGCCTGCCAATATGCGCGGCTTCGAGATGATATTGCCGACCGATAAACTGGCGCAACAGTAAAACGGGGTCGCGTCAGCGCGGCTTCAGCTGGTTTGGTCTTTACACCTGAATTCAAGGATAGTGCCGTCGACCCCGGTAATCTCGACCTGCGTACCAACGGCACAACTCTCTCCACGGATTTTCCAGCTTGAATCGTCGACGCGGATTTTACCGATACCATCAATGATCGGTTCCTGCAGGGTGAACGTACGACCGATGTACTGTTCTCCGCGACGGTTAAGCGCCGGTTGATCGGTGTCGCCGGGTGTGGCGCGAAAGAACCTGCGCCAGATGACGATGCTGACCACCGACAGCACCGAAAAGATCAGCACCTGATACTCCCACCCCAGGGTCGGGGACAGGTAGACCAGTCCACCCACCGCAGCGGCCGCGATACCCAGCCACAAAAAGAATGCGCCGGGTGCGAAGACTTCAAAGATGATTAATGCAGCGGCCAGTATCCACCAGTGCCAGTAATCGAGCTGTTCCAGCATCATGCAGACCCGCCTTTCTGCCCGGCGAGTGCCTGCTTGGCCAGTTCGGTAATGCCACCCAGCGCGCCGATGACGTTCGACGCTTCCAGCGGCATCAGCACCAGCTTTTCGTTGGGGGACATGGCAATGCTCTGCAGGGCGTCAACATATTTGGTGGCCACGAAATAGTTGATCGCATTCAGGTCACCCTTGGCGATGGCCTGTGACACCATGTGCGTGGCCTTGGCTTCCGCTTCGGCCTCACGCTCACGTGCTTCGGCCTCCAGGAACGCGGCTTGTCGCTTGCCTTCCGCGTCCAGAATGGCGGCCTGCTTCTCACCTTCGGCGCGCAGGATTTCCGAGGCGCGAACGCCTTCGGCTTCGAGGATACTGGCGCGTTTTTCACGCTCGGCTTTCATCTGCCTGGCCATGGAGTCAACCAGATCGCGCGGTGGGGTGATGTCTTTGATCTCGATACGGGTGACCTTGACGCCCCAGGGTGTGGTTGCATCATCCACCACCGTCAACAACTGCGCATTGATGGTGTCACGCTGGGATAGCAGTTCATCCAGGTCCATGGAGCCCATGACGGTACGGATGTTAGTCATGGTCAGGTTGAGGATGGCGTGTTCCAGCTGATTGACTTCATAGGCCGCTTTGGCGGCATCGAGCACCTGGAAGAACACCACGCCATCGACGGTCACCATGGCATTGTCGCGGGTGATGACCTCCTGGGAGGGAACATCCATGACGCGTTCCATCATGTTCAGTTTGGAGCCGATACGATCGATGATCGGTGTGATCAGGTTGAGGCCGGGGCGTAGCGTACGGGTGTAGCGACCGAATCGCTCGACGGTAAATTCCGTGCCTTGCGGGACTGATTTGACACCCATGGCGACCAGTACCACGGCCAGCACCAGAATGAGAATGACGAATTCCTGAAATCCAAACATGTTGTCTCCTTTAGGGTTACTGGACCAGGTCGGCCTTGATCCAGATGCTTGCGTTGTCTCTGCTTTGCGTCGACCCGTAGCTTCCGACACGGCTGCTGGCGCTCCGGGTCTGCCCGGTGACTCCACCTACCGCTAACCACTGACCGAGCTGACCGCTGATTTTGGTGCTGGCACTCTGGGTTTCAATATCGCCACCACGCTTCCTGCTCTGTGACTGCTTGTACGGGCTGACGTCCAGTGTGACCTGTTCACCGTGAACCCTGGGCAGCACATAGAAGCCGGTATTGATGTCTTTATAATCGACACCACCGTCAACAATGCCGTGGCGCCCACCTCGCCAGTAGCTGCCGGAGAAGTAGGGGATCGATTCGCCGGTTTCGATGTAACCCTCGCTGCCCTCGCTAATGCGTAACTGGTGAATCGGGTTGTCGGACAGGCGCCCCCGGGTACTGAAGGTGTGTGCGCCCGCCGAGGCGTTACGGGTACTGTATTTGACATCGGCGCCGCGTTTCGCTGGTTTGTCCGTGCTGCCCAGACTGACGTTGGTATCAGCGTCCTGGTATTGGAAGTTTCCGCTGACACCCAGCGCACGCAGCTCACGGTCGTTGCCCTGGAACACCGAAATCAGCAGCAGTTTCGCCGCCGTATCCAGCTTGCTGACCATCTGTTTGATCTGCTCGAAATTCTGCTCCGAGGTGCGAATAAAAAGCTGGTAACCCTGGCCGGTGAGAGAGTCATCGGTGCCGAGCATGGGTTTGATGACGGGCATGATCTCGTCTGCTGGCCGATGTGTAAGTTGAATGGTCTGGATGGGGTCGGCGAGAGCAGCTCCGGCAAACAAACTGATGCTGCATAAAAGCGCCATGAGAATGTTCATGGTTACAGGTATAACCTTCTGAATTCCGGATGCGATTCGCTACGTTCCCAGACTTCGGTGAAGAAATCCAGTTCTCTTCGTGCGGCCACGGGGGCATAGAAGTTCGCCGTGCCTTCAAAACGGTCCGCCAGTGAGCGGTGAATCAGGCCGCACCGGTCGGCGATGAGACAGGCTGCGTTGAAATGCTGGTAGTCCTGGTGCGGCTGGCGGAATTCAATGGAACTGCTCAGTTTTCGTCCGAGTTCGATCAGGCGGTGGTTTCTTTTGATCGGCGTCGAGGGGTCCTGGACCAGGAAACGGATACGTGCCTGTCGATTACGCAGGCAAAGCCTGCTCAGCAAGTCGAGAAATATTTCCTGATCGTAGAGCACGGGGTCGAGATCCCTGCTGATGATATCCAGCGAGCTTTGAGTCTGCCCGACCATCAGCTCGGTGGCGTGGCGGGTCTCTGCGCGGGTGAGTAACTCGATTTCAATGTCCGAGATACCAAGTCTGAGTTCAACAAACCGCTTGAAATTTTCTTCATTGCTCATATCAAAAAGGTGCTTTGATCTGCTATGGGTGTACAGCTGATATCGGCTTCAATCGCTATAGATTGAGCCCGGATGGCCGCCTTTCTGGTCCCCATTTCTCACCACGAAGGACACAAAGGAAATACGATCTTCCTCTGATCGAGTGGGTCATTCGGGCCTTATATAGCCTAACCGCTAAGGACGCGAAGGACGCGAAGTAAAAAGCTTGCTTTCTGATATGGAGGATAATGCCGCTTACTAAGGAGTACAGAAGT
>CBFDBP010000274.1:0-4650 GCA_965603065.1 uncultured Gammaproteobacteria bacterium
CAGGCCGTCCATAAGCCTGTTCCGTCTATCGGCTGTAGTGAAGTGCGCGCTATGGTATAGCGCACCCGACCGATTAAAAGCGATCCAGCTTGCAGAAACCGGTGAATTTGCTTAGCAAGAACAGGTGGATATCACGGTGAGGGCAATCATGAACAACAGACGTGATAAAAGGCGCTCGCCGCCTCATCTCCTGGTTCAGGATCTTATACGGCATGTACTGTGTTTTGGGTGCCATACGGCGTACGCCGTAGTATATGCCGGGTGCCCATTATGAGCCCTGAACGGTAGCAATCCGGAGACTCTCTTCCAGGTCCGATGCTGATGATCAAACCCACACGGTTATCGCTCGCCAGGCCGCCAACAGCGAAAACAGCAGGAATATTACCCCGCCGGTCCGGTGCATCCAGTGCGTCGGTAAACGCTTGAGAAGGGTGCTGCCGGCCCATACACCCAGTCCGGACACCGTGGCCAGTGCCAGGGTTGCACCTGCCCACACCGGTAAGGCGGGCAGTGTGCTTGCCAATCCCGCCACCGCAATCTGGGTCTTGTCACCGAATTCCGCCGCCAGGATAAGTGTCAGGGTAGTCAACAAAATGCCGTGGCGACCTCTCTCCTTTACGTCTTCGCTGTCATCGCCATCTGCACGCAGGGCGTGAATACCAAACACAGCGAACAGCACCGAGACTATGGCGGCGGTGATGTGTTCAGGAATCCAGGCGGCGACGCCGGCACCGAAAAACACTGCCAGGAGATTGAGGAAGGCAAACGCTATCACCGCACCTGACAGCACAGGCCAGGGCCGGTGCCGGGCAGCCAGAGTCATGCAGACCAACTGGCTTTTATCACCGATTTCCGCCAGGGCAATCAGGGCGAAAGTGGAGGAGGTGGTGACGAACCAGTCGTAAAACAGCATGGCGATAAGACAGGGATAAAGACAGGCAGCTATTATTCCCGCTTGATAAAGTTTACGCCAGCCAGGCGTGTATCAATGCCGGGCTTCGTACACGGGTTTCTTGTATTTCCAGCGTTTATATGCCCAGAACCAGTCCTGTGGCGCTTCAATAATCTGTTTTTCAAGGGCCTGGATATAGGGTTCCATGATGGCGCCGCTTTGCTGGCGGTACGGCGGTTCAGTCAATACTTCAAAGCGGATCCGGTAATGGCCGCGTCGAACACGTTTCATGCGAACAAAAACCACGGGTGCTTTCAGTAGCCGCGCCAGCTTTTCCAGCCCCGGAAAGAATGCGGTGTCACGGCCCAGCAAACGGCTCCAGTATTTTTCCTCGTCCGGTCTGGGCCCCTGGTCAGCGACCACGGCAATGACGCCCGGCTGGCGGATGAAACTCACTAGTTCGGGTAAGGCGCTTTTTGCTTCGATCAATTTGCTGCCATAGCGGCTGCGCATCTGCAGCAGCAGAGTATCGATGCCGCGGTGGTTAAGCGGTTTGTATAAGGCCGCAAGCGGTACCTCGAGCCGGGCGGAGCAGGCCAATTGCAGCCACTCCCAGTTGCAGTGGTGTGACGCGGCGGCAAGTATCGTCCTGTGTCGACGTAGCAGTGCGTCGATGAGCTCTGTATTTTCGATTTCAATCCGTTGCGCCAGCTCATGATCATTGAATGACACGGACTTGATGGTCTCAAACAGGATGTGGATCGCATGACGGTAGCTTTGTGCAGCCAGCCGGCGGGTGACTTGTGACGATTGTTCGGGAAAGGCGCGGCCCAGATTTTCCACCACCAGTTCACGCTGGAACCGAATCAGATGGAAGAACAGAACAAACAGCATGTCTGCTAACACATACAGAAATGGCAGGGGCAGTCGGGCCAGAAACCGGATCAGCGGGACCGGCCAGTGTTTGGATTTGATGTCGGGGTTCGGCTCTGGCATGGGTAGTGAATTATCGCACGCTTCGTAATGAATCCCTATTGGCTGTTGCCGGTATACTTCACGGAAGTAACGAGAATTTATCTATACCAATGGATCAGGACCACCCCGAATTGCAGAAAGCCGTGGCTGCCATCAGCCAGGGAGAGTTTCAGCAGTCGTTTGAAATCGTATCGCAGTTGGCGCAGCAGGGTATGGCGGTAGCTCAGCACTTTCTTGGCTGGCATTACCATAAGGGCATAGGTACGGATCAGAATGACCAGCAGGCTGTTTTCTGGTGGCAAAAAGCGGCAGTGCAGGGGATGGCCGAGGCACAGCAGGGCCTGGGCTGGGCTTATGCAAACGGACGAGGTGTTGATGAGGACCCGGTGGAGGCCTACCGCTGGTATAACCGCGCCGTTGCCAGCGGCGATGAAGAAGCCAGAAGCGGATTGTCTGAAGCCGCCGGCAAGCTGAGTCCCGAGCAGTTGCGCTTGCTGGAGCGGGAAGAACAAGTGCCGGGTCAATCCTGAGTTTAAGTCCGATACAGGGTTGGCGACCTGCCTTTGCAGGACTTACTGCTCGTTTGTCAGCCAGCGCCAGACAGTGCCGCTGGGGCGGTCAACACCGGTTTGTATGTAGTACAGAGCCTGCTGATCATTGACAATATAGCGTATCTGATAGGTGGATTCCTGACGGCCACAGAACAGTATCTGGTCGCCGCTTTGCAGGCACTCTTCCATATCGGGGAGTAACATGTCTGCGCCGTCGCGCTTGATCAGCAGTGGCACACAGGGCAGCAGCTCTGATCTGTCCTTCGCGCTTGAACAGATATCTTTCAGCAATACTTTGTGTCGGCGAATCAGGCAGTCGCATACGGCAGGCGCCTGCAGTGCTGATATTTCCAGTTCCCAGGTCTCCGGGGTGACTTCGGCAACAACGCCGGCGATCCGGCTCACCAGCACGTTGGCCCATTCCTCGTTCTGATTGCGTGTCAGGCGGAAGAAGTCGCCCAGCAGGGGGGCCAGGATCAGGCCCAGAATGTACTGGGCCACAATCGTGCCCGGCTGCATGATCAGGTCAAGCTCGGCGGCTTTGAAGATGGAGTCCTTTTTCTGCTGGTTCTGCCGGGCGACAGTGAACAGCCCGGGATTAAGGTAGTGTGCGGTGATCAGGATCGACAGGTTATTGGAGTCGTTATCGGTGCCGGCAATAACGCCTACCGCTTCCTGGATATTCGCTTCAAGCAGTGTGTTCGCTTCGGTACCCCGCCCTTCTACGGTATCGAGAGGGGCTCCGGTTGCTTCGGTATCGGCCTCGATCAAGCGTGTTTTCACACCTTCGATGGCCATATATTCACGTACCGCTTTACCGAATCGGCCAAAACCACACAATACCCAGGTGCCGGTAGGAGGGCGCTGGAAGTCGGACAAAGGGGCGCCGTATACAGCGGTCATCCATTCGTAGACCAGGTACATGCTGGGCGAATGAAACATCATCGCGAATCGAGAGGCAAAAATTTCAAACGGGTCGATAATATGATCCGTGCCAAATGAATCCATGTTCGCGGCCGAGTCTTTGGAGTCCGACTGGCAGATAACCTGAACGTCCGGCGCCAGCAGCTTGCTGGTGATCGCAATCGTCAGATTGCTGTGGTCATCACCGGTCAAGGCGATCACACCCCGGCAGTTCGGCCGATTCAGGCCGGCTGCAATCAGGATGTCGGAATTCGTGGCGTCTTCACTCAGGCCGGGTACGTAATCCGGCAGATCTGCAACCGCCAGTTCCTCGATTTTCTCCCGATCCTTTTCGACGACCACACAGTGTATGCGGCGTTCGCTGAGTTCGCGCACCAGTAAACGACTGGCGTCCCCGTAGCCACAGAGGATGTAGAAAGGTTTTTGCAGGCGACGTATCTTGCGGGTAAACGATTGGAACGCCAGTACCCGGCGGAACCCCTGGTCCTGGATCACGGTTAAAATAGTACCGATGGCATACAGCCAGGACACCACAGCCGCGTAAATGGTAAATGTGGTCCACATGCGCTGCGCACCGGTGAATGGGTAGGGGATTTCGCCAAAGCCGATGGTTGAACCGAGAAAGCTGACAAAATAGATGGCGTGGAAAAAATCCATGCGCCAGGGGTTGCCCTGGTCATCGATACCGGGGATCAGGGTCATACCAAGCACCGAAATCGCGTAAGTGGATATCAGGATGATCAACGGCAGACGCATGCGCCGCAACACCAGGGAGATGACGTTATGCATGATTGTCAGCCGTGTCCCGGAATCAGCGTCTGAACGTCACCGATTCCACAACCAGCAGAATGACCGATGTCAGGTTGGCCAGTAAGGCGCCGCCGGACAGCGATACGATGCTCGACATGACGGATGGTTCCAGGGGGGATTCCGCAACATACACCACGTAACCCCACACTACTGCCGCAGCGATCAGCTGCAGATCGGCCACCAGGCTGGTTGCCAGCAGCAATGCGCCGATATGCGCGCGGTCGCCAAATTTCATAATGGTCGCTATCAGGCTGACGATCAGTGCGGCAAACAGTTCATAGACGTTATGGTGGGTGGGGTCGCCCAGATCGCCGATGAAAAACCCGTAATTCAGGGTTAGTGCCAGAATTGAAAAAAAAGCAAAAATGACTTTTTCCAGGTTCATGGGGAAGGCTCCGGGCTGATTTCCTTGTTGCGCCTAGTCTAATATAAAATATCACCTTTTATTAGTCCCTTAGATGATTATCTTAAAATTAATCTTAAAATAATGCATTAACC
>CBFDBP010000275.1:0-4588 GCA_965603065.1 uncultured Gammaproteobacteria bacterium
CCCCTCACCCTAACCCTCTCCCGGGGGGGAGAGGGGACTTTTACAACACCCTCCTACATTCAAGACCCTAACAACTGCAAACTACATAAACAGACAGACATCCGCTTTCTGGGCGACGGGCAGGAACGAGGTTGCACCCACGTAATCCGTCACTTCATCGATGAATTCGCTCTGGTCAAAGCCGAAAACGTCGACGGTCATCTGGCAGGCGATCATTTCAACCTCGGCTTCCACGCAGAGGTCACGCAGCTCTTCGACACTTGCGACGCCCTTGTTACTGAAGGTCTTTTTCATCAGGCCGGTGGCGAGTTTTTCGAAGCCGGGCACGCCGGCCATCAACAGGTTGGGCATCGGCCAGCTGATATCCTGGAACCACTTGGGCCCGAAGGGCATTTTCATCGGCATCGCCGGATTGCCCAGCGGGCTGACGTCACAGTCAAGATCCTTTTTCAGCAGCAGCAGTCCGTAGAAGGTGAAGAATATTGAACTGTCCCAGCCCAGCGCCGAGGCGGTCGAGGCAAGAATAAAGGGAGGGTAGGCCCAGTCCAGCGTCCCCTTGGTGGCAATAATCGCCATGGACGGGGTCCGGGCATCTTCGATGGCCTGCAACCTGGTCGGTAACAACTCGTCGAGTTTACTGCTGAACCACTGATCCATATCGATATTTTCAAGTTGGGCGTTCATGCGCACCTCCTGTCCGGGTTAAGGGCTTGATAAAAATGTAGATAGTTATAATATTCTCACTTGCAAACATACTAGATGGTATGCAGAGTAGCGACAAACCAGTTGGTATGTCAATAGCGTTCGGCCACGGGTTGCCGAATAATAGCGAGAGAGTTAGACAAGGCGGGTCGTATATGGAAAACATTGAAGCTGTCGCGCATGCCGAGCGAAATCCTGACCAGACGCGTCAACGCATACTCGGAGCTGCGTTTATGGAGATGTATCGCAACGGTTTCCAGGGCATGCGGCTGGACGAGGTGATTGCGGCCACCAAACTCACCAAGGGCGCGCTGTACCACCATTTCCCCAATAAACGGGCACTGGGTTACGCGGTAGTGGACGAGCTGATTATACCGACCGTGGATGCCGTGTGGCTTCAGCCGCTGAAGAATGCAGCAGACCCGTTACAGGGACTGATCGACGTGATCGAACAGATGCCGGACAACGAGCACAAGCCGCCGGAAATGATACGCTACGGCTGCCCGCTGAATAATCTGGCCCAGGAGATGTCGCCGCTGGATGAAGGGTTCAGGCAGCGGCTGGATTATGCGTTCCGTGTCTGGCAGGACGTTATCCAGGAAACCCTTGAACGCGCCCAGCAGAAGGGGCATATTGGTGCTCATGTAAATTGTGACGAAGCCGCAACGTTTATCATGGCCGCTATGGAAGGTTGTATCGGTCTCGCAAAAAATGCGCAAAGCATGGAACGCTTGCATGTGTGTAACCGGGGACTGATTCAGTTTATCCGATCCCTGCAACCCCAAAAATAATCTAAGGAGAAAGCATGGGGCGATCCCTGGCCGAGTGGCTGGTCCGCTGGCGTTGGTTGCTTGTGGTTCTGGCATTTGCATTTGTCGCATTTGCAGCGTCCGGTCTGAGGTATTATGGATTTTCCAACGACTACCGCATATTTTTCTCGGAAGAGAATCCTCAGCTCATAGCATTTGAAAATCTGCAAAACACCTATACCAAGTCGGACAATGTCCTGTTTGTTATCGCGCCGGCCGACGCTAAGGTGTTCACGCCGCAGGCACTCGAAGCCGTCGAGTGGCTCACCGAACAGGCCTGGCAGATTCCCTATTCGATTCGCGTTGACTCGCTAAGCAATTTCCAGCATACCTATGCCGAGGAGGATGACCTGATTGTTGAGGATCTGGTCATGGATGCCCGGCAGCTAAGCCCGGCAGAGCTGGAAAAAATCCGTGATGTGGCGATCAGCGAACCCCTGCTGGTCAACCGGATTGTTTCAGCGGCAGGACACGTCACTGCTGTTAATGTGATTATTCAACTGCCCGGTATCGACCCGGCAGTGGAAGTTCCGGAGGTTGTCGATTTTTCCAGGGATCTTGCCCGGCAACTCACAGAGCATTATCCGCAGCTGGAAATACACCTCACCGGCGTTGTCTTGCTCAATAACGCATTTACAGAGCAATCCATCAAGGACCTGCTCACGCTGGTGCCAATCATGTTCGGCATCATCATACTTGTTCTGGTTGTATTGTTGAGATCGCTGTGGGGAACACTCGCCACCTTGCTGGTTATCACCATGTCAATCATAACGGCAATTGGCATGGCATTCTGGCTGGGGATTACACTCACACCCCCCTCGATTGCCTCACCGACGATGATCATGACACTGGCGGTGGCTAACTGTGTTCACCTGCTGGTGACTTTCCTGCAGGGCATGCGGCATTCCGAATCAAAAGCCGCCGCCATGAATGAAAGTCTGCGCGTTAACCTCCAGCCGATCCTGATCACCAGCATTACCACGGCGATCGGCTTCCTGTCGATGAATTTCAGCGATGCACCGCCATTCCGTGACCTGGGTAATATCGTCGCCATCGGCGCTATATCCTCCTTCTTTTACTGTGTCGCCCTGTTACCGGCGTTGATGCTGGTTTTACCGGTCAGGGTGAAGGCAAGCGGGAATCATTCGGTTGCGGCATTCGACGCACTGGCGAATTTTGTCATTAAGCGGCGAAGGCTGGTGCTATGGGGCATGTCCCTGCTGGTGATCGGGCTGGTGGCATTTGTTCCGAAAAACGAGCTCAACGACGAATTCGTCAAGTACTTTGACGAGCGCGTCGATTTCCGGGTGGATACGGATTTCACGACTGCTAACCTGACCGGTATTTACAATATTGCCTACTCGCTGGAAGCCGGAGCATCCGGTGCCATCAGCGAGCCGGCATTTCTGCACAAGCTGGATGCATTTGCCGACTGGTACCGGCAACAGCCCGAAGTGCTGCACGTCAACAGCCTGTCGGATACCATGAAACGTCTCAACAGGAACCTGCACGGGGACGACCCCGAGTGGTATCGATTGCCGGACCAGCGTGAGCTGGCGGCCCAGTATCTGTTGCTTTACGAGATGTCCCTGCCGTACGGGCTCGACCTGAATAACCAGATCAATGTCGACAAGTCCGCTACAAAACTGGACGTTTCCCTGAAAAACCTGTCCAGTAACAACACCATCGCCCTGGAAGAACGGGCGCAACAGTGGTTGGAGGACAATGCACCGGCATCCATGCAGGTCCATGGGGCCAGCCCGGTGATCATGTTTTCGCATATCGGCGCACGCAACATTCGCAGCATGTTGACGGGTACCACGCTGGCACTGGTACTGATTTCCTTTATCCTGATTTTTGCCTTGCGCTCGTGGCGTATCGGTCTGATCAGTATCATTCCCAACCTGGTGCCGGCCGGCATGGCTTTCGGCTTGTGGGGTCTGCTGGTCGGAGAAATCGGCCTGGCACTGTCGGTGGTGACCGGCATGACGCTGGGTATCGTGGTTGACGACACTGTCCACTTTCTGAGCAAGTACCTGCGTGCGCGAAGGGAGGACGGCTTGTCTGCCGCCGATGCAGTGCGTTATGCCTTCCATACGGTAGGCAGGGCACTTTGGACGACTTCCGCTGTCTTAATCGCCGGGTTTCTGGTTTTGACCCGCTCTCCATTTGAATTGAATTCCGCTATGGGGCTGGTGAGTGCGCTCACGATTGGTCTGGCCTTGTTAGCCGATTTCCTGTTATTGCCCACCTTGTTAATGACACTGGATAAAAGGGACCGTTATGAAAAATCCTTGGCTGCTGATCCTGTTAAGTCTTCCATTTAGCGTACTGGCACAGACAGCGGAGCAGCGCGGGCTGGAAATTGCCATCGAGGCCGATCGCCGCGATGCCGGTTTTCACGACTCCAGTGCATCGCTGCGGATGGTATTGCGTAACAAACAGGGCGAGGAGAGTACCCGGGAAATTCGCGTGCGCACACTGGAACAGCAGGATGACGGTGACAAGAGCCTGACGATCTTTGATGAGCCCGCCGATGTAAAGGGCACCAATTTCCTGAGCTTTACTCACAAGTCAGGTCCGGACGATCAGTGGCTCTACCTGCCGGCACTGAAACGTGTCAAACGAATTTCATCGCGCAATAAATCCGGTCCCTTCATGGGCAGCGAGTTTGCTTATGAAGACCTGTCATCACAGGAGGTAGAGAAATACACGTACAAATATCTTCGTGATGAATCCTATGAGGGCATGGACTGTTTTGTGATTGAGCGTGATCCTGTTGACAAAAATTCCGGCTATACACGCCAGCTTGTCTGGATCGACAAGCAGGAATACCGGCCGCACAGGGTTGAATTTTACGACCGCAAGAATGCGCCGCTGAAAACACTCAGCTACCAGGAATATCACCGCTATCTGGATAAATACTGGCGTGCCCACACCATGTTCATGGAAAACCATCAGACCGGAAAGAGCACGCGTCTTATCTGGAGTGATTACCAGTTCCAGAGCGGGCAGACGGACCGGGATTTTGACCGCAACAGCCTGAAACGGGTGAAATAAGAATGCCCGCAAATCCC
>CBFDBP010000276.1:0-4541 GCA_965603065.1 uncultured Gammaproteobacteria bacterium
TACCGCGAGCTTCAGCCTGACCGGTTCGGAACAGTATGTGACAGTCACCCTCGGCGTCGCCCCGGCACCTTAAGGATTTTCCCCTCGCCGCTAAGTCCATAATTATCTAAAGTATTGTTCCCGTCCGCCGCTAAGATCGCCAGAGAATTTAACTTGAAATCAGGTGGTTACAGGTAATGACGAGGTTTGCAGCACTTGGCAGTAAACTCACCGGGCTGTGGTCGATCACCGGCTTTGCCGCGGAGGATCTGAACCGTTACGCCGAGGGTTTCATGACCCACGAAGTACGGCGCGGGGTGATGACCCTGGGCGTCGCCTCGCTGTTGCTGCTGGCGGGGGCCGCCTTTCTGTACCAGTCACTCGGTTTCAGTCAGATGTACGTTTACACCTGTGGTGTCCTGGCTCTGCTGGCGCTGCACGTTACGCTGTCGTCGCGCACCGTCAAACAGACAGAAGTGCTCTATCTGCTGAGCATCACCCTGCTGGTGGTGAGCGGCAGCGCGTTTGTCCTGCTGGCCCACCAGACCGGGTCTTTCAGTGCGGCGCTGTTGTCCAGCGTGGTGCTGTTGTTCATGGTGGTGCCCATGGTGCCGTGGGGTTTGCGCGAGGCTTCGGCGGTGGTACTGCTCATCTACCTGGTCTTCACCCTGTCGACATTGAGTGTGGGTGGACGCTTCGACGTCAAGACACTGTGGATCCTGCAGTTCATGATGCTGGGGGCGGGTATGGTGACCCTCACCATTGTGGCGCGCCACGTCGGGGTTCGAAAAAACGACATCAAGGCGCGTTTCGATCTGGAAAACGCCCACCAGCAAATGGAACGGCTGTCCTACGAGGACGGCCTGACCGGTGCCTGGAACCGCCGCTTCCTGGATGTGCAATTCAATCGCCTGCTGCGGCGCTTCCGCGAACAGGGTCGCAGGGTCTATTTTGCCTTGCTCGATGTGGACGATTTTAAACTGTTCAATGATGGTTTTGGACACAGCTATGGAGACACGGTCCTGCAGTCGCTGGTGCAGGCATTACGCCAGCGTCTGGGGGAACGGAATTACGTGTTTCGCGTTGGTGGCGATGAATTCGCGCTGTTGTTCGATATGGACGATGCAACGCGTTGCTTGAACGCGGCGGCGTCGGATGCCCGTTTGCTGGCGGCACCGCCCGATGCAGATTCAGCGCTCCCGCTATGTTTCAGTATCGGTGTTATCGAGGTGCCGGACAGTTGCGAGACGAATCTCGAGACACTTTACAAGGAGGCAGACAAGGCGCTCTACCTGGCCAAGACCCGAAAACAGAACAGCGACACCGCTGCCAATATCGTTTCCCGCAGCTGTCTCATGGCAGAGTCCGGCTAGATGCTGGCCGCCATGTTGAACAATGCAGCCAGTTGGATACCTGTGCGTGCAGCGGCTGGGACGCATGGACCGATTGGCCTGGAGTTCGGGCTCTACCGTTTGCGTATGGTGCAGTTGCTGAAACAGGCGGATGGCTTGTACCTGGGCGCCTGTGCCTCGACTGCCTATACAGACGGACGCGAGCAATTGCTGTCGTCACCACGACATCTGGCAGGGGTGCTCAGGCAGTTGTGCAAAACGCACGGCTTCAAGGGCCGTGATGTCGTCACCTGCCTGCAACCGAATGTTGTCAGGACGTTGCTGCTACGCTATGCGGTGCCCGCCGGACAGAGCGATGCCGCGGTGATTGTGCAGCGTATGTCCGAGCGTGTGGAGGGTGAGCTCGCGGACTATGTGCTGGACTATATGCCGGTGCGCACCGACGTGCGCGAGGGCCAGGAGCATTCCGCGTTGATTGCGCTGGCGCGGCGCGAGGATGTGGTCGCCTATCTCGAATTACTGCGCAAGGCCGGCTTCAACGTACTTGCACTGGAGATCGGACCGGTTGCGATTCGACGGCTGATCACTGCGGCACTGGACAATTACGCCGAAGATAACCTGATGGTCATTACCATGGGGCAGACGCAGACTTACATGACGGTATTGAGCGGCCGGCGTCTGATTTTCGATCGCGAAGTCGATTTTGGCGAACGCACTCTGGTCGAGCGCCTGTGCCAGGAACTGGAACTGAGTGAGTCAGCCGCCCACCAGCTGCTGGACGCGCGCGGTCTGCGCGCAGACGGCGAAGCCGGACCGCAGGATGGGGCCGTCAGCGACGAAGTCACAACGACCGTATTCGAAGTGCTTAAACCCGTGTTCATGGAACTGGTCGGGGATATCAACAAAGCCTTGATCTATACCGCCTCGGAAACCCGTGGCAAGACAGTACAACAGGTCTACCTTACGGGCGCTGTCGCTTGCTGGAAGGGCATCGCTGATATTTTGAATGGCCTGCTGGATATTCCTGTCAGCGTACTGGATCCGATGGCCGCTATGCAGGGTGGCAAAGACCATGATCCGGACCCGCGCGTGGGGGTGGCGACCGGACTGGCTATGCGCGGACTGGTCGGTGACGAGTGAGATGGATTTAATACCACAGGACTATCGTGACCACCTGAGAATATCCCGGGTTGTAAAACGATTCACTTTATCAGCGGCGGGCCTGCTGCTGCTGTCAGGGCTGGTTTATGCTGCCTTTGCAGTCGCTATCGCCGAGGACAGCAGGGCGATACAGGCGCTGGAAAAGAAGAAAGCCATTACCAGCCAGCAGCGGCTGGTACTGGAAAGCCTGCAAGGCCAGCATCAGAGTATGGCTGACAAGCTGGCGGTACTGGAACGGTTGCGCGGCGGAGCCGTTGCGCAGGACATGTTTGTTGCGGTTGACCGGGCGCTCGATAGCGATAGCGTATGGTTTACCAGCTGGTCTTTCCTGCGAGCCGGCTCAGCGGTACCGCGTGAGCCGCAAACTGTCAACACCGGTTATTTTATTGTCATCCCGCAAGGTCAGGGTAACGATCCGCAGCCGGCCTGGCAGATCAAGACGCATATGGAAATCAAGGGGCAGGCCAGGGATCACGCGGCATTATCGGAATTTGTAGGGCGACTACTGGATCAGTCGCAGATTGCCGATGTACGGGTGCTGAACACCCACCAGCGCAAGTATAAGCTGGCAACGGTGGTCGATTTCGAACTGGCCGTGATCGTGAACAGTAATCGGGCGGGGGCATGATACAGACAAGCTTGCAGCAACTGGATCCCCGTTCACTGCGCCTGATACTGGCGCTGGTGTGGGCGGTGCTGGCGGCGGCGCTGCTGATGTATGCATTGAAGCCGCAGGTCCTCAGCTATCGGCAGGGCGCCGCGTCCCGGCATCTGCTGGAGAACAGGCTTGGTGATGACATCCAGTTAAAGCACGACATTGACCGTGTGCGCCTGGATATCGATGCGTTGCGGCAGAAATTGCAGGGCGACGTCGAGGACGTGCCGCTGAACCAGATGGAATCCTACTTGATCGGCCGGCTGCAGGGCGTTTCCTGGGGTGCGAATGTCGAGCTGATCGCTGTCAAGCCGGGACATGCTGCGCGGGTGCTGGGGTTTGAAGAAATGGCCTTCGAGGTCGAAGTGCGCGCTGACTACCAGGCTTTATATGCCTGGTTGGGCGAACTCGCTGAAAAGCTGGGCTTCATCCTGGTGAAGCGCTACGACATTGCGCCTGTCGGTGCCGGTAAAGAGGCCGATCAGTTGCGCATGCAGCTGACCATGGTGTTTTACAGGAAAATCAGGCAATGAGGATGTCCGGCCGATATTCATTCGCGGGGTTGATCCTTATGCTCGCCGCCGGACAGGTGACGGCGGCAGAGCTTTTAAAGCACAACCCGTTTAAACGGCCGATGCTGGACGGCAGGGCGCAGGCCGGGGTCACTGGCGACGCGCTGACGGGCGAACTGACATTGCGGGCGACCCTCGCCGCCGGAGACCGCTCACTCGCCAATATCAATGGCAAGCTGTTCCACCTGGGGGACGAGGTCAGTGGTTATCAGATCACCGAAATCAACGAAGGGAGTGTCGTTTTGTTCAGGAACGAACAGCAGCGTCGCTTAACGGTACGTGATGACAAGGATGAGTAAGCTATGGCCCATTGGGCGGCTGGTCGCTGTAGTGCTGCTGTTGTTGGGCAGTATGTTGCAGGTCACGGCATTTGCGGTGGGCAAGCCCAAGGTGACACTGTCGGTTCAGGATACCGAAATTTCCGAAGTGATGAACATGCTGTCGCAAAAGGAGCGACTGAATATTCTTCTTGCCACCGGGGTTGCGGGTAACGTATCGCTCAATCTCTATGACGTGGAAGTCGATGATGCGATACGCTCGGTAGCCCGTGCCGGTGGTTATGCGGTGGAGATGCGCGGCAGCACCTATTTTATTATCAAGCCTGAAGATGCCGGCGTGCGTGCAACCAGTGATATCACGCGGGTTAAAACGTTCCGTGTTCAGTACTCCGATCCGGAGCAGGTCAAGACTATTATAGAGAACCACCTGTCCAGTTATGGAGAGGTCACGGCGCTTGCGGATCGCAATATGCTGGTGGTGGAAGACACGCCCGATTACCTTCGCCAGGTAAGCAGGATTCTGAAAGAAATCGATCGTGAACCG
>CBFDBP010000277.1:0-4508 GCA_965603065.1 uncultured Gammaproteobacteria bacterium
CCAGCCAACAGCACTGAGATGACCGGTGAAAAACAGACTGCCGTCCACAACCCCGGAGCTATTTCCCGACCGATACCACCTGGACTACTGGCGATAGAAACCCGTACCGCTGCCTGTCGCTGCCCGGTCAGGGTAGTTTGGGCTTATGGGCAATCACGGCAAGTATAATCAGGATAAAAACAACCAGCAGTAGCGCTTCCGATGCCAGCGAATCGAAACCAGCCAGCTGACTCGCTACGGCAAGGACAGATTCTGTTGGCACGCTCCCATCATCAAGCAATTCCGCTCCGACGGGCAACGACACAACACTGCTTCCTAGAACCACGCATTGCAAGACCCGCGGCAGCTGCAATTTCATCGTCTACCCCCCCTCATTTCAAATGATTCTCCCTGCACCACACTGTGATGTTCCCACCATCACTTATCATTCGTAGCAAAACTACTGCACCTGAACTTTATACTCCACTGAGGTAATTATAGACCAAATTTCCGGCAGCGATGCCGGCAGCCTGGCGAAAAGCACATTTCAATTGATCCAGGCCAAGCTACTCGCTGCACCAGTCAGCAGAAATAAACCCGCCCGAACGTGGCCCTGCCACTGTAATGGCGTCTCGTCAGACAATTTCGGGTGCTGCCATGCCGATCAGGACAGCGAAACCGCTGCCCATATATAGGCAAGCACCTGCAAAGTCGGAGCTACTCCGGTATCTCTTTCACTTGTGTGTTGTATATCGCATTCTCTTACGCCACCCCCAGACGACAGAGGCGATGAGCCCCAGACAGATAACCACGGTAATGACGTAGACAGTTATGACGAGTGCATCCATATTCAGATAATCAGTCATCAGCTTTCCTCCCTGGCAGGACAGGACACTATAAAACTGAAAAATCACCTGGCCTGCGAGGACGCAATAAACAATGCCTCCCGAACGGGTTTAGAATGATATCCCACTCCCGCTTTAAAGAAATTGATCCAGATCAGAGAAAACTGCACAAGTCTACTACCCATTGCTGTCTGGATATTCGCGGCACAAAGCGTCATCATGCTTCTACAGTTTGATCAGACTGGCCGGGAAACGTCCTGTACAGGGGGCTTGTTTATGACCCGCGAGGCCTGTTCCATCAACAACCCAACAACCCCTTCAGCAGCACCCAGGTAGGGCGCCAGATGGATGTCTACCGAGGGGTATTCCTTTTGAACAAGCTCTATCTCGGCGGGAATATCCCTAACCACATGGCGCCCCGCCGAAAGGAAATAGGGTAATACCACCACTACGCTCGCCCCGCTGGAAATCGACTTGCGTAAACCGTCGGGAATCGAGGGTTCGGCCAATTCGAGAAAGGCGCAGGCCAGATGATCAAAAGTACCGGCCACCGCACGCAAACGCTCGGTCAGCGCGCGAATCTCGTCATTGGAGGCTTCACGGCGGCTGCCATGGGCCACCAGCAGTAGACTCTTCATCCGGTTCAATCCCTCTGTGCGTAAACTGTTGCCAACGGCATACCGCGTCAGGCAGCCGCCCCGGCTGCTATAGCACACGCCTTGCGTTGCGCCAGGTCTTTTTCACGCTCTGAAGGCGTTTGTGTGGGCAGCCAGCCCTGAACGTGTTTCATGACCAGCTCAGAAAGCATGGCGATGTGTGAGGGCCGGTCATTGAGGCAAGGTATATACGCATAGTTCTCACCGCCTGCGGCAAGAAAAGTATCGCGGTTTTCCATGGCAATTTCCTCCAGGGTTTCCAGGCAGTCAGCACTGAAGCCCGGGCACATGACGTGGACATTCTTGACGCCCTCTTTGGCCAGTGCCTGCAGGGTATGATCGGTATAGGGCTTGAGCCACTCTTTCGGACCGAGCCTGGATTGGAAGCTCAGTTGCCAGCGATGCTGCGGAAGCTCCAGCTTTTCTGCCAGCAGGCGGGCAGTCTTGTGGCATTCGCAGTAATAGGGATCCCCGGCCAGCAAGCACTCCTTGGGAATACCGTGAAACGACATCACCAGCTTGTCCGGTTCGCCATTCACAGACCAGTACTCGCGAACACTTTCGGCGAGTGCCTCGATGTAGGCCGGCTCATCGTGATAGTGATTGACAAACCGCAACTCCGGTAACCAGCGCCAGCTCCGTAACTCGAGGCTCACCGCGTCGAAAGTGGCGGCTGTGGTGGAGGCGGCATATTGCGGGTAGAGCGGCAGAACGACTATACGCCGTGCCCCGGCCTCGCGCAGTTGTTCCAGTCCGGCAGCAATCGAGGGATTGCCGTAACGCATGGCCAGCACCACTTTCACCGGTGCATCGAATTGCTGATCCAGCCGCGACTGCAATGCCTGTGCCTCGCGTTTTGAAATCGCCAGCAGCGGTGAACCTTCAGCCGTCCAGATTTTTGCATAGGCGGCCGCCGATCTGCGGGGACGGGTATTGAGGATGACCAGGTTGAGCACCAGCCACCATAACGGGCGAGACACCTCCACCACACGTGGGTCCCACAGGAACTCCTTGAGATAGCGCCGCACGTCTCGTGCCTGGGGTGAATCAGGCGTACCCAGATTGGTGACAAGAATACCGAGGCTTTCCGCCTCATCGTGGCTGAAGCGGAGGTTTTTATCTTTTTCCAATGTCTGTCATCCTGTCGTTTTGTTAGGGCCTGTTCGTCGTACACCTGAACCTGTAAGAATACACCCTTCCGGTTCAGTGTTCTCACGACGGCATGATACACAGATATAGAGCATTTCTGTTCGACTGTCGCCGCGGGAGCGCACGGACGGAGTGACAATTAACCAGCTCTGGAAGCTGTCGGAGCAACGCGGTTACAATCTGTGGGGCTTCGATAATGAAACCTTTGTTATGAAACCGTATAACCACTGCCAACCCAGGGTTTAACAAACGACCGAAACCGGAGATCGATATGAGCGACGCGCTGAATTACCTGATAGCAGCCCGACCCGAGGCTATCACGCCCTACTTCAAATTCCTCAAAGAGGCCGGTAAACACCTCGACACACGCACACGCGACCTGATATCGGTCATCACCAAGGTTGACGCTCAGACCGAAGGCGGTTTCCGACAATACCTGACGCGTGCCCTGAAAAATGGTGCCAGTGCCAACGAAGTCCTGGACGCGCTGCTGATGGCCTTTCCGACACTGGGTCTGGCGAAGATCGTCTGGGCGGTGGATATCCTGTTGGACATGGATATTCCCGAATTCCATCCGGACCAGCTGGACGCCGAACCTCGCTGGCACACAGTGGCTGTCCTGGACGATCTGCCATCCGGTGAGATCAGCTACCGGGACTGCGATGCACGTAGCCTGTTCATCTACCGAAAGGACGAGG
Organism: uncultured Gammaproteobacteria bacterium; assembly: GCA_965603065.1. Lineage (GTDB taxonomy): Bacteria > Pseudomonadota > Gammaproteobacteria > DSM-19610 > DSM-19610 > Thiogranum. The sequence continues at coordinate 3,328 of CBFDBP010000277.1, forward strand.
ACTTGCGCGTCTACGACAGCCGCTGCCCGCACCAGGTCACAAATATCCCGCACCTGGCCCTGGAAGGAACCAGGCTGACCTGCCCCAAGCATCACTGGGCATTTGATGTCGCGACCGGCGAATGTATCGAGGTTGGCAACCGACCCCTGAACCATTTCGAACACAAGATCGAAGACAACATGTTATTGGCCTTCTGGTAGGTGACGGGGAACAACGCAGCGGTAAGTTTTCCTGCCCCGGGCAAAACCCATTTCAATACTGTCAGGAAGGAGACGCCAGGCTGTCCTGATTGACCACCTCCGATGGTTCGGGAGGTATTATTGCGTCTGCCTGGCCATCAATGCCGCCTATACAGTTACTCAGAACCAGTTGTGGAGGGTCCATGGAAAAAATGAATGGAGACGCCTGGCGCAAAGTGCTCAACCCCAGGATCTGGCGCGTATTACCGGGAAAGACGGCGACCTCGATATCCTCCAGGGGGCACTGACCACCGATGTTCATACTCTGGATGGAGTAGATCGGCAGCATCATTCGGGTACCGTCCGCCAGCATGCCCTCCAGATCACTGACATAATCGGCGCGTTGCTGCTGCATCAGTACAGCAAGGGTTTCTTCATTGATAGTGGTGTAGCTGGATCCGGTATCAACCATTAAATCCACCGCACCCAGTCCATGGATCTCGGTTGTAACGTAATAGGTCGCCGAACCTTTTTCACGCATGGGAATGAACGTCCCGAATTCCTGCGCAGAGGCTGGAGATACGAGCGCCGAAACAAGCATGGCGCCCGTGACCACGAATAGGCGTTTCGTCATAACCAATAAGCTTATACCCGACAGAATCCGTCGTGACAAGCGCTATCATTACGTTGCGCTGTCCTGTTCACAGGCTCGTGGACCCTGTTCGCAAGACGGTCAGGATGTATCCGGCGCTGCGGAACTTTCACCGCAGCTTATACTGTGTTTCTGACCGTTTTATTCAGGAACGTAAAGCCGGGGTACGGGCACAGACTCGCTGGCGCCGGCGCTGTTCCTCGGATTCACTATGATGGTGCTGCCACGGCTATATCCAGGGTAATTGGCCCAGCCCGAGCCCGGGTAACCGCCCCAACCCCGGTAACCACCCCAAGCAGGGTAGCCACCGTACCATGGGCCGCCGTACCAACGATCATAACGATCATAAC
>CBFDBP010000278.1:0-4497 GCA_965603065.1 uncultured Gammaproteobacteria bacterium
AAACGTTGCTGGAGCTGTGTCAGGTAATCGAGTGCGGCAGCTGTCGCGGCGATGACGTCGCGGCGCCCGTCATACCACGCATCCTGCTTGAGCCCAAACTGGCTGGCTGTGCGGGGCATGAACTGCCACAGACCCGCAGCGCCTCGCGGTGAGCGGGCGAAGGGGTCAAAGGCGCTTTCAACGGCGGGCAGCAGGGCCAGCTCCATCGGCAGACCGCGTCGATTGATCTCACTCAGGATGTGGTGCAGATAGGGCCTGCCCCTTTGCATAATGCGTTCGACATCGCCTGGATTTCTCGCGAACCTGTGCAGCTGCGCTTGCACCGGGCCCGACCTGCCGGCCGGGAGCGCAAAGCCGCTGCGCAGGCGTGTCCAGAGATTTCCGGCGGGTATTTCCGCAGTTGTGTGCCGGTCCGACAACGCCGTTACCGACGGGTATGGGTTGTCGTGACTTTTCACGTCACTGGCCTGGATGGCATTGACCAGCGGATAAAGGTCGTTGCCATGATTCACAGACAAGGGTTGACCACTCATGACCACCGCTGCCAGGACCAGCAGCGGTAACCAGGTCATGCGCCGTCTTGTCATGGTCCAGGGCTGCAGGTCCCAGTACGTGCCGCTGTTGCACGACTGGGTACAGAATGCCGCAGACTGCTTATTGAAATCGGTGCTGTTCATGACGCATTAGCCGGAATCGTGTCGCTGGAATTACCCTTAATGGGAGCAGAGGACGTGCCAAAGTTTCGACGGGGCAGGGTAAATGACCCGCGGCGTCAGTTATTTTATATTTTAATCAGTAATTTAAATTGATTCCGGGTGCGGAGCAATAGTTCTGCCTGGCAAAACAGTGGTCGATCAAAGCGGGGCGTATTTCGGTGTTCAGCAACAATTTCGGTGGATTCGCCGAAATTGTGATGGGGTTGGCAAAAATAACGGTGTGGACAGCAGGGCGCACGGTGTATGACCGCGCAACGGGCTCATTGGGCCTTTCGGGTCAGCGGCTGGCCGGCCGCTGGGGCGTTGTGACAGGCAGATAAAGTGCTATTACCAGCGCCGCACACGCCCGGTATCGACATGGATGAAGTCGGACTTGGCGTAATACCCCACGCCCCCCGCTTTCAGTTCCAGCGCGGCATTACGCAAGTGTTGGAGCTTGCAGCCGGGCAGGCGGATATCGATAGCCTTGCCCTGCATGTGCAGGCTTTTTTTCGCGACCCCACCGCTTTTCGAGCGCAGCTTCTGATTGCTTGACGGTGAGCGATAACCGGAAATTATGTGGAACGAACCGGTCACGGCGACCGACTGCTGCAGGGCATATAACAGATCCAGTAACTTTGGATCCATGGGGTGCACATCACCCGAGCGGTGATCGCGCAATACATGGTTCACGGCCTTCAATTCATCGTTGCGATAGCGGCCTTCCGCCCAGAAGGTCGCGCGCAACGATTCACCTGTGTGCAAATTCTTGAATGCCAGACTGCGTTCAGGGGCACGATGCACCGATGCCCACAGCGACGGTGCCGCCAGGGTGGCTGTCGTGCCGAGAAAGGTCTGGATAAACCTGCGTCGTGCGGGGTGCTGAATCTCTGTGTGGCGAGCGGTGTTGTCTTTTTGTCTCATAGTCCCCGGATGGATGCATAGCCTGTGCCAAACAGGCTTGCGCCGGAATTATACCTTGACCCCACCAATTCGCCAGTGTTTTCACCGGCTTAAATATTTCATTAGATAAATCCAGCTATTGCAGGATGCCCCTGGGAGCTTTAATCGACAGATTTTCGGCATAGGTATCGCCCCGTTCCGGTGCAATCTCGCTGCGCAAAGCCGCCGCGAGCCTCCGGTCATGTCCATAAACATCCTTGCGGAACTGCAGCGTTCCGCCCTCATCCACCCAGGCGGTTTGATACAAAAGGTACACCGGAATGGGATCCGGTAGCGAAATGACCCGTTTTTCCTCCTCAGCGATGAGTGCCTCGAGCAGCGCTTGTGCGGAAGGCTGTTCAGTACCTAGCAGATAGTTTGCCAGTGCCATCGGCTTTTCCACCCGAACGCAACCGGCACTGAAGGTGCGTACCGGTTTGTTGAACAGGTGCCTGCCCGGTGTGTCGTGAAGATAGATACTGAAGCGATTGGGCAGCATGAATTTTAATCGTCCCAGCGCATTACCCGGGCCCGGATCCTGGCGCAGTTTATAGGGAAAATAACGACCGTTCAGGTAAGCCTGCCAGTCAACCTGATCGGGGTCCACTTTGACCGCACCCGGCTGCCAACCGGACAACACCCGAATACTCCTGCTCTGGAAGAAACCCGGATCGCTCAGCTGTTTCGGAATCAAATCACGTATGGCAACCGTGGTAGGGACATGCCAGTAAGGGTTCACAATCAGGTAACTCATTTTTTCCGTGAACACCGGTGTTGGATGACGCTTCTTGCCAACGATGACACGCATGGACAAGGGCACTGTACCCTGATCGTGCACCTGCAACTCGAAAGCAGCCGTATTGACGGTGATATAGCGAGGGCCAAGCTCACGCGGCAGCCAGCGCCAGCGTTCCAGATTCAAACGAATCTGCTCGATGCGTTCGTCAACGGGAACAGCCAGCGCGGCCCGGGTTCGTTTACCGATAACGCCATCGTCCAGCAGGCCGTGGCGCTGCTGAAAACGGATGACGGCGCGTTCCAGCGCCGCATCGTAGACGTATCCCAGGGCGTCATCCTGCGCCAGATCCCCGGCCATCCACAACAACTGACGCAGCCTCTGAATATCCTCGCTGCTGTCGCCCGGCTCCAGCTTTCGCCCGCTACGCTGCAACTCCGGCCAGCCGCCTGACTTCTGAATGGCCAGATAACGGGACAATGCTTTGCGCAATTCCCTGTAATCCGTATGCCTGGGAAGCAAAGCACCGACGGTGTCGGCAAAGTGCCCGCTCTGGACAGCCTGCTCAAGCAAGGCAGCGGGCTTGATTTCCGGCTGTGGAATGTGCCAGTCCGGATCTGCCAGGGAAGAATCCAGCTGTCCCCGCCCCATCTTGCGCGCGTACTGGAAAAAAGAATCGGTCAGCATCAGGTCCAGCTCAGCCAGCTCCTCGGACCCTTCGGCGTCCAGCCGCTGCTGAATTTCCGCCCGGTGCATCAACAGGCCACTCATCCCCTCCTGTTCCACACGCCCCAGGATCGACAACCAGCGTTGCGCAGCAGGAGAAATTCCGTCAGCGCTGTACCACACCGGTCGATAATTGCGCTGCTGATAAAAAGTCAGCAGCGGCACCAGGTTTACGGGCTTTTCGCCGGAAACCAGCGTCAATGACCGCAGGGCCCGCTCCAGCTCACCGGCAATGGTATCCTCAGGGGAGCCCGCAAGCACCTCCACCCGCGCATGTCCCAGCGCAGTGAGTGCGCACAGGAGAACCAGGACGCAGGCTGAAATTCCGTGTTTGATACGTTTCGTTGAGAGCACGCCATACCTCTTCGACACTGTTGTCCAGCAGCTCTCCGATCCCCCTCATTGGTTTTTCAAGCCTGTCTGTAAAAGTATAGACCAGGGCGCTTGATCCAACCGACTCACCATAATCGCCGCCGATTTGTATAATAGGGTGTCAATGTCCGGATGGCATACTGTGAGGGCGCGTAAAGATCCGCTTGTGTGCAGTTGATGGCATCCACTTTACCTTAAGCCCGAAAGGAGGCCTGTATGGCGGATCTGTTCACTGTAACCGCACCGCTGGCAATCCGCTTTGCCGGCGGTGAAAAACAGATCATGATCGAACGACTCGCCTGCCACGACGGCCTGTTGTTCCTGCCCACCTTCTGGACTGAAACCGGTATCGATAAAGCGCTGCGCTTTGTCGCCGGCCCGATCAAGGGCGATGGGCCCTGGAAAGTTGGCGATGCAGTGGTCACCGTTCTGGCCTGTCACGGCACCGACGCGGAGCTGGCCAATGACTTCAGCTGCTGGCAAACCTATCTGTCACAGATCGGGGAAACTTATCCGGCCCACGATGAAATCGAGAAACTGATGAAGACTCACGCGGCGAAGGCTGCCAACATCGATAACTGCCACCCCCGCTTCCGCAAACAAATCTGATGCGGACTAAAACTGGCCTGTTCGCAACATGACCAAGGTGCAGCCGTGAATACATTCGATGTGATGGGAACGGAGAGTCTCCTCCAGCTCCCTGGATTCCGTACCGGGATTAAAAATCACACGCGCCGGGTTCAGGTCGACGATATCCTGCGTCATCCCCCAGCTTCGCTCCGGTCCCACATAAAGCGTCAGTGTATGCACTTTAGCACTGATCATGCCCAGCCTGGGGCTGACCGCGATGCCTTCAATCTCGGCAATTTTCGGATGAACCGGAATAACACGGTAACCGCTTTCTTTCAGCAACTTCACCGCCTGGTTTGAATACCGGGCAGGTTTGCGGCTGGCGCCGAGCACGGCCACGACATGATCAGCGGGAAGCTCGGGCCACTTGTGTTTGAATTGTCCGCTGTGCATAGC
>CBFDBP010000279.1:0-4492 GCA_965603065.1 uncultured Gammaproteobacteria bacterium
AAGGGCGTACTGCCATTGTCGACGGCGGCGTCGACATCAGCCCCGCTGGCGATGAGCTGTGCGACGATAGTCTCTTGACCATGAAACGCCGCCCAGTGCAGCGCTGTGTCGCCGTGCAGCCCCCGTTGGTGCACATCCGCACCGCCGGCGATGAGGCGGGCGATACGCGCGTCTTGGTCCGCCCTGGAAGCATCCAGAAGAGGACCCGCTGCAGCGGGCGTTATCCCCCAACAGCCTAACAAAATGAGTCTGAAAAACCGCCGCATTCAGGTACCGGAATTTTGCTCAAGAAGGGACTCTAACACTTTGCGAAGTATGTGAAAACACTGACTCGGCAGAGATATCCTGTGGAGGCGGGAAACAACCCCCTTCAATTCGGTGACGGTCAATGCGGCAAGACATCGTTTGCGGGCACAGGCTTCGCTTTCTGCTGCTGCTTCCGGTATAGTGCACGCCAGTCCGGTGCACTTCGGTCTGCACCCGAATCCTCGCGGTAACCCCTTCCGGCAAACCTCGAACATCAATAACCGTATTCCGCCTAGACCGTCCCGGGACATGTGTCGCCGGTAGGCCGATGCTGGAGCATTTCATACCATGTCATTCGATACCCTCGGCCTGTCGGCCGAACTCCTTCGTGCTGTCGCCGAGCAAGGCTACAGCGAACCCACGCCTGTGCAGCGCCAGGCGATCCCCGTCATTCTTGAAGGGCGGGACATACTCGCCGGTGCGCAGACCGGAACCGGCAAGACCGCCGGTTTCACCCTGCCATTGTTGCAACGCCTCAATGACACGACGTCAGGCAAGGGGCGGCGCCCGGTGCGCGCCCTGATCCTGACGCCGACCCGTGAGCTGGCTGCGCAGGTGGGCGAGAGCGTCGACATCTATGGCAGACATTTGCCACTGACTTCGGCGATCATCTTCGGTGGCGTCAAGATCAATCCACAGATCCAGAAGCTGCGTCGCGGCGTGGACATCCTGGTGGCGACACCGGGGCGGCTGCTGGATCACGTATCACAGAAGACGCTGGATCTTTCCTCCATTGAGATCCTGGTGCTGGACGAAGCCGATCGCATGCTGGACATGGGGTTCATTCGCGATATCCGCAAGATTCTCGGCTTGCTGCCGCAGCAGCGCCAGAATCTGCTGTTCTCCGCCACCTATTCCAACGACATCAGGCAACTCGCCGACAAGCTGCTGGACAACCCCGCGCAAATCGAAGTTGCACGCCGCAACACCCCTACCGAGCTGGTCTCGCAGGTTATTCACCCGGTGGACCGGGAGCGCAAGCGCGAGCTGTTGTCCTTCATGGTCGGTTCACAGAACTGGCGGCAGGTGCTGGTGTTTACCCGCACCAAGCACGGCGCCAATCGTCTCTCAACGCAGCTGGAAAAGGATGGCATCAGCAGTACGGCGATTCACGGCAACAAGAGTCAGGGCGCGCGTACCCGCGCGCTGCAGCATTTCAAACGCGGTGAGGTGCGGGTGCTGGTCGCCACCGACATTGCGGCGCGCGGCCTGGACATCGATCAGTTACCGCATGTGGTGAACTACGAACTGCCCAATGTGCCGGAAGACTATGTGCATCGCATCGGCCGCACCGGCCGTGCCGGCAACGAGGGGCAGGCGGTGTCGCTGGTCTGCGTGGACGAAGGCAGGCTGCTCGGCGATATTGAGCGACTGCTCAAACGCGACCTTCCCAGGGTCGTGATTCCAGGTTATGAACCCGATCCCTCCATCCGGGCCGAGCCGATTCAGAAACGGAGTGGCGCGCGCACAGGCTCAAAACCCAAGCCCGGCAACGGTTCCGGGCAACAGCGTGGCAGAAGATCAGGGGGCGGTGGTGGCGCATCGGCCGAGTCGCGTTTATCGAAAGGGGCGCGGCCGGAGGTGCAGAAAAAGCGGGGAACCCGGCGCAGGGCTGCCGGCCCGGGATAATAGCGGGCTTACCCCGCCACTACTAACGACGCTTGCGTCCGCGTGCGGCCCGAGGATCTTCGAAGCGTACCCGCAGGGATCTGTCGCTACCGCCGATCATGTTGCCGTCCAGCGCCGCCTGCGCGGCACGGGCTTCGTGTCCTTCCATTTCGATGAAGCCGAAGCCCTTGCATTTTCCAGTGAAGATATCCGAGGCCACGCTGATAGAGCGTACCGTGCCGAATTTGGCGAACATTGCGCGGACGGTGTCTTCGGTGGCGTCCTGCGGAAGGTTGCCGACAAACAGCTTTTTCATGTGCGTATCCTCGTTTAAGCCAGCCGATTGTTGCTGGGGCTGCGGGCAAAAAAGAACCCCGCGAGCGGGGTTCTTAGGTCTGGTGCTGGCTGCGGGTTTTGTCAGCCTGCCGGCGTGACGTTGGCGGCCTGCAGACCCTTGGGGCCTTTTTCCACGTCGAATGTGACCGACTGTCCTTCCATCAGTGTCTTGAAACCAGCGCCCTGGATGGAGGAGTGATGCACGAACACATCGGCGCTGCCATCAGACGGAGAGATAAAGCCAAAGCCTTTGGATTCGTTGAACCACTTAACCGTACCTGTAGTCATTTAAATTACCTTTTTAAAGAATAAACACGTAATCAATTGCAGATCTCAAAAAGGTGAATGACAGGAGATACCGGCATGGAGCTTCTGAGTAGACCTAGAGGACGTGCAACCAATTTGTAATGCAGGCGAGGGCGTTACAAGACAGTAGTGTCGGATCGGTCCATCGCCTGACGCACAACAGTATATATGAAAACCGGTGCATGGCACCCTGTTTTTCGCGGCGGCTGTGGGTGGTGAATTCCTGTTGTCACTGAGTCTTGTCCGTAGCGGTTAAGGTTCACCACTAACGAGCACTGGCGTATCTCCGCCCGGCGATTGATGCACCCGGTCCCGGTTATCGTATTGCTTGAAGTCAATGCGTTTACATTTAAGGTCCCGGGCATCACACGCCGGTTAGTAATGGCCGCGTTGAACATTCGGCACAAAGTCACACCATCACACCATCAAGAGGTGTACCGCCCCCCACTATTGGTCGGTTGTTTCGATACCATTTTGTGGGTTTCAGGGAAAGTGTGCGGATCGTATAAGCGGATCTGCTTGGTGGTTGCTCGAAAAACGCAAGCAGTTACAAGGCATTGTGACGTTCGACATGGCCTGGGTGGTAAAGTGCAATGGGGTTTGTTTCGCAGCATCAACCGTTCAGAGAAACTGAATATAAAAATATTGCTTCAATCGATTGACTCGACTACACTAAATGTGAGGAAGAATACGAACCAAAGGGATAGCAATACTAAAAAACAATAAGTAGAAAGCACAGTTCGCAATACAGACCTCAAAACTCAAAAAATATTCAGGCAGAGACCTGGGGGGTAGAAGAATGAATGGGCCAAATAATAATAAAGAAATTCGTGTACTGATTGTTGACGATCAACCGGTTATTCGGTTCGGACTGCGGGGTTTGTTGAATGAGGATCCCGCGATAACGGTCGTCGGCGATTCAGCCTGTACTAAAGATGTTTTCACCATACTGAAAGAAACCAGGCCTGATGTGATATTGCTGGATCCGGAGCCTGGTGACATACAGTGCGTGGCATCACTGCGGCAGGTGTCTGAGGAGACAATGACATGCCGTATCATCATTTATACCGCGCATGACGATAATGAGCACATCATGCGGGCAACCGTACAGGGGGTAAACGGCTACCTGATGAAAAACTGCTCTACCGAAGAACTGTTGCGCGCAATTCATGCGGTGTACGAAGGGGGCACGATGCTCAGCCCTGTTATTGCCACCAAGCTGCTGCAGATTGTCAACCAGGGTAGTCATGCGGAACCAACTGCAAAGAGCATGCTCAGTGGCCGTGAGCTTGAAGTGCTGGCTTGTCTGGCCGAGGGTAGTAGCAACCGCAAGATCGCGGAACAATTATTCATCTGCGAGGCGACGGTGAAATTTCACGTACATGCAATTCTCGGGAAACTCCACGTCAAAAATCGAACAGAAGCGGTATTGGCTGCTGCCGAACGTGGCTTCATAAACCTTCCCGTCAGTGAGCGACAAGTAAGCAGCGGGACTGTGAATCTGACCGGCTAATCGCCGGCTCGAAGACTCTTTCATGCGCTGTTAGTCAGGAATTGCCGATTGTCGTTCAGTCTCCTGGCTTTGCAGCGACGTTGCTATATGCTGTTGTTGAATCCTGCTGCGGGTCGATAATGCTTTTCAGACGCCTGTTCACAATCTGGTTCTTTTTGTTCACGCTGGCAAGCAGTGCCGTGTGGGCAATGGACGATCATTCTGCTCATGCTCATGGAAACACAGCGCTCGAAACCGGCAGCGATCATGACGAACCGTTGCCGTGGTCACAGGATGGTTGCAGCGATCACTGTTGTCACGCAAGCGCTCATGCACTAGGCCTTATTTTATTCACTCCCGATATTGCTGTGCGCCCTCTGTCGGATCATGTCGTGGGGGGATTGTTTTCGTCTACTATCCTGACCCTGTTCGTGTTGCCCGCCG
>CBFDBP010000280.1:0-4446 GCA_965603065.1 uncultured Gammaproteobacteria bacterium
GATGTATTTTTATACACGCCAACAATCAGTTAACAGGGCCTGCCTTGTTATCATCCGCTTGCCACTGGTGTGCTGTTGCCTGTGACGATGACAGATTTGTCATAGATTGCCTGCCACACCTGTCGCCAATGACAGACTCCACCCTACCCGATGACATACGTAGTTTTGTGTATCCCGTTATTATTATTGGGAAAACTTCCCCATTTCATAGCGTTCCGATAGCCGCCGCGATGATCGACATGAGAGGGATCCGGACGATCTGATATGCTTAAGACCATCTTTTCTGGTCCAGGCCGCCTTTGCGGGAATGGAGACGATTTGAAGCTGTTCACCGGCATTGTATTTACTGTTGCGCTGATGGCGTCCCCCTGGACAGGATTGGCTGGAGAACTGCAGCCCTACGAGGGTCAGTCCGCGTCACCCGCCCTGGACCTCCCGGATCTGGCCGGGCGCCGGCATACTCTCGACAGCTACCGGGGGCAGGTGGTGCTGGTGAATTTCTGGGCGAGCTGGTGTCCGCCCTGCCTGGCGGAAATGCCGAGCATGCAGCGACTGGCAACGGCCTTGCAGGACAGACCTTTTCGCCTGCTCGCCGTCAACGTCAAGGAGTCCAGCTCGAAGGTCTGGAAATTCAAGAAGCTGATGAATGTGACATTCACCACCCTGCTGGACAGCACGGGTGAAGCCGCAGAAGCCTGGGATGTGCAGATTTATCCGACCAGTTATCTGATCGACGCCGACGGCCGCAGGCGTTATGTCGCCTACGGCCCGGTGGACTGGGACTCGGACGACGTCATAGAGCGTATCGAAGCACTGATGCCCGGCGCGAAAGCCGTCCATCAGGCGACGTCGGACTAGGTCGAATGGCGGCACCCCGGTGGATTACGGCGCATGTATCCTGTACCACGACAAGCCAGCGTGCCAGGCGCCTCATCCACCCTACCACCTTGCGTAGAAACGTAGGGTGGATAAGCGCAGCGTAATCCACCAATCGGCGCCCGGTGGATTACGGCGCACGCATCCCCGTGCAACGACAAGCGACGGTGCCCGGCGCCTCATCCACCCTTCTATGAGGTCTATGTCAGGCCGTAACGTTTCAGCTTGCGGTACATGGTGCGTTCGCTGATACCGAGGGCGGCGGCGACCTCACGCCGGTTGCCCTGATGCAGTTTGAGCAGCTGGACAATGTGCTGAGCTTCCATAGTCTGCAAGGTGTGCTCATCGGTTGGGGCCGGGGACGGAGCTGGGGCCTTCTTCGGCTCGGGCGCTGCGTCAGTCTGGAAATCCGATGTCCGCCTTTTCTGTGCAGCGTCCTCCGGGCTGCGGGATTCTGCAATGCCGAGATCTGACGCCCGCCTTTTGATCGATGCCCGCCGTCGGGATTTCATGCATCGAACCACTTCCGCGATGTTTTTGGCATCGAGCCTGCCATCCGTGACCTGCGCTGCCGCGACACTGAGAATATTACGCAACTCGCGAATATTGCCGGGATAATGATAGGTCTGCAGCTCCATGAGTGAATTCGCGCTGAGCTGGTAACGTCTGCCTGTTGATTGACTGATACCCTCGAGCAAGGTTTCCGCCAGTACCGGTACATCCTGCAGGCGTTCGCGCAGGCTTGGCATCTGGATATGCAGGCAGGCAATGCGGTAATAGAGGTCTTCGCGAAAGTCTTTCGACTCGATATCGGAGCCCAGGTTACGGTTGGTGGCGCAGATGATGCGGGCGTTGGTGTGCAGGGTCTTGTGGCCGCCGACACGCCGGTATTCCCCCGTCTCCAGCACACGCAGCAGTTTAGCCTGCAGCTGCGCCGGCATTTCGCCGATCTCGTCCAGGAACAGCGTGCCGCCGTTGACCACTTCGAACAGCCCTTGCTTTTCGCCGACACTGCCGGTGAACGCGCCGCGCTCGTGTCCGAACACCTCGGCCTCGAACAGCGACTCGGTCAGCACCGTGCAGTCGAGGGTCAGAAACGGTTTATTGCAACGGCTGGAATGCTGGTGGATAAAATTGGCGGCGAGATCCTTGCCGGTACCGGTTTCACCTTGCAGCAATATCGGTGCGTCGGCGGCAGCCGCCAGTTTGAGCTGCTCGAGCATGCGCAGGAAGATGGGGGATTGACCCACCATGCGTATCCGATCGCTGGAGCGCACACCGGGCTCCGAGAGGTCCTGAACCGCTTCTCCCAGGTACAGCTCTCCGGCACTGTCCCTGAGGGGATAGGCGTTGATGCGCACCTGATGGGCACAGCCATCGGGATCATAGTGGATGTGCATGCAGGAACAGCTTTTACCTGTCTGGTAGAGCGTTTGATGAGGGCAATCCTCACCGAGTTCGAAACAGGGCTTGTCGTTTTGATGACTGACCTGGTAGCAGTGCTGGCCGATCATGTTTTCACGTGTCGAGCCATAGGCCTGTTCGTAGGCCCGGTTGACCGCGACAATCGTGAAGTCGCGGTCGATGATCACGAACGGTTGCTCGTGGGTATCGACCACGGACTGCAAGTCAATCGTATTCTTCGTCTCCAAACCTATGCACCCCCATGCATCTGGACTGTGAGTGTCAAACCGGTGTGACCGTTGGTCATCCCTGCGCAATCAACAACACGCGTAGTACCGAAGTCCGACTCATTCCATATCGGTTTGGAAACTTATGTCCTTATTTTCAAGGGGTATTTGGAACTCCCTGTACCCGGTGTCCGCGTTGTTAATTATCTTGTATACGTTACACTCATACGGGTGGTAAGAAAAGCACATGATGAAGATGGTAAACATGAGTATAGTTTATTTCAGTCGTTTATCAGCTGCCGTGATCCATGTGCACCACAGCGCCCGGTGTATGCACGATCAGTAGGATAGCTACGATGTATTATTGCGCAAACAACAACGCCGTGTTCTTACTCAGCGGCTGTGTGCAAGGCCTCTGCCGCTTGCTGCTGGCGTTGATCATTTTCACCGTTACAGCCTGCAGCTCCAACCCCGCATCCAGGCCTGCGGCGGGTCAGGCCCTGAAGCACCATACCAAGTCTGCGCCCGCACCGGCTGCTGTCGATGCGACACCCGCGCTGAATCTCAACCAGGCCTTTGACCTCGGCAGCATCATTCCCGCACTGGCGGACAAGCGGGTTGTGTTTGTCGGTGAAATTCACAACCGCTACGAACACCATCTGACGCAACTGGAAATCATCCGTCGACTGCACGCGATGCATCCCCGCCTCGCCATCGGTATGGAAGCGTTTCAGCAACCGTTCCAGCGCTATCTCGATGCCTATATCGCCGGAGAGCTGAGTGAACGGGAACTGCTGCGTGACAGCGAGTACTACCAGCGCTGGCGTTTCGACTTTCGCCACTATGCGCCGATACTCCGCTTCGCACGCGAGCATCAACTGCCGGTGATCGCCCTCAACCTGCCCGCCGAACTCACTAAAAGAGCCGGTCAGGTGGGTATCGAGGGTCTCAGTGCAGCGGATAAGGCCGCTATTCCGGAGCATATCGATCGTTCAGATGCAGCCTATGAAGCCCGGCTCAGGGATGTGTTCGATCAGCACCCCCACCGCGAGGAGCAAAGTTTCGAGAAGTTCCTAGATGTGCAGCTGTTATGGGACGAGGGCATGGCGGAACGCGCCGCCCGTTATCTCGAGGCTCACCCGGAATACCACCTGGTGGTGTTGGCCGGTGGCGGTCATCTGGCCTATGGCAGCGGTATCCCGCGTCGACTGGAACGCCGCCAGCCGGTAGACACCGCTATTGTGCTCAACAGCTGGGACGGCGGCGACCTGCATCCCGATCTGGCGGACTTTCTGTTGTTGCCGGAACAACAGGTTTTACCGGCCGCCGGCAAGATGGGGCTGACGATCAACGATGAAAACGGCAAACTGGAAATCCTCTCCTGCAAGCAGGGCAGTCCCTGCGCGGCGCACGGCATAAAGCGTGGTGATGTGATCGCCGCGATAAACGCCGAGCCTGTCGCCAGCGTCGCTGACCTGCGCCTCATTATGTGGGACAAGAAACCGGGTGACCCGCTGACCCTCAAGATAGAGCGCAAACGCTGGTTCTCGGGTGTAAAGGAAATGAACATCGACCTCGAGCTGCAATAAGTGAGAGATTATTTACCGAGGCGTGTCGCATAAGTCCCCTCTCCCGGGGCGGAGAGGGGACTTTTACAACACCCTCCCCCGGGACGCTTACAGGGATGTAAGCGCTAGAGCAACGCATGGAGCAGTTGCCGAGAGGGTTAGGGTGAGGGGATCAGAAAAGCTGACGCTTTGATTTTTAACCCCCCTCATCCCAGCCTTCTCCCGGAGGGAGAAGGGGCCACAACCTTTTACGACACCCTCCGAAGGGAGAAGGGATTAACGGGACAGCAATGCTGCAACAAGGTTTTTTCTTAACGGTTGAAATAGCGCTGTTGACGAATTGAAATTCCTGCATGATCTGAATGATTATG
>CBFDBP010000281.1:0-4430 GCA_965603065.1 uncultured Gammaproteobacteria bacterium
GAACAAGACTGTCTAAGTGATCGTTTTCCCTTGATACTTACTAATTCGCCATAGACAGCTGTCAGGTTCGTCTTCGAGGTTAAGATAACAGCTGATAAAAGGCGCATCCGATTCCTCCACGCTGGCCAGCAGGGTGACGTGCTGTTTGAGTTCGTCGAGGGTGGTCAGGTGTGGCGTATCGAATACCTCATCAAATGTTGTGACGCTGTGACTTCCGGTGGTGTGAAGCCAGTATCTCTTCCAACGCGAGTCCGGTCATGCCGTGGATCGTTCGCCACAGGTAATAAAAGATTGCCAGCATCATAAGCGTGGAAGGAATGGCGATCACCGGATAGCTAAGCAATGTCAGTCGTCCGAGTTCCTCGTTGAAAGCGGCGCTGCCCGCCGGGCTGGTAACGATCCACGTGGCAAGGCTGTAGTTCATTGTCGCCGAAAAGAAAAAGGTGCCGCTCAGCAGGTAAGTGGCATTTAACAGGCGATTTTCAAAGGCGCTGGTATTGCCAAGGTTTTCGAGTTGTTGTTTGATTTTCCCGACATCCAGGACGGTCGGGTTAAACAGCAGGATTCTGATCAACGGATAGCGGGTACGCGTGGAGACCAGCACCGCGATGCCAAGCAGCCCCGGGATGGCTGCCTCCTTGATGGCCAGCCACTGCGTATCGAGCTGCAGCAGGCCGATGCCGCCGGTGAGCAATACACTGATCAGCCCCAGCACTGCGATAAAATTAAACGTCTTGTATCTGAATCGTTCGAACAGACCCCAGCCCAGAGGGAAAGCCAGCGCCACAATCAGGGCAGTCGTCGCGCCAAAGGCATCATTTCCGCTGAACTTCATCAGGATAACAGAGGGGATAACAATGCTGACCAGCAGGTCAACCATGGGTCGTGGCTTATGAACCGGGGCATTTTTTATGGCTGTAGCGGGGTGAGTCATTTTGATGTCTCTGTCTCCTGGAAAGTTTACTAACGCGTCACCGCGCGCCCATCACTGATCCATTTGGTGATGCCATTGCGGACGTTATAGACCTGGGTGTAGCCCATTTGTTCAACCAGATGGCGTGCCAGCGTGCTGGTGCGATTACCGGTGCGGCAGATCAGGATCACTGGATCATTCTTTTCCACGGTATCCTCAAAACGGGTCAGGAAATCCGGCAATACGCGCCCGCCTGCATCGACAAAGGTGAGTAACCGGCTTCCCTCGATCACACCTGTCTGACGCCACTCCTCCGGACGGCGTATGTCATAAATCGGTACACCCTGTTCAAGCAGGGTTTTCAGGTGTCCATTGTCCAGGTTGTTGTAAGGCAGTTCGGTACAGGCCGACACTGTCAGCACTAACAGAAAAAGTCCGAAGAATCTAAAAATCATGTTTGTCATCCGTCGTGTCGGCCAGGTCTCATATTCAATTTTTGCCAGGCGGCGGAACTGCCTCCATCCTGCGATAGCCTTGTTTTCGTATCAGTTGTTCTTATTGAGTATTTCGCGATACGTTTCTTCGCGGAACATGGAATCGGCCATGCGGACATTGGGCATATGCAGGCAGTTATTCAGTACCTGGGGGCCGTGGATGAACAATAGTTCCGGTTTCACGTTGACATGAGGCATGTTGCCCTGGGCGTAACCCAGGCTTTCCCATTCCACCATCACCAGGTATTCGGCGGGCAGTGTGAAGCCTTCCCAGACTTCCGCAGTGCGTTGCAGTTTGCTGCCGGAGCTGTCCTTCAGATCGTCCAGCATGGATTCCACCGTCGCATGACCACTGCCCAAGGTGGATAGGCCGATACGCTTGAGTATCTGAAAGCCCAGCATACCCGGAGATTCCTTGAGCATGTCCATGGTCGCGATTTCGCCAGCCTCGAATTCTGCCTCCTTGCCCGGGCGTACCCGGTGGGTGGCCATGACGGTGACGGTTTCTCCGCTATCGACTGCGTAGCCCCGAGTTTGGCCCGCGGCGTTTTTCTTCAACCACTGATTCATGGAAACCAGTTTTGGCAGGTCGCTATGCACCACCCGAAATACCGGTTCTTCCGGACCTTCCAATAACACATCACCGCATTTGGCGCAGGTGTCTACGACGACATCCTCAAAGGTTTCGTGAAAATTCTCGTGGGCTTCTACCGAGTCCCAGTAGGTTATCTGATCGATCCATATATGTGACAGCTGCTCCCCCATATCTGTATTCGCGCCCCAGCGCATGCCCATGGGGCAGGCGCCCAGCTGTTTCATCAGATCAAAGCCCTTGAAGCCGGGTGTCAGCGCCGTGGTCAGGCACATTTTGGAGCTGGCCTGTTTCATCATACGCATGAGATTTGGGTCATTCCTCACCAATACCCGGTTGATGGCGACATACAACGGTGAGTCGGGTTCTGCGTCGTAGAGTTTCTTGATGTCGGTGTTCATGATGGGTTTCATCCTTCTGTCTGTGTGTCGTTGAACAAGGTTCAGCGTAGAGTATTTTCCGGCCCGTGTTGGAAACAGTTATTCATGTAAAGGCTGTTTGATGCTCACGTCGCCGCGCAGTTCGCCTGCCACATAGCCCACTGCCCGGTCATGCGGGTAGTTGTCCTGCAGGCTGGTCTTGACGGCATTCGCGATCGCGTCAGGCGGCACCGTGGCAGGCGAGACACATGGACTTGGTATCGATGGCTTTCATGAATCGCAGGTAATGGCCATCGGGTTCCTGCACCACCTCGTAGAATGTCAGTTCAGCGGGGTTCTCGCCTTGTTCCACTTGTGCAGAGAACCGCAGCAATACCTGTTGTTCCCAGGCATCTGGCATGCCCATCATAGTACGTTGTTAAACGATAAATCCGGTACGAGCTGCTTATCACATTTGCCGACCAGTCTATTCGTCACTATTCATGAATCCCAGCAGGTGCAACAGGCTGGTGAACAGGTTGAAAATCGATACGTACAGCGTCACGGTCGCCATGATGTAGTTGGTCTCGCCGCCGTGGATGATGTTGCTGGTCTCGTACAGGATCAGTCCCGCCATCAGCAGCACGAACATGGATGACACCGCCAGGGATAACCCGGGCATCTCGAAGAACACCGCACCGAGCCCGGCGAGGAAGGCCACCAGGATGCCCACCATCAGGAATCCGCCCATGAAGCTGAAATCCCTGCGGGTGGTGAGCGCGTAACCGGACAAGCCGAGGAAGATGGCACCGGTAGCACCCATGGCCGTCATCACGACCTGGCCACCGTTGGCCATGGCCAGATAGGCATTGAGAATCGGCCCCAATGTGTAGCCCATAAAGCCGGTCAGGGCAAACACGAAGGCCAGTCCCAAAGCGCTGTCACGGAACTTCGCAGTCAGGAACAGCAGACCGAAATAACCACCGAGCGTGAGCAGCAGCCCCGGATGGGGCAGCTTCAGCGCCATCGATACGCCGGCGGTGAGCGCGCTGAACAGGAGCGTCATGGACAGCAACATATAGGTGTTGCGGACCACCTTGTTGGTGGCTAGAACGGCCGTTTTCGCACGAGCCGTCGCGCTTGTCATTGAGGTATTCATGATGAGTCGTCTCCTGCCAGGTTATAAAAGTAGTTACGGGTCATTAGTTAATCGATAGCGTGTCGAGTAGACCGGATGCACGAACCCTATCGCGCGACGTGCCAGCCGACGTTCAACGGTACGTCCGGCGCGATCGGTCGCACGGTCGATGGCGGCGTACAGGTCGGCCTCGGTATCTTCGATCACTACATCGGGCAGACCGGCCAGCACCACCTGCAAGTGGCAGCGCTTGTCCGCACCAACGCGCGGGCGGTTGATGTCGGATAGCCGCATAACGACCCGCTGAATGTGATTGTCAAAGAAGGTCAGGGCGAATTGCATCCGCCATTCGGCGTGGCTGCGTAGGGCATCGGTCAGGGAAAAACTGCGTGCCTGTATATCAATCTGCATAGGGTCCTCCGCTGCTTTGCTGTTGTTGTTTCATTAATGGGCATGCTAGGCGGGTGCAATGGATAAAAAAAGACGAATATTCTTGCTATATTGCTCGGTAATTACGAAGTAATGGTAACCCTATGATTAACTGTAAGCATCTGCACTACTTCTGGGCGGTGGCCAGGGAGGGTGGCGTCGCCCGGGCCAGTGAACGACTGCACCTGACACCACAGACCATCAGCGGGCAATTGAGCCTGCTGGAGGAATAGCTTGGGGTGGATCTGTTTTCCCGGGTCGGACGTAACCTGGGACTCACTGACACTGGACGGATGGTGTTGAGCTATGCCGATGAGATCTTTTCGCTGGGCGGCGAGCTGGAAGAAGTGATACACCAGCTGCCGGAGGGCCGTCCCCAGCTGTTCAGGGTTGGCGTAGTCGATGTAGTTTGGTGAGCACGTGGTCTCCGAAAACGAGTTCTTAAGAGTTTTCGGTTGAAGGATACAATAAGGGCTATCGTTTCAAAATGTTAGGGTCCGAACGG
>CBFDBP010000282.1:0-4382 GCA_965603065.1 uncultured Gammaproteobacteria bacterium
CCCGGGACAGCGGCGGATTTTCAAACCGCTGGTACTGACACTCACCACGCGGTTTGCGCACCTGGCTCGCGATGTCCTCGATACCCCATTCCACGTGAGAGCGGCTCAACTGATTGGGGCGGCCCTGCCATGCCAGCGATTCAAATGAAAGCACCGACACTTCGGACAGACTCGTCTCGTTGCTTGCGCGTTTATCCGGAACACAGGCTATCAGCATATCCGGCTCTTCGCGCTCGGCATCATGATCACGAAACGTGCCCATTAGTAATGCAAGCTCATCCGTGCCCAGGTCATCGAGCAGGCGCGTCTGCCACCCCAGGCCTCCTGCCGCCATACTGATCGCACCCATCGCGTGTCCTGCATCGTGCATGCAGTAACGATAGGCGCGCTGACCATACTTCCAGGCCTCACGCCAGTGAATTGAAGTCAATCCGATGAAAAAGGTATGTACGGGAAACGGGCTACACAGTGTGTTCCATAGTTCAGTATCGAATTCTGCCAACACCTCTAGAGCATGTGCGCTGGGCGAATAATGACAAACCATGGGTTTATCGCATAAACCTTCGACGGGGCCGCTGAGCAGGTAGCCCTCGGTCGGATGCAGGTTGCCACTGGAGGCATTGACCCGCAGTGCCCAACGCGTCTCGCCTGTGCTCTTCCAGGCAGATAGCGCCAGGCTGTCATAAAAAAGTTGCGATATCGTCCGCCCATTCACGGCCTCGGGAGCAGGCATCCGCTGTTGATTGAAAACGTCATCGTAGCGGGGCGCATCTGTCGGCTCGATGGTTTCCAGCGGAATCAGCCGTGCACCCGCATAACGGCGAAACGGATCCGGCTGATTTGCCCAGTCCAGGTATCCGGGACTACTGGCGTATGCCTGGAACTGGTGTTTGGTGGCCTGGTGGTATTCAAACACCTGCTGCAAACGATCAGACTGGTGGACATTGCTGTGGTTCATTCCGACCGTTCCCCGGGGTTGTTTTCAGGCTATCTTGATTCTAACTGCATTCATGACTTCGAACTCCACACCGCCAACGGTTTCACTGCTTGCGTTTATATCTGAAGGGAACATCATAGCCCTCGACCATGATCGTGTTCAGAATCCAGTCAGCTTCATTCCGTTGAACATGCGATGTCACTTTCAGCATGTCAGAGTGAACAAGCTGCTTGTGCTTTTTAATAATTTTACCGGTTAAGATTTCATCGCCCACTGAATGCAATCGGTAACGATTTCCTGGCAGGGAGGGAGCGCCACCCCGCGACGCGGCGGCTAAACAGGTCGATAACAAATGATAATGATTGCCGGCGGCGGTATGGCTACTCAGTCCAGGGTATCGCGCAGGCGTTTGTAAGCCTTGCCGATTTCTTCGCCAACCAGCCCCAGCGCGGCGCCGATATTATCGGCCGATTCACTGGCCGCTTTGCGAACCTCCGGCAAGTCGCGTTGTGTCTCAAGTTCATCAACCAGCCTGTCAAAGTGGCTTCGCTCGTCTGTCATGGTTTTCTGCGGCTCATACGCAGCCGGTCGGTTTGGGCAAACCGCCATACTTGGTAATCGGTTTCATCGGGCCAGTGCGCCACATTTTGAACATCGCCTTTTGATCTTCACCCAGGTACTTGGCGAACTTGCGAATCGGTGGCACTACACTGAATTCGTCAAAATACTCTCGTGCCTTGAGGATCTGCTTCCATTTCACATCGTCCAGTTCGACGCCATCCACTTCGGCCATGGCACGGCCGGTCTCCGGCGTCCAGTCATTCATGTCAACGAGATAACCGTCTCCGTCACGGGGTGGTAGTTCCATTGATAGCCAACCTTCTCAATCAGTTAATTCAGGCAAAAAGGGGTGTCTTCGAGAGAACATAACGCGATAGCCTTTTCGATACAACACACCAGGTTTCCGGGATTACCGACGGTATTGTCAATTTAACAATATCCAATTCACACAGCTGATCGACGGTTTCATCCCTTTACTATTAGGCCATAATTTTGGCGCACGTCACCGCCTGCCAGCCACAAAAAGCCTTCGAGCGAAACTCGCGATAATGCACCGCATATTAGCCAGACTGATGCGGGCCAAAATTAAGTGCAAATGTTGGGTCAAAATTTGATGCAATTCAACAATCCAATAGTTCAGAATGTTGTAATGAAATGCGATAGAGTGGCTGCGTCCGTCGTGGGCCACTTAAAAGAAACTATGATCAACCCCAGGAGGTGATTTATGAATGAACAGTTCAAGCGGCATGGTGCTTTCAGCTGGTCCGAGCTGATGACGACAGATATCCAGGCAGCCAAGGCATTCTATGCCAAGCTGTTTGGGTGGACACTGGAGGATATGCCGATGGAAGGTATGACTTACACCGTCATCAAAGCAGGCGATAAGGAAGTTGGCGGCATGATGGCAACACCACCCGAGGCGGAAGGGTCGCCACCAATGTGGGGTACCTACGTGACGGTGGACGACGTGGACATTGTCGCCCGGAGCGCGCTGGAATTGGGTGCTACAGTCGTAGTAGAGCCGCGCGACATACCAGAGGTGGGTCGCTTCTGTGTCATTCGTGACCCACAGGGGGCTTTTGTCTCTGCGATAAGCTATATTGAAAACCCTGAGATGTAGCTGAATTGCTATATGAAATGGTGGGAAGGAAAGGGAGGGTGTGCTGAGATGCATTCTCTACTGTTCGTCATGAGAACACGCCCGCATAACGCAGACCGATCACCACCAACACCAGGCACAGGAATGCGCGCAGAGCATTCTCCGGCAGGTGCTTGCTCAATACCGGACCAATGGCCGAGCCGGCAACTACGCCGATCAGCAGGATACCGAGCATCGGGAAATCGAGCGCGATACCGAGGCGTACATAATTGGCGATCGAGGTGACTGAATGAATGGCAATCGCCAGAGCCGAGGTGCCGGCGATAACATGCATCGGCAGTCGCATCACGATACTCATGAAGGGTACCAGCAGGAACCCGCCCCCGACTCCGAGAGCAGAAGACAGCATAGCGATACCCATACCGGTGAAAAATGGCAACCAGGAGCTGAAAACGAAATCCTCGTCCCCGAACCGGAAATAAAAGCGGCGTAGCGATGCACGCCGGAACTTCACGCCCATGTCACAGGATGCACCGCCGCTTTTTATATGCTGCTTGAAGGTCTCTGCTGCACTCATGGTTTTGGTAAGCGCGGCAGAATCTGCACCGGTATGCAGCAACTGCCAAGCGAGTTGCGCAGCGATGAAAAATACCAGCACCGCAAAAACCGGCTTAAACACCTGCATGTCGGACAGCAGACTTACCGATAGAGTGCTGCCCAGCAGCGCACCGAATATACCCCCGGTGCCGAGCAGAAAGGCGAGGCTGAAGATCAGGCGGCACTGGCGCATATACAACGGTACGGCAATCAGGGGGGTGACCAGCGTTAATGCCTGCGCCATCGGCTTGACCAGGTTCGGGTTCTCGATGCCGAACACGGATATCATCCCCACCGAGGCGAGAATCCCGCCGGCCGCGCCGACAGTCGAGAATACGAGTCCCACCAGCCCACCCCAGGCCAGTAGCCACCACACCGGGACAACAATATTGGCAACATCAAAATACATAAAGGGAACGGGGTCAGATTACACTTATCACTAACAAACTTCTCCCGCCATCATCAAGTCCGCACGAATGTAAGAAGAGCCTGGAATAATGAGGCTCAGGATCAATGGCACACCCCAGGCAAGCCCGACGAACAGCAAAGCCCTGGAGCCTGCACGAAATGTATCCTCACGCAACAGGCCGAGCTGTCGCTGCAAGTCGTAGAAAGGACCGCCGCTGGTTCTCTGCGCGGCCCTCTTCGATCTCGTTGCTGGCAATTCAATGGGCATTCGCCCGTACTCACTGTGACAATATAGTCAGGAGCCATAATCAGGGCTCATAGACCTCTAGTTTGACCTTGCCGTGACCATCCTCGATCAAACCGATGCCGCGTGCCGCCGCCCTCGAAAGATCAATTATCCGGTTATTGATATGGGGGCCGCGATCATTGATTACAACCTCCACCGATTTTCCCGTCTTCAGATAGGTCACCCTGACCTTCGTACCGAACGGCAGCGATCGGTGCGCGGCCGTCATGGCGTCCTTGTCGTAGGTCTCGCCACTGGCGGTTTTGTTGCCATGCAGGCTGTCGGCGTAATAGCTTGCCTCACCCGCCTGCACGTCCATCAGCGTCTCGGCCTGTACCCTCACGTTAATCACAAACACCAGGATCAGCAGGATCAGGTTCAGCACTATCAGTTGCGGTGTTTTCATCGTGGTCTCTCCGTCTGATGATTGAATCACTGACTATGCATCAATATCTCAACGGCCGGGTTCACAGCTGATGCTCAACCGGCAGAAT
>CBFDBP010000283.1:0-4346 GCA_965603065.1 uncultured Gammaproteobacteria bacterium
CAATTCACCTTGTCTCGCCTGACGGCGATTCACCTTGTCTTGCTACGCAATTCACTTTGAAGGTCACGAAGGAACAGCATTGTAGAAGGCTGCGCCGTGCGTACCGGAAGGCATTGTCTCCTGAGAATACCTCGTATAACGGGGAACTTCCTTATCCCTGAAATCCTTTGTGGTAGGCATGGTTAATGCCACTGCTTAGCGCTGCGCAATCGTCTGAATACGCCGAACGACTTCGCTGACATCGTCGGGATACTGTCCTGTCGGGGGGCTGGATTCCTGCCCGAACCAGGTGGCCAGCTTGAGGTCGACCAGTTTCTGGTGGAAGCCGGGGTAGTGGCGCGTGTGGCGGATGAAATGCGAGTGGTACACCAGGCGGGCAAGCTTTGCCCGTATTCTGTCTGTCAATTGACCTTTACCGGGATTGAACAGCCAGCGCGCCATTGATCGGCGCAGCTGGTCCAGCGTACCGATAGCGCCGCAGGGCAGGGGCAGTATTTCCAGCGGCTTGCCGAGGCGTGTCACCTCGACCATCATTGAAATGCTGTCGCCGGTGACGATGAAGCGGTCGGCCAGTCCCAGCAGGCCCATGTAGGGGTTCTCGCTGGCGTCTGCCTGCCATGCAAACAGTTTTGCCTGCTCGGGCAGGCCGGTTTTCAGCTTCGCAACAACCGCGGCCGGTGTGCGGCGACTGGTGGTGATGTAAGGAGTTCCGCCCTGACGACAGACCTTGTTGGCCGCTTCAATCAGTTTGCCGGTTACCGAGCGTTTGTAGACAAATGGGTTGGTCGGTCCGCCGACCATGATGGCGACCAGCGGGCGAGGCAGCCCGGAAAACTTTACTTTCCAGTCACCGGCGGCCTGTTGCACTGCAGTTTCGTCAATTCGCATCAGCGGCATCGAGATGCGCAGCACGTTGGGATAGGGGGCAAGCAGGATTTCGGTACTGATCACGATGAGCGTGAAGCGTTCCATCATGCCCGACGGCTTGCCCACCAGAACGATCCGGGTGTGTCCGCCGGACTGTTCCTGCACCCATAACGCCACATTGGCCGGGCTGCGGCCGACGGTAATGACCAGGTCCGGCCACGGAGGTTCGAGTGCTGCGCTGCGCTCACGATCTATATGGTAGAGCGTCGGCCCGACCCTGGCTTTGCCGAACACAAAGGGCTCGAGGACCTTGATACGCTTGAGTTCGCAACGCCAGCCGAGCGATGTCTCCAGCGCCTCGGCGATGGTTTCTACCTGACCGTTGTCGCCCTTTTTATCGCCAAGCAGCAGCCAGATGTCGGGGTGTTGCTCAGACAGCGACACTGTCAGACTGCGAAGAACGCGGGTTGATGGTGTTATAGCCGAGTGTCGGCGACAGATGTGTGATTACCAGCTGTTCCAGTTCATCCGCCTGCTCGGGCGTGAAGTAATCCCGGTAGCCGCCGACCTTGGCGCGGCGTACCTTGAAGCTTTCAGGGTCACCGGCGTTGCGTAGCGTGAGTCCACCGGACCGGAAGAAGCCCTCACTCTCCAGTTTGCGCAGGTTGTCAAAGGAACCGAAGTCGACGGCCGCCTGTATTTCCTCGTCACTGAACGTGTCACCCATCAGCCCGGTGATCTGCTTAAGGACTGAACCCGGATCAGCGCGTAATGCTTCGTAGCTGGTGAGCAGCGTCTTGTCCAGCGCAGCGAGGTTGCGCTCCCAGTAGTTCAGGAATTCGATCAGCGAGGGCAGGCCAATGTCGCTGTGCCGCACGAATTCCCACATTTCGATAGTGTGCCGGTCGATGGGGTGATCGATAGCGGCGTTGATCAGTTCCTGTTTGTGCGCCGACTGGCGTTTGGTGAACTGGAAAAACCAGGAAACGGCGATATCGAGGGGATTCCGCGCCAGCAGCACCACCGGCTTGTGTTTCAGCGCCGAATCCGGTGCCTGCGGGGTGAGCTGGTCGCCCACCGCGCGCTCGTAGCTGTACCAGCCGTTGGTGGCGGCAAAGCGGGGAATCGCCGGGTTGCGGTCCGCGAGTGCCGGGTACTTGGCGAAATCCTCGGGCGCAATGCCATGGCGTATACCGTACAGGCGGGTCAGCATCACCTTGAGCCAGGTATTGCCGCTTTTCGGATGGGCGATAATCACCAGCTGGGAGCAACGGGCGATATCGACTTCAAGCCTGCCGAGCAGGCGTTTGCGTATAGGCACACGCAGCGGCTTTGGCAGTAGCGCTGTGGGACCGATAATCATCGCCTTTTTCGCATTGTCGCTGAAGAGTGTCATGCCGTCTCGAACCCGCATCTGCAAAAATGGCGCATTATACCGGCTTTCGCGGGATAAGGTCGTGCGGTTTAGCGGGACGCAATCCGTTGCAATCGGATCAGTCACCGCCGGACTTTTGCCGATCCTTCGGCCAGCGCCGATTGGAACATATCCATTCCTGCGGCCGTTCACGGATCCATGCTTCGAATAAGGTATTGATCGTCTTAGTCATTTGCAGAGCCTTAGTGTGCTTGTCTGCGGTTTCGTCGTCTGCTTTCACCGCCGGGTGGAAAATGATGCGGAAACGGGCGCCCTTCAGTCTTTGAACCTGCACGGGAATCAATTCGCAGTCAAAACGCAAGGCCAGCCGGGCGGGGGTGATCGTTGTCAGCATGTCGCGCCCGAAAAAGGGCACGGGCTCACCGCTATCGACCCGCTGGTCCGAGAGCAATCCAACAGAAGTGCCTTGTTTCAGGCAGCTCATGAGTTTGCGGCCGGCACCATCCCGCTCCACCATCCCGCAACCGAGAGATTGACGGGCCCGGTACAACATCCGGTCCATGTACGGATTCTGCAGCTGTGTATAGGGCCCGGTCAGCGGAATGCCGAGGTGTACGACAGCGCCGGCCGCGAGCTCCCAGTTCGCCAGGTGTGCGGAGACGAACACCGCAGGCTTGCCCGTTTTGCGGAAGACTTGTGGCTCGCCCAGTATGACGACTTCCAGGCGCTGGTCCGCCTCGCGATGGCAAATGGTGCCCAGGTGAGGGTACTCGGCGAGTATCGAGCCCAGGTTCCCCCATATATCGCGAACCAGTTCTTCGATGTCTGCCGCATTTTTCTCGGGGAAGGCATTTTTCAGGTTGCGGCGGATGTGGCGCGTCTTGTACAGACGCGGACCCAGTCTGCGCATCAGCCTGCGCGCGCCGCTGGAGGCCAGGTCCGGTGAGAACAACCGACTCAGGCCGCCGAGCAGACCAACCAGGCCGCCCTCGATGGCCCACAGCAGTTGCAACAGACGTGGCGAGTGATCCGCATGCTTGTCGCCTAAAAAAAGCTTAGCCAAAACTACCTGACCTCTCAGCACTTGCTAACGGCTTCCGGGGTCGCCTATTTTGCGGTATGACGCTGGGAATGGCCAGACCGGTCAAATCGTCGCCTTGGTAAATCGCCTGCCCGGGTTTAATATCTGCACATCAACGAAAAGAGGGTGCTGACATGGAGTACTGTGTTTTTATTCAAGCCAATGACAAACAATATGTCGGCGCACTCGTTGCCGAGTATGCACTGCGTCGTAACTCCAGGCACAACGACAAGTTCGATATCCGCATAATGAACTACAATGACTTCCCCTTTCTGCATGCAAGAGAGGGGCAGATGTACCTGCGCGACGGCGGCAAGCGCGAGTGGGTCAGGGACGACTTGCAGTCGTTCACGCCCACCCGCTTTCTGCCCCCCCAGCTAATGGCTTACCAGGGCCGCGCCGTCGTCATCGATCCGGATGTGTTTGCCCGCGCGGATATCTGGGATCTGCTGTCGC
This sequence comes from uncultured Gammaproteobacteria bacterium, assembly GCA_965603065.1. Lineage (GTDB taxonomy): Bacteria > Pseudomonadota > Gammaproteobacteria > DSM-19610 > DSM-19610 > Thiogranum. The sequence goes on from CBFDBP010000283.1 coordinate 3,780, forward strand.
GCGATATGCAGGGCAAGGCCATTCTGTGCAGGCCGAAATCCGGTTCCAAGGGCAAACGCGGGTGTCTGGCCACCAGTGTCATGTTGCTGGATAACGCAAAGCTGGGGCACTGGAAGGTCGAGCAACAGTTCAACGACATGTTTGCCTTCAAGCGTGATTACATGAACTGGGTGTGCCTCAAGTATGAAGATCCGGACAGCATCGGTTTCTTCGAACCGGAATGGAACGATTTCGACCACCTCACTGAAAAGACCCGCATGCTGCATACCACCAAGCGCAAGCATCAACCCTGGAAGACCGGCCTTCCGGTTGACTATCGAGCCGCCGACACCTTCCGGCTGTTCCCGCCGAAGCATTGGATACGTCGCGCACGGCGTGCGCTGTTCGGTGACTATGGTTTTGCCGGCACCTACAAGCAGCACCCTGATCTGAACCAGGAGCATTTTTTCTTCGGGCTGTTGCGGGAGTGTCTGGACAAGGATGTTATCAACGAGACCATGTTGCGCGAAGAAATGGCGAAAAACCATATCCGCCACGACGCCTTCGAGGTGCTGGAGCGCACGCCGC
>CBFDBP010000284.1:0-4264 GCA_965603065.1 uncultured Gammaproteobacteria bacterium
CGTGCTTCCTACGAAAACGAGAGAGGCGACCGAGATGAAGGTTACAACATGCTGCTCAATAATCAGCTTGAATAACGAACCGCGTTAACGCGCATGCACAAATTTACTGAATCGGTTACGAATTTCGGTAACGTATCGATACCGAACTCAGAGGGTCGAATCGTCGTGGTAGCCTTGACCTCAACTTCATCGGATAGTAGCAGGGGGTTATCGTCCGGGCCAGCCAGTTTGACTGCAAAGCTCACAGGCCGGGTTGTTCCGTGCAGGGTCAGCAGCCCTTCCAGCAAACCTTCAGTGCGACTCGTCCAAGTCAGGCTGCTGCTGACAAACAGGATTTCCGGAAAGTTTTCCACATCAAGAAAACCTTTGCTTTTGATCAGCTGCTGGAGCAGCTTGTCGCTGGCTTTCAGGCTGCCAGTATCGACTCGGAACAGCGTCTGTCCGTGTTCATGCGCCGGTGATGAAGCCAGCAGAGATATGCCGCCCTGGAAAACCGTAAATTCCGCCTCGACACGTCCGATCAGACTGTTTGCGCAAAATCCAACACTCGAGGTCGATGATCGGATCAGATACAGACCGCCTTCCTCGGCAGCAGTCAGCATCATAGCTACAAGCGATTGATCGACCTTGCTGTTTTTGAATGGTGCACATAACTCTTTGTCGTATGCGACGCTGTTAGCGATGCTGCCGAGTAGTGCGATTGCAGCGATTCCCCCCCTTATCAACGAATGTTTAGTAGCCACACAGACGCCCTCAAAATTTTATAATATAAGCAATAACTAATATGGCTATCGGAAGCTGCCAGATAAACTTTAGAATAATCGACCCATGAATGCCCTCGTGTTATGACAGATGCATGTTGTTGATCGTGAACGTGTTATTTTGCGTAAGGGCGCAAGGGGTTTTCCCGGTCGGCCGTCAGTTTGCATGGCGTCCGAGCAGGGCATGGTTTGGTTGATCACCGTTGTCTGGCACTGATTCTGAACGGGTTTATATACCAGGCTGGCTGCATCGACAGGTTCGGTCCGAGGCGCGCGAGTTCAATATTCGCCACCCGATCTGCCAGTTCTTAGACCTTCATGCTCAATTGCCTCGTGCTCTGCCGTGGGCAGCAGCATCGCAATCCCGTCCGTCAGACCCGGCTGATACACCGGTAAGTTGAATCGGGTCAGGTGATTGGTGATACTAGGTTCGGTGCTGGGTGCATTCCGAATTAAACCTGTTCGTTGCAGAAGGAGTAGTTGATATGCCAGCGTGGTCATTATTTGTTTGGTTGGCGATCGGTGCCATTGCCGGCTTGACTGCAAGAAGTTTCATTGGCGGTGCGCCGCCGTTCGGAAAGATCGGCGATATGATTCTCGGCATTGCCGGCGGGGTGGTCGGCGGTTACGGTTTGGCACTGCTCGGGATTGGGGGAGGGGGTACCGTTGGCGGTCTGATCGTTACCTGTATCGCGGCTTTGGCCGGCGCATTACTCCTCGTCTGGTTGTCGAACCGGATCAAAGTAAAGAGCTGACACTTCAGAGGTGGAAAATGGCACAAGAGGATGACAAAGGCTTTTTTGATAGGCTTGGGGAAATTCTCAACGCACCCCTGCCGGGCACCCAAAGACCGTCTGCACAGGCTCAGGCGCCTGACGAAGACGATGACGACGAGTCCTTGCTGGAGCGCGTCAAGGATATCCTGAGCGCGCCCCTGCCGGGAACCCCGCAGGTGGAAACCGGGAACGAAGCGTCGGGCTCTGCAGTGGGGGAGACCGGCACTCTGGCGCCCCAGGCGTACGAAAAGACACCTGAACTTGATGAGGACGAGCTCGACGAGGCCTGGTGGAAACAGGACTGGGCTGGGTTCCGAGCCCATCAGGAGCGGCAGAGTAATGGGCTGGACCTCAAGCAGCGCCGTGATCAGGAGAAATTCGTGGCCTATCAGCAGCAGGAAAAACAGCGCTTCGACGGACACCAGCAACAGGAACTGGAAGCATTCACACGTCAGCAGCAGTGGCGGCTGAACGCCTGGAAACACGCAGTGGCGAGCAGCCCGGGTCAGAAGCCACCACCGCCTCCCTGGGATATGCCACCTGGAGCGCCGATGCCCAGCCCGATGGGTGGTCCGCCGCCCTGGATGCGTCCACCGGGCCCGGGGCGCCGGCGCTCATAAGAGGATTTCGCAGCGAACGCCTTATTTGGGTTCAAAGGTGAACTTCTGTCCACCAACACTGGCATCGAACATCAGGCCGCCCTTGGTTTGCGTAAACACGGCAACCCCCTTGTCGAAATCAGCATTCTTTGATGCACCCTTTTTGATGGCGACCGCGGATGCCTGGGCACCGAGTTCGTAGTTCCCTTGCTTGAAGTCATCGAGTGTTTTTTTGTCCTGGAAAAAGATGATTTCCCGGTAACTCTCTCCGCCAAATTCAAAACCCATGGAGATGTGTTTCAGCGTGGTACTGCCGATTTCTTCTCCCTGCTCATAGACAACGCCCTTTCCATAGGCACCACCGATTCCCATGCCGGCCTTCCCAACGGACGGAAAAACGGCATATCCATGGGCCTTGTCGAAAAAGGTGTTCAGTTCCGGGTCGGTAGCCTTGAATGCCGCAATCGCCTCCTGTACTTCATCCGGTTTGTTCGGATCCCAGCCGGCCAGCGCAGTGGCTGAAAAATTCATCAGAAAAAGCAGTCCAGTAACGCCATTCAACAACCGTCTCATTTTTGAGTCACCCTGTGTTAATTTTTCAAGAGACGCGATTATAAATCACCGCGCTCCGATATGGCTTGTTTTTACTCCGATCGGGCCAGCCGTGGCTACAACTGAATTGGAGGCGCACACCATGACAGCGGCCGTGGGTTCAATTCGCGGGGCGCAAGCCCCTCAGCATTTCGAGCGCCTGTCCGGCTATGGACTCACCCACCATGGCCCGGTTCAGAAAATCAGGCAGGAGGAAATCGAATCCTGACAGGATAATGGCCAGAAACAGCATTGAGCGAAGCACACCCGCAAATCCCCCATACATGGGTGGTTCCCTGGGCGGCCTCACATTTACCTGCTGATGCCGCAATTTCTTGCGAAACGTAACCACAATCAGCAGGGTTGCGAGCAATAACAGGACGGTAACGGCAATCCCCCGACGTTGCAGCAAGCTGTCAGTCAGCGTCGTAAGGCTGTTTCCCACCACTGTAAACAGGCTATAACCCAGAAAAAAGGCCAGCACGATCAGCAGGCCGATTATCCGGATAACTTCCGTGCGAAGGCCCCGCTGCCGGCCCTGATAAAAGCCCCAGCCAAGATAGGCGGCAATGAGTATATCCAAAGTAACCATTCAGTATGGGTCGCCGGTAGCAGGCAGGTTCGTTATCGCAGTGCTGGTATATAATAGAACCTCGGGATCGACTAATCACGGTTGACACGACCCTGCCCTGTTTTTGAGGTAAGCGATATGAGTACAAAGATTGCCCGCATCCTGCTCCTTCTTCTGCTGGTCCTTCCGGCCACAGCACCGGCTGAAACGCTGGTGTTGCTGCAGGGGTATCTCGCCGATGAGGATTACTGGCGTGAAACGGGGATTACGCGCATGCTGGGTGGTAATGGCTGGACGGATGCCGGAACCTTGCGCACCACCCGCAACGGTATTCGCGCCGATCGGCCGCTGCCAAAAAGCAGCCGGCGTGTCTATACAGTGGCTTTGCCCAGCGAAGCGCCGCTGATGGTGCAGCTCCGTTATCTGGAACAGTATCTGGATGTCATCCTGACTCTGCATCCGCACCAATCCCTGATACTGGTCGGTCATTCGGCCGGCGGTGTGCTCGGGCGCCTGTATATGGTAGAGCATCCCGATACACCGGTTGGGGCGCTGATCACGATCGCGAGTCCGCACCTGGGCGCAGAAAGCGCTGAAATCGGCGCTATGGCCGGCAACAGCCCGCTGGGCTGGGTTGCCCCGCTGCTCGGCGGCGGTACACTGAACCGCTCACAGGGCCTCTACTACGATCTGGTGCGCGAACGGCCCGGCAGCCTGCTGTTCTGGCTCAACCACCAGGAACATCCTGCTTCCCGTTACATCTCTATCGTGCGCGAAGATGACGGTCTGCTGAATTTCGGTGATCTGGTGGTCCCGGCCTGGAGCCAGGACATGAACCAGGTGGCTGCACTGAGGGGGAGGGCGCGCAGAATCGTGACCCAGGGCGGGCATGGACTGACCAGACAGGATGGCGAGTTGCTGCTGCAGATCCTGAGAAGCAACAGCCAGGCGTGATCAATGCATTAT
>CBFDBP010000285.1:0-4248 GCA_965603065.1 uncultured Gammaproteobacteria bacterium
GTCGGTGCAACACCACTGCAACGGATTCAACGCCATGCAACAGTGCGCACGGGCCAAAGAACTCAGGAGGAGCCGGTTCCTAAGAGCCCGGCGTCAACCAGCCTCGTGCGCATCAAGACCGGCAAATAGCGAAACTGTGCAAGGCTTAACTGATATTATAATCAGGTTTAGTCGGTTAGAGCGGAATAAGCTCCCTGATATCCGCCCGGCACAATCGGCCGTAGGTGTACCGTACCGATCGCTCACAGCCCTAACGACCACCCGCAACCGGGGTCTGTGTGCAGTCCAGACAGCGAAATGGTCCTGAGGAATTCTCATGCGCCGCCACATTCACACACTCGGTCTTGGGTTGCTGATTGGTGCGCTCGGCGTATTGACCCACACCCTGCCCGGTGGCTCGGCATGGGAAGAAGATTCCGGACTAAGCGTGCTGTTCAACTTGCGCGGCCCACAGCAGGCGCCGGACGAGGTCGTGGTGGTCGCCATCAGTGACGATACCGGGCCGAGGCTCGGATTTGACCCAGCGGTACCGACCTGGCCTCGCTCCGCACACGCCCGGCTGATCGATGGTCTGTCAAACGCGGGGGCCGAGATCATCGTTTTCGATATTGATTTCAAGAAAGAACAGTCCCGCGATCAGGATGAGCGCCTGGCCGCGGCCATGCGGCACGCCGGCAATGTCATATTATTCGGCTATCTGGAAAGGGATCGGGTGGAGTTGGGGAGTAGCACGCCTTTGACGGAAGCCTCCGGCACGCTCGAAATCGAACGTTTACGCCCTCCCGCGGCCCTATTTGCCGACTCGGCTGCCACTGTCGCACCCTTCGTCCTGCCCAAGATACCCGTGAAAGTCAGTCGGGTATGGACATTTCAGGGCGCCAACGAACTGGCCACGTTGCCGGCGGCAACGCTCGAACTCTATGCCACCAAAACGTTCCCTGATCTGTTGCGCTTACTCTCAACACTGCCCCAAGGCCAGGGCGTACCGGTGGTGGATGAGTTCAGCCGCGCCAGCACCAACGCCCAAATTAAACTGATGCGCACCTTGCTGAAGAATAATCGCCGCCTCACCGCTGGCTTGCTCGAAGCACTGAAACCCGATCACCCATTTGAAATATCGACGGAAAATCGCCACCGTCTGGGGGCACTCCTGACCATGTACCTCAGCCCCAGTTACCCGTATCTGAATTTCTATGGACCACCGCGCACCATCGTAACAGTAAGCTACGAGGACGCGCTGTTGGGAAACACCGAGCTGTTGGCGAACTTCAAGGATAAAGTCGTGTTCGTGGGATACGCGGAACAGTACCAGCCGACACAAAAAGACGGCTTCTATACCGTGTTCTCGCAACCCAGCGGACTGGATTTGAGCGGGGTGGAAATAAGCGCTACGGCGTTTGCCAACCTGTTGGAGAGAGAATTGTTGACACCAGCACCCCCCTTTCAACTGGCGGCGGTGTTTTTACTCTACGGCATACTGATTACGCTCGCCTTCCGGTCACCGCCAGCCTATTTGAACATCGGGCTGGGCTTGCTGGTCAGTCTGCTTTATTTCCTCCTCGTCTACCAGTTGTTTGTGCGCTCGAATATCTGGTTGCCTTGGACCATACCTCTGTTCGTGCAAACACCTTTGGCATTGTTTGCCACACTCACCCTACAGTTCCGTGAAGCACGCCGCAGCCGCCAGCGGATTCGAGAAGTCTTTGGTTACTACCTGCCCGAGAAAGTCATTGACCGTCTGTCCCATGATACCGGGCAAGCCCTCGCCCAGGGTGAGCATGCTTTCGGGGTGTGTCTCGCCACCGATGCTGAACAATACACTCGCATGGCGGAAGGCATGAACCCGGGCGAACTGCAAAAATTCATGAACCGCTATTATGAGCTGCTGTTTGCGCCCGTACGGGCCAGGGGCGGCATGATTTCCGACGTTGTGGGTGACGCTATGCTCGCCATCTGGTCAGCACCCGGTGCCGAATCCAGTTTACGCAGAAATGCCTGTGCAGCGGCACTGGAAATCAAACAGGCTCTCGACAAGTCCGAACAAACGCCGAAACTTCCAACCCGCATCGGACTGCACGCCGGACAACTGGTACTCAGCCATATCGGTGCCCTCGACCACTACGAATACCGGGCGGTTGGCGACATCGTCAACACCGCCTCGCGCATCGAAAACATGAACAAGAAACTGGGCACCAGCATCCTCGCATCCCGGGAAACCATAGATGGCCTGGAGGGACTCATCACACGCGAACTGGGCTTGTTCCAGCTCAAGGGCAAACAACAAGCGGTGACACTGTACGAAATTATCTGCAGAACCGACGCCCTCACTAAGGATGTCGAAGAATTGCACTCGGCATTCGCCGAGGCGCTCGATGCCTACCGGCAACAATCATGGCGGGAGGCTCTTGGGTTATTTAAGGGTATCCTGCAAGCCCATCCCGACGATGGCCCCAGCCGCTACTATCTGGATCTCTATCGTGACCGCCGAAGCAACGGTCAGTCCACAATCGAATCCACCCCAACCAAAGGATCAGAACTTTAGCCTGCCTATCTCACCACAAAGGACACGAAGGTCAGACAGGCGGGAAAAACGGGTGTCAGCTGCATCTGGCTGGCAGAGCCCGGCGGCCGGTCTACCATTGGATCGAATTGCCGAGTGACGCCCTTCACGAGTGAAAAATATCACAAACCGGCATTGCAATAGTTCATAGACGTCAGCAGACATTTGAGGTGGAATATTCCCTACACCACCGGCAAACGGATGGCGGGTTCACAGGGCCGGGCCATGGAGGTCGGAGCTGGTACGAAAGCCCTTTCCACTGCTACCGGCCAATAACCGGAGGCAAAAATGTATTTTTCTGTCAGGGTTGCTATTATTACACGGAGAAAGCAGCCAGTGATTTCGTAGACTTAGCTCGACAACGCGCAGTAAACCCTCCCTCGGGCGTATAGGGGGGGTGTTCACATGATTAAGAGAACTAAAGGTAAACCCCGGTGGGCGGTAAGCTGAAAACAATGCGGGGTCAGTACAAAACCTGATACGCACTGCCAAAAAAGGCTGTAGGCGAATTTAGGGAGCGGTAAGACAGGGACGGTATGCACGTGGGCATGGCCGTAGTCAGTGCGATGGATCGTAAATGCGCTATATTAAGCACATACTCGGTTGCTGTCTTTGGCTTCCCGTTGTAGTACATGCCGGCTCATGTGAGGACTGGGTCGCCAAAGCTGTCTCCATTCAAGGCACGGTCGAGGTGCGCCGGGCTGCAACGCCCTCCTCCCAATGGCTGGTCATCCATCCGGACGATACCTTCTGCGCCAGCGATAGAGTGCGCGTCGGGCCGAACAGCCGCGCCGCCCTGCTGCTGAGCAACGACACCATCCTGCGCCTGGATCAGAAAACCACCCTCAACTTCGGTCAGATCGCAGCGGACAAGCCATCGTCGATGAGCCTGATCAGCGGCATCGCCCATTTCATCAGCCGCATCCGGCAGACCTTCACGCTGGATACCCCCTACGTCAACGCCGGCATTGACGGCACCGAATTTGTTGTCGCTGTACTGAAGGATCAAGCCCGGGTCACCGTTTTCGAAGGCCAGGTCAAGGCCTACAACGCACAGGGCGAGACCATACTCACCAGCGGTCAGTCGGCTGTGGCGCAACGCGGCCAGGCTCCTCTATTGAAACTCCTGGCCCAACCACGGGATGCGGTTCATTGGGCACTTTACTATCCCATGGTTGTCAGCGCCGACGGTGTCTCGATACACAGCGCTGCGGAAGCGTACCGTGGCTCCATCGAGGCCTCGCTGCAAAGCTACCGGCAAGGCAGGCTGGCAGCCGCCTTGCAGCACTTATCGAGTCTCCCCGATAAGTTGGACGATGCCGCTCTCGCGGTTTACCGTGCGGCCTTGCGCCTTAACGTGGGTCAGGTGTCCGCTGCGCAGGCCGACCTCGCCCGCGCCGAGCAGCTCGACCCGCAGACTGCCGAAGTTGCAGCGACGCAATCCATTATTGCCGTGGTGCAAAACGACAGGGACGGCGCACTCCGACTGGCTCAGACAGCGGTGAAAAGGGACCTGGACAACGCCAGCGCGCACCTGGCCCTTTCCTATGCCCTACAGGCGCGTTTTGATATTGAAGGGGCGGTGGCCACCATGAAAAAAGCCGTTGCCCACCAACCCGGCAATGCCCTCGCCCGCGCGCGTCTGGCGGAACTCTATCTGATGACGGGCGAACTCGACAAAGCACTCA
>CBFDBP010000286.1:0-4243 GCA_965603065.1 uncultured Gammaproteobacteria bacterium
GATCCCACAGGTAAAAGCCACTGCCGTCGGCACGGCATTGGTAGCTTGCCTGACGGACAACGCCTTGAAGAAAGTCCGGATCCAGAGTTCCGGCCGGTGTCAATTTTTTAGCCACAATACGCGTCCCTTTGCCGTAAGACCCAATTTTGTTGCCATCCACGGTTGCCGCTAAACAGGATTCCTTATTAAGCGTTACAATCGATCGGCCAGCACGGTCGCCAGATCACAAACCGGAATCGCGATATCATTTTCCAGAGTCGGATCCTGCTGGGCACATTTGAAATGGATCTGACATTTAATACAGCTTGTAATCAGCAGTTCAGCACCGGTGGCTTTGGCTTCTTTTAAGCGCTCAACCTGGATATTTTTACTGACTTGTCCGCATGCTGTCCAGCAGCTGGTGCCGCAACAAAGACTGCTGCGGTGGCTCCGTTCCATTTCAACCAGATCCAACCCGGAAGCACGCAACAACGCGCGCGGTTCCTCGTAAACGCCCAGGTGTCGGCCCAGCCGGCAGGCATCCTGATAAGTTGCCGAGCCATTCTTTATTTCCGAACTCCATTCGATCTTGGAAGCCGCCGGCTGCCGGCTGAGAAATTGGGTGAGGTGCAACACCTCCATTCCGTGCGCTCCAACCCGTTTCGGGTAATCCATACCGAGGGTACGGGCACATTCGGGGCAGGTGGTGATAATCTGCTTGGCCTTGGTGGCTTTGAAACGTTTGAGATTAAGTCGCGCCAAAGCGTCAAATGTTGCCATATCGCCCTCCCAAATCTGGTCGTGGCCGCAGCAGCGCTCATCGGACAACACCTGGGGCTCGATTCCAAGATGGTTCAGAATCCGCACTGCTGCCCTGGCAATCTCCAAACCCTCGATGCCCAGGTGCTTAAACTGCACCTCATAGTATGGCAAACAGCCGACAAAATACAACGTTTCTGAATCGTCGGAAACTTTCAAATCACGATCAAGCCATTCGAGTCTGTTTTGATCAAGGTCCGGGTCGGTCATCATCTTACCCCAGGTTTGGATAACCTCACCGTGACTGCAATCCCCTGACCGGCCCTCGTTTCGGGCCAATCCACGTGCATCCTGCATAAACTCTGAAAATAACACATCCGACGGACACAGCTCGCTGCACCTTTTGCAAGTCAAACATGACCAGAACAGGGGATCTTCGTAAACATCAGCCGAATGGCCATTAAGGGCTTTTTCAATCAGCAGGCGCGGGCTGCAATAGGCGCGTGTCTCCCACACAGTGATCGGGCAAACCGCACTGCATTTCCCGCATTCCAAGCAGTACCAGGCGCGGTTGCGATTAACGATATCCTGCAGATTGCCCATGATTATCCCCGCTTCCCGTTTAGCCCCGCTACAAAGGCGTGAACTTTACTCACCCATGCTTTGCCGTCACCGGCCGCGACCCGATCCATTTTAAGGCGTTGATCCGAATAGCCCATGGTGCGAACTAAATCTCTGGCAACCGCAAAAGCCTCTTGGGAGCGGCGGCCCCCGAATTCATAACGACATTCATCCTGCGGGCAACCCAACAAAAGAACGCCATGTGCGCCCCGCTCAAATGCCTTCAGGATAATCCCCGGCCTGAGGCGCCCCAAACACATAACTCTAATCGGATAAACTCGCGCAGAGTAGGATAGCTGTTCAATGACTGCCGTTTCCATCCCGCTGTATGGATTCCAGTTACAGGTAAATACCGGCACGATTTGTCTTTGATCGACCCGGTCGGTCTGATCCCAGATGGCATCTAACATGACTTCCAGTTGGGTATCGGTGGCATACCCTGCTGTAATGGCGCCTGACGGGCATTGGGCTGCACAGGATCCGCAGCCCTCACATATGACGGGGTCAATCCAGCAAAAGCGATCCGGCTCGGTACCCATCAACTGGGGTGCGCCGAACTCGCAGATTTCAACGCAGGTATTACAGGCCCTGCAGCGGTGAGAATCCACTACCGCAGTGTGAGGTCCAGGCGTTTTGGAAGACTGACCCAGCCACGCGGATACCCGCGCCGCTGCCGCCGCACCCACCGTGGTACTCTCCAGGGCCGGGTCGCAGTAAAAAACGCCCGGTCGTGTAGTTTCCAACCCGTCTTCCCGGATGGATCGGGGACGCGGACGATAAGGCGGGTTTCCGAAGGCACTCCGTAATCTGTCGTCCTCGGTAGAATCGCATGGTGCCAATACCAGCCCTGCAGCCGTCCAATCCTGGCCGTTTTGCGTTACGCAATAACAACCATTGGCTCTGCGAATACGAAGCAGCGGTTCGGCCAGATCGTGTACCGCAATATTCTGGAGGCGAAGAAGGTTCCGGCAAGTTTTGACCGCACGACCGCTACCTAGAATCAAAACCGAACGCTGGCCGGGTCGAAATTCCACAAGCCTGTCGCCGGCCGTCCGATTCTTGGCAACGGCCGCAGAAACCAGCGCCATGGCTTTTGCCGTTGCCGCGTGAGGGTTTTTCCTATGGGCCCAGGCACATTGCTCCCGTATGTTGACAAACTCAACCGCCGACGGCGGCAGGTAACCCGCCCTTGAAACGTCTTTGTGCTGCGGATTTCCTTGGCGGGACTGAAACAATCCCAGATTGGCCTTGCAACGAACGCGCTGGTAGGTGCAGCTATAGCACACCTGGTCCAAAGAACAGCAACTACAGGCAGCCAGCGTAATTCGATTCAAATCGAGTGCCTGCACTTTTTTTTGAATTGTGGCTTGCGCCTCAGGCGTACAGGAAAATGGCAGCACCTGGGCATGGGCAACACCGGGCCAGGTTGCTGCCCGTTCACGAAGTGCTTCGGTATCTACGACCTCAGAAATCAGGTGACCACACTGACAGATAAAGACGCCCATACGCACACCATCTGGAGGTGGTGTCACAAAGGTGCCCGCAGGCTCGACTGATTGCATCGGCGACAGCCGGGACATCACATGGGCTGCGGCAGCCGATCCCATTAGCGCATCTTCTGCAGAAACGCGGTAAACTCTTTTGCCATTGCCTGGCATTCCATTTGACGCCTGCGTCTCTTTATCAGCATAAATGATCGACCCGACTTCCAGATCTATTAAAGTTGCTTGTTTTTTATGTAAGATTGCTTGCGGCTCGCAGGCCTGCACACAGGCCAGACATTCACTGCAGGGGCCGCACACCAGACAGCGCTGAGCTTCAGCGACTGCCTGTTCCTGGGAATATCCCAGTTCGATCTCCGCAAAACTGCATAGGCGTTTTCCCATTGAGAGGCGGGGCACCGCAACATGCGGCTTGGGCAACAGCTCCGTGTCGCTCATTTCCCTGCGTGCGACCGCAATCTCATTGACTTCAGCTGGATCTTCAACGGTCGCTTTACCGCTGAGGTATGCGTCAATTTCAGCCGCGGCTTTTTTCCCCATTCCGATGGCTTCAACAGCCGACATTTGGTCGCGGGTTACGGCGTCGCCGGCTGCAAAAACGCCCGGCCGGTTGGTCGCAAAGGTATCACGGCCCACCTGAATCCGCTGATCAGGGGTCATGCTGATCTTATCATCCGGGTCCAGGCTTTTGATATCGGGCACCTGCCCGATGGCCGGCACCACCAGTTCTGCCGGCATCGCAAATTCGCTGCCGCTTACGGGAACCGGCCGGCGACGGCCGCTTTCATCCGGCTCTCCCAGCTGCATGCGGATGCATTCCAAACCGGTCACATTACTTTCAGAATCTGCGATGATACGCGCCGGCGCTGTTAAATACTCAATCGCGACACCTTCTTGTTCGGTATCATCGATCTCCTCTTCTAAAGCCGGCATCTCGGCACGGGTGCGGCGATAGGCTATACAGACATCCTGAACACCGATACGTTTGAGTGTGCGGGCAACATCCATCGCCGTATTGCCGCCGCCCAATACCACTGCGCGTGTCTTGTCACCGTGGGGAAGTATGCGTTTCAAAGCGGCCCTGTACTTTGCGGCATCAAGTCTTTGGGCCAAATTGATGGTTTTTAATAACCCGATTCCCTGGACCACACCGCGCAGCTCTTCGCCGGGTATTCTCAAAGAAAGGCTTTTATGCGCCCCAATGGCCAAACAAACGGCTGCATATCCCATTTTGAACAGGTCATCCAGGCTATGATCCCCTCCGGGCCCGATGGCCGTGTCGAGTCGGATTTCGACGCCCAGGGCCTCAATGCGGCGGTACTCGCGGTTAATGACTTTTCGCGGTAGCCGATAGGCAGGAATGCCAACAGACAACATTCCGG
>CBFDBP010000287.1:0-4201 GCA_965603065.1 uncultured Gammaproteobacteria bacterium
GCGCCAAGACGAGCCAGAACCGTCGGCAGCCGGGATGCTGCCGTCGAGCCTACAGGGTTGTATTTACGGCGTGTTCTGCTTTGTCTTTCCGCCTGGTCAACGCACGGTCAGCATGTAGCCTACAAACACTTCGAAGATCTTAGGGCAATATATTTAGTTAATGCATCTGTTTTAATTATGCCAGCTTTCTCCAGCTTTCTAATGTTTTACTTGAGAATATCGATCATCTCCACCATCAACTGCAACCCCAGCACTCCGCGGTATTCATTGCTGTCCAGCCGATAGGCCAGACGCACGCGCTGACCTTTTTCCAGTTGATGTTCGGCCGCCTGGTTGAATGCGATGGCATCCAGCGCCTGCCTGCCACCGTCCGGTCTGACCGATAACTTCAGGTGATGCTCACCAACCACCCGCTGATTCACAACGGTAAAACACCCATCGAACAGGGGTTCCGGAAAACCCTGCCCCCAGGGCCCGGCCGAGCGCAGCAGCTCGGCCAGTTCCAGGCTGAACTCCCCGGCGTCTAACGCCCCATCGGATTCGAGCACACCCCTCAAGGCTCCCTCATCCAGACGGTCTTTCAGTTCCGCCTGGAAGGCCGCCTCGAATACCGGCAGCTGGGATTCCGCCAGTGTCAAACCGGCAGCCATGGCATGACCGCCGAACTTTTGCAGGACCTCAGGATGGCGTGCGGCAATGGCGTCGAGTGTGTCACGAATATGCAGGCCCGGTATGGATCGTGCCGAGCCCTTGATTTCACCAGATCCCGACTGCGCAAAGGCGATGACCGGACGGTGGAATCGCTCCTTTATCCTCGATGCCAGAATGCCGATCACGCCCTGATGCCAGTCCGCATTGTAGAGACAAAGCCCCATGGGCAACTGGTCTGCGTCGAAATGCAGCTGCTGAACATGCTCCAGCGCCTGTGTTTTCATGTCCGCTTCGATTTCCCGGCGTTCCCGGTTGAGCCCGTCGAGTTGTTCGGCGAGCTGTCTCGCCTGGACATGGTCTGCCGATAGCAGGCAGTCGATGCCTAACGACATATCATCCAGACGGCCGGCTGCATTCAGGCGTGGACCCACGGCAAAACCGAAATCCGCCGCCACCAGGCGCGAGGCGTTGCGCCCGGCGACCTCCAGCAGCGCCCTGATTCCCGGCCTGCAGCGCCCTGCCCGTATGCGTTGCAGGCCCTGCTGCACCAGTACCCGGTTGTTATGGTCCAGTGGCACGAGATCAGCGACCGTACCCAGTGCCACCAGGTCCAGAAAATCGGCAAGATTCGGTTCTTTGTGCTCGCCGCGCTCAAACCAGCCGCCTTCCCTGAGCCGCCCGCGCAGCGCCATCAACAGGTAAAAGGCTACGCCGACGCCGGCGAGATTTTTACTGGGAAAGGTATCGCCCGGCTGATTGGGATTGACGATGGCATCGGCACTGGGCAGCTCACTGCCCGGCAAATGATGATCGGTAACCAGCACCCGGATACCCTGCTGGCGGGCGGCGGCGACACCACTCAGGCTGGAAATGCCGTTATCCACGGTAATGATCAGATCAGGCGCCATGGCGCCGGCAACGTTAACAATTTCCGGTGTCAGCCCGTAGCCGAATTCAAACCGGTTGGGTACCAGATAGTCGACGCTTTCGGCGCCCATCTCCCGCAATGCGGCGACCATTAAGGCGCTGCTGGTCGCGCCATCGGCGTCGAAATCCCCCACCACCAGGATTCGTTCCTGCTTCTGCAATGCCGCCACCAGCACATCGATGGCCTGCGACAGTCCCTTCAGGGCAGCCGGTGAATGCAGCCGGGTCAGACTGTTATCCAGATCATCTTTCCCCGCTATGTTGCGCGCCGCGTAGACGCGCTTTAATACCGGGTGAATATCATCCGGCAGCCGGCGTCGGGCGGATTCGGATATGGGTCTTTCAAACAGTGTTTTCACGGGCGAGAATTTCCTGATACGAACGCGACCGCTTCCAGAATTGCCAGGCCTGATGGCAGACCATGCGGTAGCGGTAACCATTGAGTGGAAACAGTTCGAACGATTGCAGCTGACGTGCGAGCAGGGCTTTCAGTAACGGAGCGAACCACTGCTGTTCATAGCGTTCGACAGCTTCATTCCAGCGCGGAAAATCCTGGTAAGCCGCTGCAGCACTGCAGCTATCCAGTACCAGCAGCACCCGATCACCCTTGTCGATACGCTGTAACAGTGCCTGTGCGTGTTGCGGCGCAGGTTCGCAGAGCGCCTGGTCCCGGATGCCCAGGCCATGAACAAGCACATCGGTGGCGAAGACCTTTGAGTAGCAGTGCCCAGACTCGTCAGTCAACACCCCGCCCCCCCAGATCCACAGGCTGTTGACCAGGGGCAAGCCCTGGGCGGCGCGTTGCTGGTTGACCGGGTGTGAATACATCAGCATCTGAATTTCGTTACAGCGGCTCAACCACTCGCTCGCGTCCTGACCGTGTGGTAACAAATCACCGACCGATTTGCCGCGCACCAGCGAAAGCGGCAGCGTGGTCAGTTGCTGACTGTTTCCGCCGTACAGGTACCAGCGTTGTGTGTGATTGGCGTTGAGGTGCCAGCCATCCTTGCTCAGGAAATTCGCTATGCTGTCAGACAGGGCTTGACTTTCCTGCTTGCTGAAAGGAAATGTCGAGGCATCGAACAGAATCAGGCCGCCAGCGTCCACCTGCAGATGGACGGGATCCGCACGCAGACAATAACCTGCCGGCGTCTGACCGGTTTCAGCCAGGTAACTGTAAGGGCCGACGGCAAGCTCAGCCGGTCCCGCACGGTGCTTGAACAGTGACAGTGCAGCTTCTTCCAGGCTGCGTGGGGCGAACGCCTGCCGTCGACTGCGGCTCAGAAATCGCGACAGGGCGGGTGCTTTTGTGAACGCATCTGCAGCATATCCGGCGAAGCCCTCCGCCAGTCCCGGAGCAAGCACACTGACCGAAACGGTCACGATACGATCAGCTCAGATTTCCTATAATAGCTTGACGAACCGGTTCCAGCTCTGCATCCACGGTCATCATCGGTTCCGTGCATTGCGCGATGGCGGTATCCGGATCCTTCAGCCCATGTCCGGTCAGCGTACAGACAATGGAGCTGCCCTCGGGAATTCTGCCGCTCCTGATATCGCGCAGCGCACCCGCCAGCGAAGTCGCAGATGCCGGCTCACAGAAAATACCCTCTTTGCCGGTGAGCAGCCTTTGGGCGGCGAGAATTTCTTCGTCGCTGCATTCGTCGAACCAGCCGCCCGACTCCTGGTTTACATTCCAGGCGTAATCCCAGGATTGCGGATGCCCTATGCGGATTGCTGTCGCGACCGTCTCCGGGTTATCCACCATGGCGCCTCGCATGAACGGTGCTGCCCCCGCGGCCTGGTAACCAATCATCTTCGGCCGGTTACCGACGATGGCACCGCCAGCGTACATGCAATGCCCCTTACAGAACGCGCAGGCCTTGGTTACATGATCCCCGGAAGCCGACGAATACTCGCAATATCCGATCCAGTGCGCGGTGATATTGCCGGCGTTACCGACCGGCAGACAGTGGTAGTCGGGCGCCCGCCCGAGTTCCTCGACAATTTCGAAGGCGGCTGTCTTCTGTCCCTGTAAACGGTAGGGGTTGATGGAGTTGACGATAGTGACCGGTGCGTGTTCGGCCACTTCCTTGACCAACTGCATGCCGGCATCGAAGTTACCGCGGATCTGCAGCACAACCGCACCGTGGATCATGGCCTGTGCGAGCTTGCCCAGCGCGATCTTGCCCTCCGGAATCAATACGAAGGCCGTAATACCGGCACGGGCCGCATAGGCGGCGGCCGAGGCCGACGTATTGCCCGTTGAAGCACAGATGACCGCCCGGCTGCCTTCTTCCACGGCCTTGGTAACCGCCATGGTCATGCCACGGTCCTTGAACGAACCGGTCGGATTGAGGCCCTCGTATTTGACGTAGATGTCCACCTCTTTGCCGGTTTCACGCGGGATATTGTTGAGGCGTATCAGCGGGGTATTACCCTCACCCAGGCTGATGACCCGCGTATCGTCATGAACGGGAAGGCGGTCCCGGTATTTATCGATCAAACCGGTATAACGAGGACGAAATGGCATTTCTAATTCCTTTCATATCAATTGCATTAAAGGTCAGGCATGGGTAAGTCAGCCGGCATAAGCTTGCAGGACCGTCGGCCGCAAGGACGC
>CBFDBP010000288.1:0-4166 GCA_965603065.1 uncultured Gammaproteobacteria bacterium
GTTACAACACCAAGGATTCCCTGCTGAATCCGTTCTTTTTTGTCTTCGGCGACGATAGCCGGGACTGGTCGGCCTACCTGTAGCGAGGCTTCGCCTCAGACCAGTAAATCGTGATGTGTGATTTAGAGTCCCCGATAGGGGATCAGTAAAACCCTCGCCTTTAGGCGATGGATGATCGATATCATTCAGAAAGGTTGTCAGGTATTTGGTGCGAACCTGAAAAAGAGGGTCCCTTCTCCCTCAGGGAGAAGGACAGGATGAGGGGATAGAATCACAGTGCCTCTGCTTTTTGATCCCCTCACCCTGGCCCTCTCCCGGTGGGAGAGGGGACGATAATCGCGTGACGCGCTCAGGGGACCGCGCTTACGGATACTATTTTCCGGCTCAGCCAGGCTAGCAGCAATGCGCCGATCAAGGCACCCAGGGAGTCTGCCACCCAGTCCAGAACTTCGCTGCTTCTGCCGGGCACAAAATACTGGTGTATCTCGTCACTGAGACCGTACAGGCTGGCGATCAGCGTGCTGATGCCGACCTGCCGCCAGCTGTAACCCTGCGCTTGTCGTGGCTGTGCGGCCAGCAGCAGGAGTCCGAGCAGCCCATAAACAACGGCATGAAGAACCTTGTCCTGGCCGGAAAACAGCATCGGGGTGTCGAGGCCCGGCTGGTGGGAGAGATAAAAAAGCAGCGCCATCCAGGCAAAAGCCAGCAGCAGTGACAGGCGGCGCAGCAGCATCAGGGCTCAGGCGACAGATTGGGGGGCGTGCGGCACCAGTGCACGGAGTTTGCGGCTCAGTTCGCGTCCGTAGTCGTGACGATCCTGTTGCGAGAGGCTGGCTTCGGTGGCCAGGCTTTCATTGAACAGCACCGGATACTTCCACTCTTTCAGGATCTCGTAGAGTGTCTGGTCCAGGCGATCCAGCTGATCGTCAAGTTCCACCAGCAGGACATCGATACTGTCCGGAGACAGGGCGTGCAGCGCATCGGCGGAAAGTGGCACTGTGGTAACGACCTCTATGCCAAACCTGGTCAGCAGGCTCGACAGGTAGCTGCGCAGCAGTACGGATTCCGCGGCGATGGCGATACGCAGCCGGCCCGGGTCCGGTGCCAATCTGGGCGTGCTCCCCTTGCCGGCTTCCATCGCGCCGGAGGGCGGCGCTCCTGTGGGTGGTTTCGTTGTAGGAGCGGTCTCGTGGGCGCGATCAATCGCCCCAAAATATGGCGTTTTTACGCTGGCTTCTAATCCATCCGCCACGGCAGGTGTGCTCTCCTTGCCGCGATCAGTATCCTTCAGGGTAGCCTGGCCCTGGAACAAGCCGCCTTTTTGCTTGTCCTGGGCAACATCCTTAATCAGCGCCGCATCCACTTTCTCTCGCTGTTCCGCATAGCCATACACCAGTGAGGTATCGCACAGCAGGTTGATCAGTCTGGGTACACCACCGGTAAAGTGGTACACCTGCTGGCAGGCCTGGTCGGAAAACAGCTCGGGTCTGCCACCGGCGGTCTTGCATCGGTGGCGGATATAGTCGCCGGTTTCCGTCTCGCTTAGCGGTTCGAGGTGGTAATCCACGCCGATACGCTGGGCGAACTGCACCAGGTCCGGACGCCGCAGGGTTTCCCGCAGTTCACGCTGACCAATGAGCATGATCTGTAATACCTGGTCCTTGTCGGCGTTAACGTTGGACAGCATGCGCAATTCTTCCAGCGTTTCAGCGGACATGTTCTGGGCTTCATCGATAATCAGCAGGGTACGCCGGCCGCGGGCGTATTCCTGGATGATGAAATCCATGAAATCCTGGTACAGCTCGACCTTGTCCTTGCCCTGGTGGGGCAGGTCGAAGGCCAGGGCGATCCACTTCATGAGATCACCAAAGGCCTGGTGGGTATTGGAAATCAACCCGACTTTAATGGCGGGATCCATGCTGTTCAGCAACTGGCGGATCAGAGTGGTCTTGCCGGTACCGATATCGCCGCTGATAACGGTGAAGCCGGCCTGGTTCATCAGGCCGTATTCCAGCAGCGTCAACGCCATGCGGTGTTTGCCGCTCAGGTACAGGAAACCGCAGTCAGGGAGCAGTGAGAAGGGTTTCTCGCGGAATCCATAGAAACTTTCGTACATTGATGCCGCCTTGCCTGTTTTTTTGCCTAGTGACTGCCGGCTTTGTTCAATACCGTTCCCAGTACGTTGGTGCCGGATAACAGGTCCAAAGCGCGTTCAATTTCCTTGCGCCTGGTTTTGCCTTCCTCGACCACCAGCAGGGTGGCGTCAACGTAGGGTGTGAACGCCATGGCGTCGGCGGCATCGAGTACCGGCGGCAAGTCAAAAATGACAATGCGGCTGGCGTAGCGGGTTTTCAACTCATCCACCAGCCGGCTCATTTTCGGCGAGTTGAGCATTTCCGCCGAGTTCAGCATGGCGTCACCGCCCGGCAATACGGTCAGGTGGTCGATGCCTCTGGGGTGGACAAAGAGTTCGGACAGCGGTGTATCTTTACTCAGATAATCACTCAAACCCGGCTTGCCCGGTAAACCCAGGTGTTCGTGCAGGCTGGGGTGGCGCAGATTGGCGTCCACCAGCAGCACTGTGTGTTTGACTTCCATGGCCAGACTGACAGCCAGGTTGAGCGCGGTCAGCGTTTTCCCCTCACCGGTACCGGGGCTGGTGATGGCGAGCACATTCCAGTCGTTTTCTTTCAGCCGCTGCAACACCTGGGTGCGCAGCATCTTGTAAGCATCGGTAAAGGCACAGGGATCAAAGCCCGTGACCACGCGTTTGGCGCGCAATTCCGGTGTAGATACCTCAGCGTGGCGGGTCTGTGAATAGGTGACCTGTTCAACCGGGGTTTCTGTGGCTGCCGGTGCTGGCCCGCTGTCTACTGCGGCGGGTGCCGGCTGTCCTGTCCGTTCCGCACGCGCGCGTTCCAGGGCCTGTTTTATACGTTCCATTGATTTTTATACCTATTCTCAGTCCAGGCCTCAGGTGTTAATCACGACGTCCGCTTTTCGCAATGCCTTGTACCAGAGCACATCCAGCGGTGTCCAGAAGTAGTGCAGCATGGCAATCGCCAGGATAATAGCGGCCGCCGCTGCGGTGGCTTTTGTCGCCAGACGCCGCTTGCGTCTGCCGGCCTCGGTATCCGTTTCCAGGTAGGGAATAACGGCCAATGGTGCTGCACCGACCGCCAAGGCCAATGACTTGCCGCCATGCACCGCGTCATCCAGGCTTTCGGCGACCGCCGCGTAACCGATGCCGCAACCCAGTGCCAGCACGAAACTGAGGAACAGAATGGCGGGGCGGTTGGGGCTGACCGGTTCTTCCGGAAGAATCGGCGGTTCGACAATCACGAAGCGTTCGCCCTTGCTGTCCTGTTCCAGCTGCTGGGCGATCTGCGCGGAGGTCTGCTTGACATGCACATTCTGGTACTCATCAATGGCGTTTTGCAGATCACGGGCCAGGGTGCGGTATTCACGCTCCACTTGCGGCGTTTCCACCAGACGCTGTTCGTAATCCGCGAGTTTCCCTTCGAGCAGCTGCTTTTTCTCCTGCAGCGAGCGGATCTCCGTGTCCGCGGCTTCGATCTGGGCAGCCAGCTGGATATAGGCCGGGTTGTCCGGGTTGTCGGCGGCGGCCGAGGCCAGCGAGGATGTCTTTGGCGTACTCGACACTGAGCTTTCCAGTGCTTTGATCTGGCGCTCGAGCTTGACAACATCCGGGTGCTGATCTGCATACTTTTTACGCATTGTGGCCAGTTCGCCGCGCAGGGCTTCGATCTGTTTCAGTTGCTCGGCCGAACTGTCGACACCACCGGTTTCCTGTTCCAGGCCCTCGATTTCGCGCTTCATGCGGATCACGTCCGGGTGTTCCGCAGAGTAACGCGCCAGCAGCCCCAGATACTGGGTCCGCAGCGCCTGCAGGCGCGTCGCGGGATCCAGTGAGACATCGATACCGTAAGGTTTCAGCTGTGCCAGTTGACCTTGCAGGTAGATGCGGGTTTGTTGCTGCGAACGGAGCTGGCTGTCGATATCGGTAATCTCGCGCTCCGTACGATCCATGAGTTGCTGGTTGAGCTGTGAGAGTTCCGGCAGGGTCTTGGCGTGCTGCTCCTTGAATGTCGCCATTTTTTCTTCCCGCAGGCTGATTTCCCGGCTCAGGCGTTCGGATTCAACGG
>CBFDBP010000289.1:0-4142 GCA_965603065.1 uncultured Gammaproteobacteria bacterium
AACGATGTTACCGATGATTAGTTTAGCCGACGGTACCGCAAGCTTATGCCGGATAACTTACACACACCCTGGTAACTGGTAAAATCCCTGCATGCCACTCTCAGGACCCACACAAGCCAGCAGCGCACACAACCTGAAACGCCTGTTCCTGCTGCGCACCCTCATGATTGCGGGAGTACTGCTGGCCCTGTTCGTGATACATTTCATCGCCGGCCTAACACTGCCCCTGGCTCCACTGCTGCTGATCATAGGCAGTCTCGGACTGGTCAACGTATGGACCTGGCAAAGAATCCGTAGCGAAGTCCATATACGTGATGAGGAGTTTTTCATCCAGCTGACCGCCGATGTACTTGCCCTGACCGGCGTTCTGTATTTCACCGGCGGCGCCACCAATCCGTTTGCCTGGATCTTTCTGATACCACTGATTATCGCCGCCACGGTACTGTCAACGAGAGCCACCTGGCTGATGGCGGCACTAACCACAAGCTGCTATTCCCTGTTGATGTTCTTTTACCGTCCGCTGGCGGAGGGCGATCACATGCACCATGACGATAACTTTACACAGCACGTATTCGGCATGTGGTTTGGGTTCGTATTGAGTGCTGCACTGATTGCCTGGTTTGTTGTCGGCATGGCCAATACGCTAAGAAAGCGTGATCAGATGCTGGCAGAGGCCCGCGAACAGGCCCTGCGCGACGAGCAGCTGGTTGCACTGGGCACACTCGCAACCGGCGCAGCACATGAACTGGGCACACCACTGGCCACCATGGCGATAGTTACCCGGGAACTCGAACGTGCCGATGTCCCCGAGGCGATGAAACGCAAACTCAGCATCCTCCGCGATCAGGTGAGGCGCTGCAAACAGGCTCTGTCAGTCATTTCCGCCTCCGCCGGTGAGGCCCGCGCTGAAAGCGGCAGCCTGATTCGGGTCGAACATTTCCTCAATAAAGTGATCGGCGAGTGGCAATCGCAATGCCTCCAGGCAGACATCGAGATGCAGCTCGAGGGTGGTCCAGCGTCGGCACACATTGTTGACGAGTACACCCTGCATCAGTCGCTGATCAATCTGCTGAATAACGCGGCGGATGCATCATCAGAACCCCTGGTACTTAAGAGTTACTGGGATGCAGAGCAGCTGAAAATCGATATCCTGGACCGTGGACCCGGCCTGCACCCGAACACCATAGCCAGTCTCGGACAACAGAAAACCAGCCAGAAGGAATACGGGATGGGTCTTGGCCTGTTCCTCACACATGCCACCATCCAGCGACAGGGCGGGAATATTGCCCTTTTTGACCGCGAGGGTGGCGGTACCTGCACACGTATACAACTGCCATTGGCCACTTTTTCATGATGATGAACTCCGACGAAGACCCACGCCCATCCGTTCTGATCGTCGATGACGATGAAGTATTTTGTGAAGTGCTGGAAGATGCGCTGGCAGACCGCG
Organism: uncultured Gammaproteobacteria bacterium; assembly: GCA_965603065.1. Lineage (GTDB taxonomy): Bacteria > Pseudomonadota > Gammaproteobacteria > DSM-19610 > DSM-19610 > Thiogranum. The sequence continues at coordinate 1,451 of CBFDBP010000289.1, forward strand.
GCTACCGGGTCGCTGCCGCACACGATATCGAAAACGGCCTGGCACAGGCGGAACAGCTTGAACCTGAATATGCGGTTGTTGACCTACGCATAGACAAGGAGTCGGGACTGGTACTGACAAAAAAACTTCACACCATGGACGAAAACACCCGCATCGTCATTCTGACCGGCTACGCCAGCGTCGCCACAGCGGTGGAAGCAATCAAACTGGGTGCTGTGCACTACCTCACCAAACCTGCAGATGCAGATGAAATTCTGGCTGCGCTGCACAAGGACGAAGGTGACGCCGCCGTATCTCTGTCCGATAGCCCCTTAACGGTCAAACGCCTGGAATGGGAACACCTGCAAAAAGTCCTGAACGAATGCAACGGCAATGTATCGGCTGCGGCGAGAAAGCTGCGCATGCATCGGCGAACATTGCAACGCAAACTGGCCAAACACCCGGTCAAGGAATAGACATCATATTTTATTGGCAAGCCAGACAGTAACCCGCCTGTTACTGGACCAGGCCTGCTGGTTGCTCTCGGGGTTTTCGGGGTAGCTTTCACCAAAATAGCGGGACTCAATTACCTTGCGGGGAACGCCGCGCGAAGCCAGATAGCGTGACACCATCAACGCGCGACGACGGGACAAATCCATATTGTAATCAGGCTCACCACGCTCGTCGGCGTGACCGCCCAGCACAATACGGAAATTGCGCTGCTTGCGGTAATCACGCGCGATAGCTTCCAGGACCTTGCGTGTCGAACGGCTCAAACGATCGCTATCGGTAGTGAAAAACACTTTTTGCTCACTCAGAGGCGTAAAGTCCAGATACAGCAGTTTGGCGGTACACGCCAGAAACTCCGGCAAGGCCTCACGGAAACGTACCGGCATCAAGGCAACCCTGACTTGATCCTGACCATCACCCCAGTCGGCAAAGTCGATAACAGGTTTCATACCCTGTTCGAGTTCATAGTAAATACGCAGAGCCTGCTCGCGCGGTAGCCGCAGGGGATTCTTTCCCTGCTGCAAGCTGAAGCCGCCCAGAGACTTACTTTCGACCCGGTGTTTCCACTCAGGCGCTTCCGAATGTATCTGTGCCGAGTGGTCTTTTACCGGCGGTTGATCGACATTCAGTGAGAACTGTAGCTGTCGTCCCGCCTGTTGTTCAAAGCGGGCGCGACCAAAACGCGGAATATCGTGGATCATGGCGCAGTTTTGCGGGGAAGCATCAACTGTCCAGCTGGACTTTTCCCAACTGGCCTGGAACTGCTGGCTATGCGCCACAGCCATGCCGCTGAACAGCAAACCCAGCAGAACGAGGCTACCGACTATCAGTGCGCTTTTGATGTACCCGACCATTCTCTTTTTTCGACGCCAGCCGGCCTGTTCTTGAGGGGCTATTGGAAAAATAGTTAAATTGTGTCATGAAGCCTCCGGGAATTTCGTCATTTCACATGGCCGGACTGACGTTTCTCGGCAGACGAGCATGTCATAATGTCAGGGCCAGGTATTGAAATGTCGGATTTCTGTACACTTTGCAGATCTCTGGAATCCACGGCAAAAATTTATTTTATATTCTGTCACATCAGTTGGTTACAGCCAGTTTGGCACTTAGCCCAGCCAACTTCAGAGTGAAAATCGCACCATAAAACAGGGTCGTGATGAGCGTCCTGGACGTGATAGAGCAGTGATAACGTCGAATTATTTTCCACTTTTCCTCAGATCACCACTTTAATCTGGACAGTCGGCTGCTGATGATCATAACCTTTTGCCCAGCATAGATATTCGCTGATTGGCCTGTTACTTGCTAAACACTTGTCTATGTTTAACCGGTTACAACAGCTTTTCGTAACATTATTAGAGAGGCGATCCAACACATGTTCTATGGGTGGACGCTTACGAGGATGGCAGCGACATAAGCGAGCAGCGTTATGAAGGAATTGTATACGGCACCACAAGATGTGACGGATATCAGTAACAAACATTCGATAGACAGGATCAGGATCCTCATTATCGGTCAACGTGATTTTTCGGTTGATGGCCTGGCCAGTATGCTGGAAGCACGCGACAGCAACTACCTGGTCACCTGTATTGAACCCGATAATGCACTCATCGCGAAGCCTGCTGCAGCCGGGCCCGATGCCCTGCTGATCCAGAATGAAATCCTGCGGGAGCCTCTGGAACGCTTTATTCACAGCCTTATTGGCGAATACCCGGATGCCCGTATCCTGGTGTTCGGCAAAAACATGGATGATGACCACCTCTACCGCCTGGTTCGGACCGGTATACACGGTTACATCAAAGAACGCATGAGCGGTGACGATATCAAGCATGCGCTTGATTGCGTCATTGATGGCAACACCTGGATTGAACGCCACATCCTCGAGCGCTTCATTTCCACGCAGCACGATTTCGATGCAGCGCTGAAATTACAGTTTTATAGTAAAATTGAGCGGCTTTGCAGCAGTCTCACCAAACGCGAAACCGAAATTCTCTGTGAGGTTGTAAAGGGTCTCGCCATCAAACAGATTGCGGAGCAGGTACACCTTTCCCACCAGGGCGTTAAAATGCACCTGGCCAAACTGTTCAGAAAATTCAAGGTGTCCAACAGAAATCAATTGATACTGGCGGCTTTTGATGAAATGAGTCCAGTCGAAGATCTATCGCTGCTGTTGCACAAGGGCCTGAAGAAAAAGCTGCATTCCTAG
>CBFDBP010000290.1:0-4135 GCA_965603065.1 uncultured Gammaproteobacteria bacterium
GGCCGAGATATCGCGCCGAAGGGCGGTACTGCTACGTCATCCGTGTGTTTGCCAGCTTAATCGTCACAGCTTAGTGTCTGCAACTGCCAGCCTTGACTGTCTATGGCAAGCACACTGCCCGTCTCATACCAGTCACCCAGAACAATCCTCGTTATCTCTCTGCCATTACATCTGAAGGTATGAATGCCGGGACGGTGCGTGTGTCCGTGGATCAGCAAGTCGGCCTGGTTTTCCCCGACGCTGCGGCGAATAGCATCCTGGTTTGCATCCATTATGCCTTCGTCCTTGCCCTGTTTGGAGTGTGCACTAAGTTCGAGGGCTTGCCGGGCCATTTGCAGGCGCTGTGCCACCGGCAGGCCGAGAATATCCCGTTGCCAGGCCGGGTCACGAACCGTGCTGCGGAAACGCTGGTAGTCCTTGTCGTCGCTGCACAGTGAATCACCGTGCATCAGGACGGTTGCCATTCCGTATAAATCAATCCGGGTGGGGTCCGGCAACAGGCTGCAGCCGGTCTCTGCGGCAAACTGTCCGCTGAGCAGAAAGTCGCGGTTACCGTGCATGAGATAGGCCGGTGTGCCAGCATTGCTGAACGCTTTCAGCGCCGACTTGACCGGTTGATAGGCCGGTTCCGGGTGATCGTCGCCGATCCAGGTTTCAAATAAATCACCCAGAATATACAGGGCTTCTGCCTGACCTCGCTGCTGTTTCAAAAAAGTCAGGAAACACTCTATGATCGCCGGGCGGGAAGGGTGTAGGTGGAGGTCCGATATGAAAAGGGTCGACATGAATGGAACATGAATGGAAAAGGTCCCCGCTTACGCGGGGATGACTTCCCTTATTCTTCGACAGTTTCTTCGACCGTGACTTTTTCGATAATGACGTCTTCCTGTGGTACGTCCTGGTGACCACCGCGGGCGCCGGTCGCGACTTTTTCCATATCCTGGACCACGTCGAGGCCTTCGACAACTTTGCCGAAAACACAATAACCCCAGCCCTGGGCAGTGGGAGCCGTGTGGTTGAGAAAACCGTTGTCTTTGCTATTGATGAAGAACTGTGCCGTGGCAGAGTCTGGGTCCGATGTGCGGGCCATGGCGATAGTGCCCAGGTCATTTTCCAGGCCGTTATCGGCTTCATTCTTGATCGGCGCGCGAGTGGCCTTCTGTGTCATGCCAGGCTCAAAACCGCCACCCTGCACCATAAAAGAAGGGATAACGCGGTGAAAGATGGTGCCGTCATAGAAGCCCGATTTGGCGTATTCCACAAAATTGGCTACCGTTTCAGGGGCTTTTTCGGCATCCAGTTGCAGAACGATGGTGCCTTTGTTGGTCTGCATTCGCACGGTCACAGTTGAATCTCCTTTTGCAGTGGGTTTGGTTGCTCCGGCAGTAAAAGGCAAGACACAGAGCAACATTGCAAGAATGAATCGGTTCAGGGTTTTCATATTTATCCGGGGTCCTGGTTGCCAGCGCCGTATGATATACCCGACACGGGGCATTTTTCCATCTGCAGGGGAGTCGGTGCCCGCCGGGCGTGGTGATTTCCGCGCCAGTGGCCATTTTTTGGTAACATGCGCGCCTTTCCGGTTGGAGCTGACCACATGCTGAAACTGTTCAACAGCCTCACACGCCAAAAAGAGGAATTTGTACCGATTGAGCCTGGCAAGGTGCGCATTTACGTGTGCGGCATGACCGTCTACGACCTGTGTCATCTGGGGCATGCGCGGGTACTGGTGGTGTTTGACGTGATTGTCCGGCATCTGCGCAGCCTGGGTTATGACGTGACCTACGTGCGGAACATCACTGATATCGATGACAAGATCATTGCACGTGCCCAGCAGAACGCCGAGCCCATCAATGAACTGACCGAACGCTTTATCAGCGCCATGCACCAGGACGCCGATGCGCTGGGTGTGCTGCGCCCGGATTTCGAGCCGCGGGCAACCGAATCGATGGACGACATACTGGGCATGATCCAGAAGCTGATCGATAAGGGCTACGCCTATCAGGGTGAAAACGGTGACGTCTATTATTCGGTCGGCAAGTTCAGTGACTATGGTCAGCTGTCGGGCAAGCGCGTTGATGAATTACGTGTCGGTGCGCGCGTGGATGTCGAACAGGCCAAACGCGACCCGCTGGATTTCGTGTTGTGGAAAGCCGCCAAACCCGAAGAGCCCAGCTGGCCCTCGGCCTGGGGTGATGGCCGCCCCGGCTGGCATATCGAATGTTCAGCCATGTCCACCGAATGTCTGGGCGCGCATTTTGATATCCACGGTGGAGGTATGGATCTTCAGTTTCCCCATCATGAAAACGAAATCGCCCAGTCCGAGGCCGCAAATGGCGAACGTTTTGTAAATTACTGGGTTCACAACGGTTTTGTGCAGGTGGACAAGGAGAAGATGTCCAAGTCGCTGGGTAACTTCTTCACCGTGCGCGAGATCCTGCGACGCTACCAGCCCGAGGAGATCCGCTATTTCATCCTGTCCAGTCACTATCGCAGCCCCTTGAATTACAGCGATGAAAATCTCGACAAGGCGCGCGGTGCCTTGCAGCGCTTGTATACAGCATTACGCGACTGTGAGGTGGCTGAGAGCAGCGATCCGGAAGCGGACTACGAGCAACGCTTTCAGGCGGCGATGAACGACGACTTCAATACACCGGAAGCCCTGGCGGTACTGTTTGAACTGACCCGGGCAATGAACCGCGCACGCGAACAGGGTGACGGCGAGTCGGCCGGGCTGGCGAATACGCTGCGGGTACTGGCGGGACGGCTGGGTATGCTGCAGTCCGATGCGGAGACCTATTTACGTAGCCGGCACAGCGACAGTCAGCAGGGACCCAGTGACCAGGAGATCGATGCCTTGATTGCCCGGCGCGAACAGGCCCGCGCCGACAGGGACTGGCAGGAGGCTGACCGTATCCGGGCTCAGCTCACCGAGTTGGGGGTCGTGCTCGAAGATGGTAGCGGCGGTACGCTCTGGCGCCGGGACTGAGCGGGCTTCGGTCAGCGGCATTGTGTCGCCAGCCCGCGATTATCCGTCGTGCAGTGAATTGGCTGCATGCAGCGTATTCTGTAACAGGGTTGCCACGGTCATGGGGCCCACACCGCCAGGTACGGGTGTGATCCAGGCGGCGCGCTGGCTGGCCGGCTCGAAGGCAATATCACCGATCAGGCCCTTTTCAGTGCGATGAATGCCGACGTCGATAACCGTTGCGCCCGGCCGGATCCATTCGCCCGGTACCAGACCGGGCTTGCCGGCGGCCACGATCAGGATTTCCGCACGACGTACATGTGATTCCAGGTCACTGGTAAAGCGGTGGCAACAGGTGGTGGTAGCGCCCGCCAGCAGAAGTTCCAGCACCATGGGGCGACCCACATGATTGGATGCGCCAACTACCACCGCTTCACGCCCGTAATAGGGTTCATCGGTGCTGTCCAGCAGGGTCATGATGCCGCAGGGCGTGCAGGGACGCAGCTGTGGAATCCGCAGTGCCAGCCGACCCACATTATAAGGGTGGAACCCGTCGACATCCTTGTCCGGGCGGATACGTTCAATGATGGTTTCGGCGTTGAAGTGTCCAGGCAGGGGCAGTTGTACCAGAATGCCGTCAATTTGCCGGTCTTCATTCAATGCGTCGATAAGATCCAGAAGCTGTTGTTGGGAGGTTTCCTCCGCCAGATCGTAAGAACGGGACAGTACTCCGGACTCCTCGCAGGCCTGCCGCTTGTTGCGCACATAGATTTCCGACGCCGGATCGTTGCCCACCAGGACCACCGCCAGGCCCGGCTGACGTTTACCGGCGGCGAGCCGTTCATCGATGCTGTGCTTGATCTGCTGTCGAACGTTCTCGGCAATGGACTTGCCGTCAATGATGCGGGCGCTCATAACTGTTGTTGGGCCACTTGGACCCACTCGATTCCACCGGGGCGGGAATTTTCGCACGCGGCGATGGGCCGAACAAGCACACAACCGGATTTTTGGTATACTAACGCCCTTAGAACGTTGACGATTGTTCAGTGTAAACGTATCATCGCCGGCCCGTTCCGGCTGGAATAAGCTCGGGTAGTGTTTTAACCGGGGTTTTCGGGGTATAGCGCAGTCTGGTAGCGCGCCTGCTTTGGGAGCAGGATGTCGGGA
>CBFDBP010000291.1:0-4095 GCA_965603065.1 uncultured Gammaproteobacteria bacterium
GGCCGTCTGCAAATGTCCGCTTCTGATGAAGCTCCGCGCGATGGCGAGTGACTATTTGGCCGACGGTTGCCGATCAGGAGCCCCGCCACAGCGGGGTTTTCTGGTGTGCCTGGCATGACGCACAGGCCGCCGTTCCCGGCGAGAGTCTGGAACATGATGGTCCGCCGTTACCGGACGGAAGGACGACGCCAACAAGGCAAGGGCATTACCAGAAAGTGGGGTGTTTGAAGGAAGCATGAGGCAGAACCTGTGTACGTAGCGAACAGCGAACCGGCTATATGGTGTTGGTGAGGAGGTCGAGCAGGCCAGATAGAGCGAGACCTGATATCCGGAGAACCAAACTGACATGAAGCCGGACGGGATATGGGGAGGTGGTGCGTCTTACCCAGGGAAGCCCTCCTGTCCTGTCGTCGAAGGTTGCCAGAGACGACAGAAAACCGACTCGACGAGGAGACCCCGCAGCGAGGAGGGGCAGTTCCTCGAGCGTAGTGGATTCGGCCTCGGCTCGGGAGACGAACACACCCTTGTCCATCTCGACTTCGATGGCGCGTGCCCACTGCTCGGCTTGAGCACGTGTCTCAAAGGTCTTGGTCTGCAGGGACTGGCCCTTTTTCCGGACCTGTGCCTGCCATTGATAGGGGCCGCGTTTTCGGAAGGATGCCATTGCCACACTCCGCTCGTTCGCGAACGAGTGTGACAACGCTGTGACAAATAATCAGTTGGAAACCCATTCCAGGGGTGGCGTGGTTTCCAACTGATTGATTTGATTGGTGGGCGATACTGGGATCGAACCAGTGACCCCTGCCGTGTGAATCCAGATGCCTATACTGGCCATCTCTTAAAATCAATAGTTTAAGCACGCTTGCCCCGCGTAATTATGACTGGAAAAGACTCGAAATGACAGGAATTGACTGCTGCCTTTCACGTGAGTTTCACGTTGGCTCAGCTTAGCGGGGTATGGCGTCAAATGATGGTAACTATGTTCTCATAAAGACTGAGATCCTATTATTGCGGACCACAGGTTCGTCAGCAATGGAACGACTGCACACCACGTCTGGATTTTAGGAAAAGGGGTGTTTATTCTTCTTATAAGCGCCTATCTGATACACGGATATAGTTAGTAATGGTCTGGATGCTCATTAGATCACCATACTGCCCGGACCCGGCGGCGCTAAAAGGCCGTGTTCGCCGACAGCCTGCTTATAAAACAGCAAGTTCTCTACAACGGCTCCAGGCAACACTCACCTGATCTCTTGGTTCATGACCGATTCCTGCCCGGTTTCCGGTCGCTGTTTCCACGTCTGCGCCGTATCCTCCGGACTGCGTTTATTATAGCTTAGGTTTTAAGATGAGGCTCACCTGCGCACCCTTACCGAGTAACATAGAATCTATACACGCCCAATAAACAGCCTACTGCTTCAATCGATACCCGGTCTTGAACATCCGCCACACGACGAGCAGGCAGGCGACTAGGAACACCAGGACCATGGACAGGCTCAATCCCACGCTCACGTCGGAGACTTCGAAAAAACTCCAGCGAAACCCGCTGATCAGGTAAACCACCGGGTTGAACAACGTGACTGTCTGCCAGGCAGGTGGCAGCATGCTAACCGAGTAGAAGCTGCCGCCGAGAAACACCAGCGGCGTAATAATCAGCAGCGGGATGAGTTGCAGTTTCTCAAAATTGTCCGCCCAAAGCCCGATGATGAACCCGAACAGGCTGAAAGAAATGCAGGTCAGGATCAGGAATCCCATCATCCACACTGGATGGGCGATCTCGAGGGGCACAAAGAATCCGGCTGTCGCCAGGATGATCAGGCCGATGATCAGGGACTTGGTCGCCGCGGCCCCCACATAGCCCAGCACGATTTCAAAGAAGGATACCGGCGCGGACATGACTTCGTAGATGGTGCCGGTGAACTTGGGAAAGTAAATACCAAAGGCGGCGTTGGAAATGCTCTGGGTCAGCAGCGCCAGCATCATCAGCCCGGGCACAATGAAGGCACCGTAGGGTACACCCTCGATCTGCTCGATGCGCGACCCGATGGCCGAGCCGAACACCACGAAGTAAAGCGAAGTGGACAGCACCGGCGAGGCGAAACTCTGCAGCAGGGTCTCCCAGGCGCGCAGCATTTCGTATTTGTAGATCACCCTGACGGCGTACATGTTCATGATTTGGCTTTCACCAGGTTGACGAATATTTCTTCCAGAGAACTTTGCGTGCTTTTCAGGTCTTTCAGAACCAGACCGGCCTCCCTGATCGCCTGCAACAAGCCGCTGATGCCAGTGCGTGTATTGTGAGGGTCATAGGTATAGGTAAGCCGGCCGCCATCGGCCGACAGGTCCAGCGCCCAGGGTGCCAGCGCACCGGGCAAGGCACTCACGGCCTCCTCCAGCTCGACGATCAGTTGCTTTTTGCCAAGTTTATGCATTAATGCCAGCTTGTCATCAACCAGCAACAGTTCACCGTCGTTGATGACGCCCACACGGTCGGCGATTGCCTCGGCCTCTTCGATATAGTGCGTGGTAAGGATGATGGTGACGCCGGACTCGCGCAGGCGCCGTACCAGCGTCCACATGTCCTTGCGTAATTCCACGTCCACGCCCGCCGTGGGCTCGTCCAGGAACAGGACCGAGGGCTCGTGCGACAGGGCCTTGCCGATCAGCACGCGCCGCTTCATACCGCCCGACAGTGTCATCAGCTCGCTGTCTTTCTTCCCCCACAGCGACAGGTCCTTGAGCAGCCGCTCGAGATAGTCCGGGTTGGACTTTTTGCCGAACAGGCCGCGGCTGAAACACAGCGTGTTCCACACTGTATCGAAGGCGCCGAGCGAGAGTTCCTGCGGTACCAGGCCGATCATGCTGCGCGTGGCACGGTAGCCTGCAACGATGTCATGGCCCCCCACCGTCACCGAGCCCGAACTTGCATTGACAATTCCACAGATAATCGAGATCAGCGTGGTCTTGCCGGCGCCGTTCGGACCTAGCAGCGCCAGGATTTCACCGGGTGCGATGTCCAGAGTCACGCCCTTCAGGGCGTGATGGCCGCTGGCGTAGGTCTTGGACAGATTCGATATGGAGATTATGGACTGCATTTTAAATTCCCGTGAACCCGCGCTTGACATTTAAATGGTTTTAGACGCTGCGAGCCTGCTCAAATTTGCATCCCCTCGCGCACTTTTTTAAGTAATCCTTCCATGTCATTTTCAAGCATATCGAGTAATTCTTGCGGGGTTCCGGTATCTGCATCGTACTTCGCACTCCATCGCATCATCTCCAGCAGTACCGGTGCCAGATCGAGTCCCTTGTCCGTCAGGCGGTACAGATAGCGGCGTTTGTTTTCCGGGTCTTGGGACTTTTCGATAATGCCATCGGTCTCCAGGCATTGTATGTTCGTCTATCAGGAGTAGATGAAATATAGCCAGACGGTTAGGCAGTGTCTAGTAGACCAAAGACCTGCTTCAGTACGTTCCTGACACATCCGGGATGAAAAGCTGTACTTCCGTTTGGGTTCTTAAATCACCGTCCACTCCACCTGTCCATAAAGGTCTGCTTACAGTACATTCGAGACATACCCAGAAGTATCGGGAACGGCGATAGTGGGTCGTTTTTTGCCGTCCAGGCGAATTCAACAACGATACATTAGATTTATGGGGCGCACCTGACGTAAACGCGTACTTTCGGCTCAGTGGCAGTGCGGGCCAGGCGTCTGGTTTTTCGCTGCATGCGGGGGTAGCGGCCAAGGCCAATAAAGGAGACAAACTGGAACGCCTGTGCCGATATATCACCCGCCCGGCCATATCCGAAAAGCGGCTGTCACTGACAAATCAGGGAAAAGTTCGGTATGAGCTGAAAACGCCGTATCGGGATGGCACCACCCATGTCATCTTCGAGCCCGTGGACTTCATCGCCAAGCTAGCCGCTCTGGTGCCCAGGCCCCGGGTCAACCTGACGCGATTTCACGGCGTATTTGCTCCGAACAGCAAGCACCGTGCGCTAGAGCCTGCCCTCGCTACGATCGCTATTCTCGGACAGGCTCCTGACACCGGCAAAGCGGGGTAAGGGTAGCAAGCCCAAAGACGCAGATGGCCAGGA
>CBFDBP010000292.1:0-4077 GCA_965603065.1 uncultured Gammaproteobacteria bacterium
AAATCGGCACTGGAGTTTCCCGATACGGCGCTCGAGGTCATTTCCAGAGAAACCGTGCATATGGCGTTCAACGCCTTTGAAATACTGGCGCATGGCCTGAATCTGCACCGCAGGGATATTACATCGAGCAGCGATATCAATGCCGTTGTCGCAGGCTGTACAGATACTATGGATGTCGATGTCGATGATCTCTATCAACGCAAGGTCAAGCCTTTGTACAGCGCCATCATCGATTTCTCCACGCAGGCGGAACAGCACATGGATGCCGGGCAACTGGACAGGCTGAGTCACATGAAACGGGCGAACTGGCAGATCGTCAATGCCATCAAGCTGATCAAGGAAATGCAGGCCAACATCGATCGCTATATGTGTTCTGAGAACAAATACGTGAAGCGTGAATACAACGCGATCCGCCTGAACATCGCCCTGCTGTTAAGAACGCTGTTTACCATCGAGGAACAGACCAGCCCAAGCGGGAAAATCGAAGCACTCAAGCGATTCAGTCTCGCCCTGGAGGAGCAGGATATTATCGCCAACGGGACTCTCGACAAACTTATCCGGGAACAGAAAATTACCTCGGATATGGCAACATCGCTGATGAACGACAATTCCTATGCCTACGAAATCCAGAGCAAACTGATTTCGGCTGTCGAAATCATTTTTGCGCACTTTATTTCAACGGAGAAAGACCTGTCCCTGAGCGATGAGGAAACCGACCGGCTAATGAACAGCAGGCGTGAAGAGATTCTGGGCCGGCTCAGGCAGGAAGAAGCGCAGATCGATGCCATCGCCGGTAGGGAAAATCGCGACGGCAATCTGGATCAGAGTGTATGAGCTGCGAGTCCGCTTTATCAGAACCGGATTGCCGCCCGGGCAGGGTGGCGCAGGAGAGAATAATGTCCCGGGGTCAGTCACCGTCGTAATGCCGGGCTTTCCTGTCCGTATGACTTCCACTCAGGAGTGTCCGGAGGGTAGCTGCAGGACGAGGGATACGCGCCGGTTCCTGCCTCGACCTTCCGGCGTCAGGTTATCAGCGCGAGGGCGGGTGTCCGCATAACCGATAGCGCGTATGCGCTTGGCGGAGATACCCCGCTTGACAAGATGGCGTGCAACGATGGCGGCGCGTGCCGTAGAGAGCTCCCAGTTTGACGGGAAGCGCGCTGTCTGAATGGGAATATTGTCCGTGTGTCCTTCTATAGACAGCTGGTAAGATTGCGCCTTCAGTGCGTTTGCCAGTTCTCCCAGCATGGCCGTGCCGCTGGGCGTCAGAGCAGCACTGGCAGGCATGAACAGTATACTGTCGCTGATCTCCAGATTCACACCACCGCCATGAACGCTCAGTTCAACCCGATCACGCAGCTCGCTGTTATTGAAGCTGTCGAGGAATACTTCCATCGGGTCGGGGTTGGTCAGCTTTGTGTCATTGGTCTCCGCGGCCGGCTGTGACTGCACCGCCTGCAGTTCAGCCGGTATCTCGTCAATGCTGCCTGCATCGGTAGTCGTTGACGGCTCGATGCTGTGAGCTGTGTCTTCCGCTGTGGGTGCTGCAGGTATCACTGGCTTCGAGGCCAGCTCCGCCTGGGGCGGATTGGTCTCTACCGGTTCGGGATTGTTTGCGCTGGCACTGGAAGCGCCGGCCAATTCATCCTCGATGTCGAAAATCTCCGGGGCAATCTCCAGCGCAGACAAAAGGATCGGTGGTTCGAGCACCAGTCTGAAGGGCTCCGTATCGGAAACAGTCTCTATCAGCGGGTCAGCTGTGCCCTGGCTGGATTTTTCCTTCGGGTCCGTTCCGTCCTGCTGGTGAGTCAGCAACAACACGAACAGGGCGAGCAGCAGTATCAGTATATCGATGAAACTCACCAGCCAGGCATCCTGCTGGGTTGCGCCTGACCCTGTCTCTGCGTCACAGTCGAGCGCCGCTGTTGCGTCATTGACCGTCAGGGACGGAGGTGACGGTATTTGAGGCCTTGCCGGTCCGTATATCATTATGGGCGGAATGGCGTCGTGGGGCTAGGCTTTTACCAGTTCAAGATGACTGTGCGTTGATACCTGAACCTGATGATGTGCATAGAATGCATCCAGTGTTTCCTTTATCAGCGTTGGGTGCCGCTTTCCATAAACCTGCAGAATACCTTCCCTCAAGGAGTTCATTCGCATCAGGCGCTGGTTGGTGCGGCGCTCCATCTTGATAGCCAGCGGCTTGAATAGCAGGTTGGATGCGACTATTCCATAGACCGTGGTGATCATGGCAAACGCCATGGTGACGCCAATCTCGTTCAGACCGCTGTTACCGAGTCCGGAGAGCATATGCACCAGACCAAACAGTGTGCCCAGCATACCGAATGCCGGTGCAAATACCGACATGGCATAGAGTATTTGTGTCTGCCCCTGGTCACGGCTGCGCAAACCGGACATCCGCCACTGCATCGATTTGTTCAAATCTTCCAGTGGAGCCCCGTCAATCACCTGCTGGAGGCCGGAAGACAGGAAGGGATTGCCAATCGTGGCCAGTTCACGTTCCGCTGCCCGAAGATTGCCGCTACGGTAACAGCTTGCGAAGCGAAGCAACTGGGTGATATCCGCTTCAATGGTATCCTCTTCTTCCCTGAATAAGCCTGGCAGGGTGCGCAACACTTTGTAGACATCGTTGATCGGTCGACTGACGAGGGTAGCTGCCAGCGTGCCCCCGATGACCACAATAAACCCCGGAATATTGAAAAACGCTGTGACGCTGTCCGGCGACATGAAAATCATCGCCATCAGAAAAACCAAGCCGCCAAGCAAGCCTAAAACTGTCGATTGATTCATATCTGCTCCCAGTGTTTCACTGCACTAAACCATCCCTTCTCAAGATGGCGTCAAACAATACACCGGACTACGCAAGTTTCGTTCCGGCATGGATTAGGTTTGCCTGATAGAGTGTAACTGATTGTTATAAATGATATATCTAAAGTGGCAGTTGAACTGCTGCGGCAGCGGGGTGTTATTTTGCCGGGGCAGGTGGCAAGCATTTGCCACCTTGCTTGTGCAGCCGCTCAGCCGTCAGTCCGTTGTTTCAACATGGGGCCTCCTGTTCCACATTGTGATACCTGGGTCTGATATGATTATTTTTTAGCCGGGCACTACTTTTAAGCGCATTCAACCTCGAATTGTTTACCGCTTTGTTGAAGATTCTTTACATTGGCTCATCCGGCCCGCTGTCATTCATCCCTCTGCGAACACTACTGGATTCGGGACAGCCCGTAACCGCCATCGCATTGGAGGCGGACAATAAGTCGGCTTTGGAGGATCAGAGGATTCCCGTCATGATCGGGAATGAGGGATCCATTGCGCCCCTCGCCCGGTTACACAATATTCCGGTCATCAAACTGTCAGGCCCTTGGTCGCGAAGTTTGGGTGAAATAGGCAAGTACTCACCGGATATCATTGTTGTGTCCTGTTTTGCCCGCAAACTACCCGATCCTGTACTGTCGATCCCGGCTATGGGGTGTTTCAACCTGCATCCCTCGCTATTGCCGGCCTACCGCGGGCCAACGCCCTTGTTCTGGCAATTCAGGGCCGGCGTGGAAGAATTCGGTATCACCCTGCATCGGATGTCGTCGCAACTTGATGCCGGCGATATTGTTGCGCAAACCACGATGACTATGCCCAATGGGGTTTCTGTTCAGCGGGCGAGTGTATTGCTGGCAGAGGCAGGCAGCGAATTACTTGTCCAGACATTGAGCAATTTCAGACGGGACGGCTTGATCGGCTCTCCTCAGAATGAGGGTTACGCCAGTTATCAGGGTTTTCCGTCGCCATGCGATTACGCGGTCAGTGTTACCTGGTCGGCGAAGCGGTTGTATAATTTTATCTGTGCTACCCGCGACCGGGGTGTGGTTTATCCATGCCGGCTTGATGGTCGTGTTTATTGGCTGCTGGAGGTGGATTCCTGGCAGGAGACAGGTGGTAGCGGGGTTGTGATCAACGGCAATACGATTACCATCCCCTGCAGCCCTGGTTTTGTCACAGCCCGCTTTGATGCCGATTGAGCTGGTAGCCCTGATGCGTGCTGGTTCGGGCAAAAAGTTGTTA
>CBFDBP010000293.1:0-4067 GCA_965603065.1 uncultured Gammaproteobacteria bacterium
AACGCAAGAACGAATGTTCGCTGCCCTCGGAGTTTGATAAATACGCGCAGAAAAAACCGCTGCAAGGCATGCCGCTGGCGATCACCGGGCTGAGCGATGGCGAATACGAGACCTTGCAGCAATGGATCAGGGAAGGCGCCGTCATCGACGAAAAGCCGTCCCCGCCTGTGACTGAGGAACAAGTGCAGATCCGCCACTGGGAAGCATTTTTCAACCAGACAACGCTGAAAAACCAGCTGGTCTTCCGTTACCTGTATGAACATTTATTTCTGGCGCATATTTATTTCGACGACCTGGACAGCGGGAATTTCTTCCAGCTGGTGCGCTCCAGTACGCCCACGGGAGAACCCCTCCGGATTATCCCTACGCTGCGCCCGAATGATGATCCCGGCCAGCCGTTTTATTACCGCCTGAGAAAGATAGAGAGCACGATTGTTCACAAGACCCATATCACCTATCCGCTGAGTGAAGCGAAGCTGCGCCGCTTCGAGACACTGTTCCTGGCACCGGACTGGGATGTTGCGCAGCTGCCGGACTATTCGCCCAAGCATGCGCTTAACCCCTTCGCAACCTTTACCGCGATTCCGGCCAAGGCGCGCTATCAGTTCATGCTCGATACGGCCCAATATTTCGTGATGACCTTCATTCGTGGCCCGGTGTGCCGCGGACAGGTTGCCACTGACGTCATCGATGATCAGTTCTATGTCCTGTTTCAGGACCCGGATGCGGACCTGTCGGTGACCGATCCGGCCTATCTGGCCAGGGTCCAGCCCCACCTGGTGCTGACCCGCGAGGAGGGGCGCCTGATCGAGCTGGGCCTGGATTGGGCATACCGTAAACATGAACGTAATGAATACATACGTCTGCGAGGCAAGTACTACCGGGAGTATCAACCGGAAGGCCCGTCACTGGATGACATCTGGGATGGCGAGGGCACCAATACCAATGCGGCGCTGACCGTGTTCAGGCATTTCGATAATGCCTCCGTTGTGAAAGGGTTCGCGGGCGCCGTTTCCAAAACCCTCTGGGTGATGGACTACCCCATGCTGGAGCGCACCTATTATGAGCTGGTGGTGAATTTCAATGTGTTCGGGACCGCGGCCCACCAGGCAGAGACACGCCTGTATTTCGATCTGATCCGCTCCGGCGGTGAGAATAATTTCCTGCATTTCATGCCGCCTGAGGTCCGCAGCGCCATGCGCAATGCCTGGTACCAGGGCACAACGGCGCAGTTAAAGATCACCGACAGCTATGAAGTCGTCAACGAGGACCTGCCGGTGCAGATAGCGTATCGGACCTCAGACCCGAAAGCCGAGTTTGTGTCGCTGATCGCCGCGCGCCTCAAGTCGGCGGCCGGCCCCGCGGATGCGCTCAACCGCTGTACGCAGCCGCCCTGTTACCGGTCAGACGCGAGCACCGCGGAGCGACAGGCGGAGACGAGCCTGCAGAGCCTGGCTTCGAAGCCCGCCTCACTGGATGCCATGGGTTTCATTGACTTCATGCCGGATGTCAGCTTCATTCGGGTCAGCACAGGCAAGCCGGACCAGGACCTGGCCTATACGCTGGTGCGCAACAAGATGCACACCAATGTCGCCTTTATGCTCGATGAAGAAAAACGCCGGGAGCCGGAGAAGGATACGCTTACGGTCTACCGCGGGCTGCTGGGCAGTTACCCCAATTTCATGTTCAATGTACCCTTGGGCAGCATCGAGTCGTTCAGCGCTGCCTTACATGCTGTGCGCAGCCGTGAGCAGTTCATGGCGCTGGTCAGTCGCTACGGCCTGTCCAGGACCCATCCGCAAATCTGGTCGAACTTTCACTGGTTTGTCGACTACATGCGACGGAACAACCCGGTTGAAGCGGGGATATACGACTTGAACCGCTACAAAAAGGTGGCCGATCTGATGGCCGACGAAACCGGATAGCTTGGAAAGCGGGGACAGACCCCAATGGTACTTACTTAGCAGGAGAATCCCATGACAACAGCAAACAACAAATCCGAAGGTTTCCGCCTGCCGATTCTGCAGGGTGTGCTACCGATCAAAGCCTCTCAGATCCCGACCGAGCTCATCGCCGGCCTCACCCTGGCCGCGCTGGCCATCCCGGAGGTGATGGGTTACACCAAGATCGCCGGCACCCCGGTGATCACCGGGCTCTATACAATTTTGATCCCGATGGCCCTGTTCGCCCTCTTCGGTTCGTCCCGGCATCTGGTGGTCGGCGCCGATTCCGCCACCGCGGCCATTCTCGCCGCCGGTTTCGTCGGGCTCGCCTCGGTTGGCTCCGATGAATACGTGGCGCTGGCGGGAGTGCTTGCCTTGATGGCAGGGGGGCTTTCTGTTCCTCATCGATGCCGCAGCGATCGACGATGTGGACTTCTCTGCTGCCGCCACCCTGCGCTCCAGCTACGGCACCTTGAAGGAACAGGGCATCCGCCTGGTGTTCGTGGCGGTCGCAGATGACGTCAAGGCGGAACTCGACCGATTGGAGATCACCGATCTGGTCGGAAAGGACGCCTTCTTTACCAGCGGTGATGAGCTGCTGAAAGCCTTTCACGAGGAAACCGGCGGAAACGCCAGGGCCTAAGTACCCGGCACGCATTTTCTGACGCCTGAGGAGATAATGATGGATCTTGATCTGGAAGAATGTACGTCAAAAACGCCGATAGGCGTCCGTTGCCAATTGAAGGTGGCTGCACTCACACCGACGCAGAATGCGGTGGGTCTCGACGAGGTCAACGATAAGGTGGCCAGGTATAGCGCGAAGACGAAGGCTGACCTCAAGGATTACCTGATCGTGCATCCGGTTCCAATCGTCATCGGCAACGGTGGCAAGTTCTATCTCACCGACCATCACCATCTGGCCAATGCCTTATGGAAGACGGCCGAGGGCAAGAACAAGGCGGGTATAGACACCAAGAACGCCCGCGTTGCTGTCACCGTGCTGCACAATTTTGCCAGCCTGAAGGGTTATCACTTCTGGAAAGCGATGCATGAAGCCCGCCTGGTCTACCTGTATGACCACAATGGCGGAGGGCCGATACGCCCCAAGGACCTCCTCCCGCACGTGAAGGACCAGCGCAAGGACCTCATTGATATGGCCATGCAGTGGGCCAGGTCGCCGGAAGCGAGAGGCATGCCGGGGTACATTGGCCCCTACTAGCCCCGAGTGATGTGAGGATGCCTTCTACGACACGCGCCCTTGACATAGGCATACGATATACAACTCACGCCAACTCCCAACAGGAGGCGATGAAGCAGGCCTGTGACACCGGGCAATATACACTCAGACAGATCGCAGATTACTTTGGTGTGCATACAGTACGGTGAGTGTTTCATTGCAAGACCTGACCCCCACTGTTTAAATTCAAGCCGTTATTTGATATTCAACCGGTGGAAACTAGATCAGCCATATAGATTGTATAGTCTGGCTGTACGTGATCTTGTCAGCTATGCTATTTTCTGTTTAGCCGACGGCGTTTTCGTCTTTGTTTAAACCAGCGTTTCAGCAAGGGGGGATATATGGCTCAGAAGTACGACCTATTACACTTAATCCAGAAATCATGAATGGGCAACCCTGTATTCGGGGCATGAGAATTAATGTGCGCCGGGTCGTTGAGGCCGTTGCATTGTATATGGATCGTGATGAGTTGAAAGCCGAGTATCCTGGACTTGAAGATGAGGATATTCAGCAGGCCTTGGAGTTCGCGGCCGACAATCTTGATGATCAAGTGATTTCCCTTGGTGCAGCTTGATACGGTTGCTACTCGACCAGGGATTTCCGCATACAACGGTAAAGCATCTAGATATCTCCGGCTGGGACGTTCAGCATGTTTCCGATATTGGACTTAGTCGCGCAACCGATAGAGAAATTCTGAATGCAGCCCGATGTAAACCCGAAAAAGACGCTGAAGAATCGCAGAAACGTTAAGCCTATGTAAACGCACTCGGCGTCCAATGCTGCTATAGCTCTATCGCATGCTTGCGTATCCACGGCAGCAGTTGATCGAAACTGCAGCAATCATTTTCCAGCAGTCCGATCAGGAATCGGTTTGCTTTTTTTGCATC
>CBFDBP010000294.1:0-4036 GCA_965603065.1 uncultured Gammaproteobacteria bacterium
CTCATTAGTATGTCGGTCAATTTAGGACTATATTTGTACTTTATTGTTATCCGGGTCTGATTTGAAGGTGTTGATAATGGAGAAGGTCTTTCCTGTCTCGATTATAGTGGGCTTTCAGAATACTTGCGACAGTCGCTGGGAAAGTGGCTACTGGAAAGTGACAGGGCTGGTAGCAGGCGGGTCTGCTGGCGGGGATGGAATCCACCGGCAGCCGCTGCATGCAGCCACTGAAGGCACACAATATCTATGGACAGGTTTGAGTGTAGAACTGCACAGGGATGATGCCGAGAGTTACTATTTCAATATTGTCAGTGATACTCCACGGGTCTTCGTTATCTGCAGCCAGCAGGAATCGGAGCCGCTTAGACCATTCATCGCCACCCTGAGTTATGATGAGGCCGCTTCCTACATGGAGGCGGATGAAGTGGTGGAGTCCGTGGCAATGCCAGCCGAACTGTATCGCTGGGTTGAACAGTATGTGCTGGAAAATTACCTCCCGGAGAAAAGAAAGAAACGCAAGCGGGATAACTGGAAGGAGGCTGACAGTGATCGATCCGGAAGACGCTGATCCGGACACCGGGTTTGAGCGGAGCGACGGTGACGAGGGTTTTCTGGCGCGCTGGTCGCGGCGCAAGCAGGCCGGCTACCGGAATCAGGAACATCCGTCGGCTCCCGGTCCGCAAACATGGTCCGGCGAACCGCCGGCAACAGACGATTTGCAACAGACCGCGCCGCAGCGGGAACTGACCGATGCGGATATGCCCCCGGTGGATTCGCTGGATGAAAGGAGTGATTTTGCGGTTTTCATGTCACCCGGGGTCAGCGAACAGTTGAGGGCACAGGCGTTGCGCAAGCTTTTTCATCTGCCTGGTTTTCATGTGCCCGATGGTCTGGACGACTATGACGATGATTTCACGCAGTTTGCCAAGCTCGGGGATATTGTCACCCGTGAAATGGAGCGCATGCTGCTCCGTGAGAGACAGGCGGCAGATGCGACCGAGGCTGCGTCAGAGCCGGCTCAGGTGGATGTGGAGAGCGAAGCTGAAGCGGTGCAAAGCGATGTGGCGGACGGGATGGTGGGCGAAGCAGGGGATGCTGCATCCAGTGATGAAGGTAAGCACCGTGAACAGGGCTAGCGGCGGCAGACTGCGCGCCGAACGTACATCACGATGAATGGCGGGGAACTGAATCTGCTGTCCAGGCTTTCATCCACAACCGGCAACGGACTTGCACGCAGCGCGGCATGCGCCGCTGCCGCTTCATTAGAGTGTCAGCCTGTTGCGGCAGTATCATACCGGTCAGCCGGTACGCTTCTCATTGTTGGCGCGAAAGCGGAAGCACTGGCGGCTGCTGAACAGGTCAAGGAGGGGGGCAGCTTGGCGTGCACGGTGCTGGTGCCGGAACAAGGTCAATCCGGCGCCGCCGGGTCAGCAAGCACTGCGTTCATACGGGGTACGGTGACATCGCTTGCAGGTCACCTGGGGCAGTTCAGACTTCAGATGGCGTCGCCGGCCGCAACGGCCGCTTTGCAGGCGGCGACAGGCAAAACTGAAGGACACTTTGATCTGGTGCTTGATCTGAGCAGACCCCCGCTGCTGCGTAGCGAGATTCCGCCGCCCGGTTATTACGCACCGGCTGATGCCGCTGCGCTGCAACAGGCACTGCAGGAACTTCCGACGCTGGTAGGTGAATTCGAGAAACCAAGGTATTTTCGCTATGACGCATCGATATGTGCGCATGGCAGAAGCGGTATCACCGCCTGTACGCGCTGCCTGGATAGCTGTCCAAGCGATGCCATTATTTCCATTGGCGACAGCATTCAGGTGGACCCGAAGCTGTGTCAGGGCGCGGGAAGTTGCGCTACGGTATGCCCCACCGGCGCCATCAGTTATGGCTACCCGCAGCTCGGCGACACCCTGCAACGGCTGCGCACCCTGTTGAAGACCTACCGGGAGGAAGGCGGGACCGAGGCGGTATTACTGTTGCATGATGCTGAGGATGGCCGCCGACGGCTTGAGGCCGTGGCGCAGCAATTGCCTGAAAACGTCATTCCGTTCGAGATTGAGGAACTGGGCAGCGCGGGTATGGACAGCTGGCTTGCAGCGCTGGCTTACGGTGCGTCAGCGCTGTGGCTGCTGGCTACCCCGGGTCTGCCCGCCTCTGTGATGACGGCCATCGCGACACAGATGAATATTGCCCGGGTCATTCTGGAAGGTATGGGTTATCCCGCTGATGTGCTGCAGATAAGCGGCCCGGATACCGAGGCGCTGTTGCAGTTGCTCAACAGCTGCTTAGCGGTATTCGCGCCCGAGCATGCCGAGTTTGCGGCGCTGGATGAGAAACGTACCGTCATCCGTCTTGCCGTAGACCATCTGTATGAACAGGCACCGGCACGGCGGCCGCTGGTTTCTCTGCCGGCGGGCTCCCCGTTTGGTGAAGTCGAGGTCAGCGCCGAACGATGCACCTTGTGCATGGCCTGCGTGTCACAATGTCCTGCCAATGCCTTGTCGGCGGGGGATGAAAAGCCGCAGCTCAAGTTTATTGAGGCCAACTGTGTGCAATGCGGTCTGTGCTGCAGAAGCTGTCCCGAGGACGCCATCGCCGCTTCACCGCGTTTTCTGTACGACGCTGTCAAGCGCAACCGGATGCGCGTCCTCAAGGAAGAGGAACCGTTTTGCTGTATTCGTTGTGGTAAAGCGTTCGCCACGCGCAGCGTGATTGACCGAATCACGCAGAAAATGAAGGGGCATCCCATGTTCAGTGGTGATGCACTGGCGCGTATCGGCATGTGCGATGACTGCCGCGTAAAGGCGATCTACAGCGATGAACAGGCTGGTCAGGCCGGTGTTTCCCCTGGAGATAATAAGTGAATACAGAGGGGAAGGGGGCGCATGCCGGCGCGGATCTTGAACGCGGAGAGCGTGCCCGCGCCGATATTTACCGGCTGCTGGCCGCGCTGCTGGCCGGGCCACCCGACCAGGCACTGCTGGAACTGCTACGTAATTTGGAGTCTGAGGCGAGCGACGGCACTGCGATGCATTCCGCCTGGCAGCAGCTGCGCGCAGCGGCGGAGAATACCGGGCCACAAGGCGTCGAACAGGAATACTTCAATTTATTTATAGGCTTGGGGCGTGGCGAACTGGTGCCCTATGGGTCATGGTATGTGCATGGCTTGCTGATGGAAAAACTGTTGGCATCGTTGCGTGACGAGCTCGCTGTACTGGGATTAGAGCGGGAGGACGGTGTTTCAGAGCCGGAAGATCATGTCGCCGCATTGTGTGAAGTGATGGGGATGATTATTTGCGATTCTGAGCTATCCTTAAGACAGGCGGCTTTTTTCGCGACCTATCTGGATCCGTGGATGGGGCGTTTTTTTGTGGATCTGGAAGAAGCCGAAACAGCCGTTTTCTATAAAGCGGTCGGCCGCCTGGGCCAACGGTTTCTGGATGTAGAGAGGCAATATTTTTCGTTGCCGGAATAGTGAACTTGATGAAGCATTCTGCAGTCATTACAGTTGACATGCTGTGCTTTCAGTGGAGAGGAAAATGAAAGGACGACCCGCTCAGTACACAACAGACCGCAGGTTGTTTCTCAAAGGCGTCATTGCGGCAGGTGGTGTAACAGCCCTGACGGCGGTCTCAGCGCCTCACCTCGCGGGCCCGCTGGTGGACAAACAGGCGGATGCAGACGGGAATCCTGATGCTGTTTCACAGGGTTACCGGGAAACCGCCCACATCAAAGCGTATTACCGGACGCTCAGGGACTGAGACACAGATTGCGTCGCTTTCGCCGCGGGCGAGGTGTACGCTGTCAAAGTAGTAATTCTCCAACGCAGGAGGCTTGACCATGAAGCTGGTTAGAAAACAACGAGGCACCAACCCCCTCAACGTCGATAGCCCGATTCTGAATGCCGGCATGGACCGTCGAACATTCCTCCGGCGTTCCGGTATCACCGTCGGCGGTGTGGCAGCGGCGGGTTCACTGTCTGTGTCGATGATGAAAAAGGCGGCGGCAGCCGATCCACCCGCCGGCACGG
>CBFDBP010000295.1:0-3994 GCA_965603065.1 uncultured Gammaproteobacteria bacterium
CTGCGACATTCAAGTATTCCTGAAGAATTTCAGTAGACACCAATAGCTGAAAACGGCGAGCGTCCCAAGCTTCGAGTATTTTTCCCGGAATGCCGCCACAATAGATACCCGAGATCAGTACGTTCGTATCCGGTACGACCTTCACCGACCACCGCGCACCTCAGCTATGGCGTCTTTGATGTCTGCTCGTTTCATACCGGCTTTGCGCGCCTGGCGCCGGGCATTCTTGATTAACTTGTCAAATTCATCCATCGATGGCGGAGAAATGGTCTTCAGTATGATAGCGTCCTTCCCGGCGACGACGACAAATTGCGAGCCGGCTTCAAGTCCCAATCGTTTGCGGATATCCTCGGGAATAACGACCTGGCCTTTCGAAGACATTTTGGTTGTGGCGAGTTCTGACATTGTGGGCTGCCCCATAATCTTACTGGTAAGATTATGGGGCAGGTGCGTCGGTCGGTCAACCTGACTGTGCGCTGTTCATGAATGCGAATAAACTATGTCCGCCAGGAGCCTGTCCCCGGCAGCAGTTCTGTCGGTATACGCGAGCGCTCAATGGGCACTATAACCGGTAGCGGAGAGTTGCATGGGACTGCTGACGTGGTTTTTAACTGTATTGTTGCTCACTGGCGCCGGTAACCTGGCAGGGGAGGAGCTGCGCGGGCTTCTGGTTCTTGGCCATGAAGCGCGCAGCCTTCAGCTTTGCGGTGATACCCGGGTCTTTTGGGTGCATGAGCCTGCGGCACTGCAACAGCAGCTGGAAACGGCGTACCGTCGCCTCGCCAGGCGACCCTACGAGGCTGTCTACGCCGAGCTCGAGGGGGCGTTCAGCGAGCACCCGGCGAGCGGATTTGCCGCGGACTACGACGGGACCATCGTGGTCCGCGAGGTCCGATCGGTCTCACGGGCCGGTATCGAGGCCTGTGGCGCGGAGCAGCCGCTAACGGATGCCGAACCGGCTGTGGCTCACAAAGCGGAGACCTACGTTTTGGTGTGTGACGAACAAACAGCCTACACGGTACGCGCCACTGAGGCCAAGGCCTGGGTCTTCCACCCGAAAGGAACCCTGCTGCTTCCAGCCGTGCCGGGCAGGACGGCGGCAAAAAAATACTCCGACGGCGCCTTCGAGCTCTGGATAGACGGTCAGCAGGCGCAACTCGGCGAGTCGGGCAGCGAACTACAGCGGTGCCGGAACGACCGGCGGCGTGCGGTCTGGGAGAAAGCGAAGCTCGACGGTGCGGACTTCCGGGCGGTGGGTAATGAGCCGGGATGGAACCTGGAGATCCTGGCAGGGAGCCGCATCGTGCTGGTGGCCGATTATGGCGCCTCTCGAGTCGAGCTGCCACTGCCGCAGCCAATGATTGACCAGCAAGCCCGCACGACGCGCTGGAATGCCGGTGAGCTGATCGTCGAGGTCATTGGCCGCCCCTGCAGCGATTCGATGAGCGACGAGTCGTTCGAGTCGACAGTGGTGGTGACCTGGGGAAAGCAAACCCTCAGGGGCTGCGGGCGTGCCTTGCATTGAATACAGAAATCAGAGGACTGGGTACATGAACGATTGGTGTTTGGCAGGATTTTTCGTTATGTCTTGTTTTATTGCGTTCGGTGTAAGCGCATCGGGCACTGGTGGAGGCGGCGCTAATGGTGCGACCAGCGGCTCCCTCACCGCCACGAGCTGGAACCTGGTGGCTCTGGCGGGTGAGGAAATCGACCCCGCGCAGCCCGCAGTGACCCTCCGCTTTGAAGCGGACGGGACCCTGGGTGGCTTTGACGGCTGCAACCGCTATCGGGGCTCATTCTCCGTGGATGGCACATCAATTCACATCCCGAGTGAGATGGCGACAACGAGGGCAGCCTGTCGCGAGCCGCTGATGAGACGCGCGAGCGCCTACGCTGAGACTTTGGTGCGCGCCGTATCCTTTGCCATCGACGCCAATCGGCTGAGTTTGCGAGACAGCACTGAGAAAGAGGTAGCAGCGTTCGAAACGGCTCGCCGCGGCCTTGCCGGGACCTCCTGGCAGGTCATCGCCTACAACAACGGCAGGCAGGCCGTAGTCAGCGTTATCACTGGTACACGCATTACTGCGCATTTTGGTAACGACGGCCGGGTGACCGGCAGCGCCGGGTGCAATCAGTACTTCGCAGAATACCTGGCGGCTGACGAGTCGATCACCATCGGCCCGCCCGGGGCAACGCGCCGCTTCTGCGCCGAACCGGACGGAGTGATGGACCAGGAAGCCCGTTACCTGGAGGCATTGCGGTCTGCAGCGACCTTCCGGCTCGAGGGCGAGCGGCTGACCCTTCGCACGGCCGACGGGGCCCTGGCTGTGACCCTTGTGCGCGACTCAGCCGCGGCGTCCACATCCGTTCCTGGTGCAGAGTCCAAGATCCGGTTCGACCTCGACCGAGTCGATGGGGATGGGCTTCAGGGCCCGCCCGACGGGCTGCGGGCCCTGCACTACGAGTATTGCATCCCCGATCGACCCGAGGCGATCCGGGAGGTGACAGCCATCGACCCCATGCTGCAGATCCAGCGGGGCTCGCCGGGCCGGGTGGGCTGCGGCACAGGCGAGCTGCTTTGCCTCGGTCACACCCATCAGCCCGGCTACCGCGCGGTGCTGGAACGGCTCGCAGCGCTTCCCTTCGTCGCGGAGATCCACGAGGCCTTCTTCGAATGAGGGGGTTCCTGCTGGCGAATTCGCGATCGGTATTGCGACCCTTGTAGTCCTTCGAGCTTGATGCTGGAATTTCTGGAAAGCAGAGGAAAACAGAGCTGATAAAATATTGTCGACTGCATTGAGACTGTATCTGGATGACAGAATGAGTTGCAACGTGACCGGTCGAATGAATTCGACCCTTCTAAAATGATAGTGTTACCCATTCAATCAGGGGAAGAACCCATTTTTTTATTGAGGAGAAGATATGGATAAGTACGCTGCGGAATTTTTCGGTACATTCTGGCTTGTTCTTGGCGGGTGCGGCAGTGCCGTTCTGGCTGCAGCATTTCCAGATGTTGGCATCGGATTGCTGGGGGTATCACTGGCTTTCGGACTAACTGTACTGACCATGGCCTATGCGATAGGCCATATCTCGGGTTGTCACCTGAACCCGGCAGTCTCAGTAGGGCTGTGGGCGGGTGGGCGATTCCCCGCGAAAGACCTTGTACCTTACATCGTTTCCCAGGTTCTGGGAGGAATTGTTGCCGGCGGTGTTCTTTATGTCATTGCGTCTGGAAAGGCTGGGTTTGACGTTACCGCTGGCTTTGCGTCCAACGGCTACGGTGAACATTCGCCCGGTGGTTACACCTTGCTGTCCGCGTTGGTCACCGAAATCGTTATGACTATGATGTTCCTGTTCGTGATTCTGGGCGCAACGGACAAACGCGCACCACAGGGCTTTGCACCCATTGCCATTGGTTTGTGTCTGACCTTGATTCACTTGATCAGTATTCCAGTCACTAACACGTCGGTGAATCCTGCTCGAAGCACGGCTGTGGCGGTCTTTGTTGGCGACTGGGCCGTGGCGCAATTGTGGCTTTTCTGGGTGGCGCCGATTGCCGGGGCGGTCATAGGCGCGGTCATTTACCGGTTTGTTGTCGGCAGACAAACCTGACCGATGCGGCAATATGCGGGAGCTATTAACCCGGCAATTAAACATACAGCGTCGGGGCGCCGTCCTTCGGCGCGATATCGCGGCCAGGAGGCCGCTCCTACGTCGGGTATTTTATTGCCGGTGTAAAAATATTGCCTTCGAAGGGCAGTGACACAGTTTTGCCCGCCTTTGCGTAAGCTAAGGCGGGCTTTCAATACCGGTCGGCAACACAGCTATAATACATACGACAGTTGCGATTCCAGGATTGCAAATAGATAGATGGCTGCGACTATCACCGAACTCCATTGGGGATACCCGTGAATGCACAAGTAAAGTCGGGTTTCGTCGAATAGAACACTTCGAAGGTTTTGGGAGAGGGTCGAACGAACTGCTTCGGTATCGC
>CBFDBP010000296.1:0-3985 GCA_965603065.1 uncultured Gammaproteobacteria bacterium
CCTAGACCTTTGCCAGCTCGTCGCGCATCGCCTGCACGACGCTGTCGTAAACGTTCGGGTCACTTTCCTGCGCTGCGCCAAAAATAGCGGAACCGGCGACAAAGGTATCCGCACCCGCAGCGGCGATCTCCCGGATATTGTTGACCTTCACACCACCGTCGATCTCGAGGCGTATATCACGGCCGGACGCATCGATGATCTTGCGCGCCTCGCGCAATTTGTCGAGTGCGCTGGGAATGAAACTCTGGCCGCCGAAACCCGGGTTTACCGACATCAGCAAGACCATATCGACTTTGTCGATGACGTAATTGAGGTAGTCCAGCGGTGTGGCCGGGTTGAATACCAGACCTGACTTGCAACCCTCGGCCTTGATGAGTTGCAGAGTGCGGTCGACGTGTTCGCTGGCTTCCGGGTGGAAGGTGATGTAGCTGGCGCCCGCCTTGGCAAAATCGGGAACGATGCGGTCAACCGGCTTGACCATTAAATGCACATCTATCTCTGCGCTCACACCGTGCTTGCGCAGGGCGTCGCAGATCAGTGGGCCAATCGTCAGGTTTGGAACATAGTGATTGTCCATGACGTCGAAGTGGACAATATCGGCCCCGGATTTGAGGACGTTATCCACTTCTTCGCCCAGGCGGGCAAAATCGGCTGATAAAATAGAGGGTGCGATTTTGTAATCTGGCATAATCCGGGCCTCATGAAGTTGAAATCTGGTGTCAGTACTCCTGCAATCTGACATTGACGGGTTGCAGGAGTACTAATCAAGACCGCGCACTTTACCCGATCAGTGAAACGATTGCAGCCCGAGCGAAAAGATAGAATTTGTCATCCTGAGAACAGTCCTGAGCACATTATGATAAAACATTTTAACTTGTTGTTATTTTATGTATTTTTAGCATTCTCCTGCACTCAGGCCAGTGCCGCCTCGGACCTTGAAAAGGAAAAGCGCTGGTCGGCGCAGATTGCCGATGGCCTGGTAGTGGGCGAATCGGTTCAACTGGAGGCCGGCGGCACCGCGTTTACGGGGATTTTCACCGAGGCCGCCGACGGCCCGACAGGCCGGGCGGTGATTCTGGCACACGGTATGGGTGCACACCCTGACTGGGCGGAGATCATCAATCCCTTGCGCAGTGACCTGCCCGATCACGGCTGGTCGACACTGTCCATCCAGATGCCGATTCTGGCCAATGATGCAGCGCTGAAAGACTACGCCCCCTTGTTCGATGAAGTAGCACCTCGCATCGAAGCGGCAGTCAGGTACCTGCGTGAACAGGGCAACCAGACCATCGTTCTTATCGGCCACAGCCTCGGCGCAAGCATGGCCGCCAGTTATCTCAGCGGCAATGGACAACAGGAGATACAGGGGTTTGTCGCCATTGGCCTCAGCGTGACCGCTGTGAACGACAAGATGAACAGCGCTCTGGCACTGGAGAAGATCGAAATCCCGGTACTCGATCTGTATGGAAGCCGTGACCTGGCGGGCGTACTCAGCTCGGTTAAAGCACGCAGAACAGCCGCCCGTAAAGCCGGTAATTCAAACTATCAACAGCTGGAAATCGAAGGCGCCGATCATTTCTTTGTCGGCATGGATGACTCGCTTAACCGCCGCGTGTACGGCTGGTTGAAAACCCATTTTGTGAAAAAACCCAGGTAGCCCCTTATGACGACACTATCCACGCTGGCCATCAGCTTACACATTCTCTCCGCAGTCCTCTGGGTCGGCGGCATGTTCTTCGCACATCAGGTATTGCGCCCTGTGGCGGTTCAGCAGTTCGAGCCCCCTCAACGACTGCGACTCTGGTCACAGGTTTTCACACGCTTTTTCCCGTGGGTATGGCTATCAGTGGTTCTGCTGCTGGTCACCGGCTACTGGATGGTGTTCAAGCTGTTTGGAGGAATGGCCGCCGTCGGGCTGCACGTTCACATCATGCAGGGCCTGGGCTGGGTGATGGTGCTTTTGTACATGCACCTGTATTTCGCACCGTTTCGCCGGCTCAAGGAAGCCGTCGTCACCGAACAGTGGCCGGAAGCCGGTAAACGGCTCAACCAGATCCGATTCATCGTTGGCATCAACCTCAGCCTGGGCCTGATTGTGATCGCGGTGGCTGCCGGTGGCCGTTACATCTGATTAACGATGCGCGCGGGTTTCTTTGATCAACTCGTAGGCTGTTTTGATTTCCTGGGTTTTGGCGGTTGCCAGTTTCATCATCTCCTCGGGCAGTCCCTTGGCAACCAGCTTATCCGGATGATGCTGGCTCATTAAACGCCGGTAGGCTTTTTTAACCTCGCCGTCACTGGCGCTGGCTTTTACCCCGAGAATCTCATAGGCCTCGTGTAACGAAGCCCGTGGCGATAACGGTGGCTCCTGCCCGAATCCGCCGCCACCGAAATGCCTGGCATTGCGCACCAGTGCTTCGATGTGCCGGAACTCCTGGATAGAAAAGCCGAGCTGCTGCCGTACCTGTTCCAATACACCACGCTCTGCCGCCTTTACCTTTCCATCCGCATAGCCTGCGTGCAGCAGGATCTCCACGAACATCTGCATCAGATTACGGCGACGATGACATTCCTGACGGAACTGAGACAGGATATCCGCCAATGGGAAATCCGCCTGCTTGCCCTGATCAAATAAACTTATGGCCGCACGGCGCATATCTTCATTTAGATTCATACGCCGCATCACATCCCGTGCCAGCTCGATTTCGTCTTCGGAAACCCGGCCATCCGCTTTTGCCAGATGACCCATAACAGAGAACAGCGTGGTGAAGAACACCGTCTGTACACGTTCCTGTGCACCGGGTTCGAAGCGTTCGCGGATACTGCCCGCCAGCCCCCTGTCAAAGTTATGTCCTAATGCGGCACCGACCACCGCACCCAGAGGCCCGGCGAGCAGATAACCGAAGGTGCCCCCCAGCAGTTTGCCCCACCAACTCAAGACAGCATCCCCTTATTTTCGAAATCTCTGGCCATATTGACGCCCTTAAAACTGATTAAATTTGCTTGCTTGCAAAAGCGGCTTTATACGCCTATAAAACCGATATGGCCCAAGTGCAGCCATTATCTGCTGCACCCGGTAACCGGCCGACACGCTCTCAGTTTGTCAAGTATCAGCAGTTTGCTCATGGAGGTAAACCCACTATGAATTTTGAACCTGTTCCCAGGATTGGCAGTTGGTACCAGAACACCATTGGCGACGCATTTGAAGTCGTCGCCCAGGACGACGAAGACGACACCCTGGAGTTGCAGTACTACGACGGGACAGTAGAGGAGCTGGACCCGGAAGCATGGGGATCCATGAACCCCGAATCCATCGAACCACCGGAAGACTGGAGTGGCTCCATGGACGTTTCGCGAGAGGATAGCCAGGGTCCGGAGATAGTGGAGGAAACCACGGACTGGATGACCGAGCTGGATCGTCTGGATCAAAGCCAGGGCTGAATTCAAGATATAATTCACGACTATCAAGGCGTCCGCCTGGACGTTTTTTCGCTGTTCGCTACAAAACCTCCTGGATTCAACAGTGAAAAATTGGATTTAATGTTTATAGGCCCGAGCCGATAGCGTCTTGAAGGCTGCGCCAACAGCTGCGACCACCTTAAGGAGGTGTGCCATGGCATTCATGCTTGATATGGCAAGTGGTACGGAATACCCGGGTGAGGAATTGAATTGCCCGAATCAAAGGGCTGAGAAAACTCAGCTGCCTGACGCTGCCAGGGATGACGACTACCCCCCACTACAGCTGGCAACAATCGAGGCAACAACTTCTGTAAAGCAGCCGGCCAGCGTCCTTCCAGGATTTGCTATCGATTCACTGCTTGAATCCATCGACGAGTGAATTGACCTGACAGTTGCATGATTTTCGGTCTGCATATCAATTTCACCTTATACCCCAGGGTACCCTCTCTCGCCTGACGGCGATTCACCTTGTGAAAACAGGAACGTACCACGCTATTCAATATATCTCTGGAATTCACCAATAGTG
>CBFDBP010000297.1:0-3967 GCA_965603065.1 uncultured Gammaproteobacteria bacterium
CGATCAGTGGTCCGGAAACGCGGAACGAAAGATCAGCCTCGTTGTGGGCCCGGGCCTGCCCCGGAAACCAGCGGTCCGCCAGGGGGCCGGCCTCACCCACCTTGATTGCCCTTACCGGGCGTACCGGTTGCTCGCTGACAGGGACTCCCTGATCACAAGCCGCAAGCATCAGTACAAACCCGACAGTTGCAGGTAGAGTAATCCAGTCTGGTATCTTCATAAGTTTGTCTCTGATTAACAAATGGTTAGTCGGTTTGTTAAGGGCGCTGTGCTCGCGCCTGCAATTTGACTTAACGATTATCACCACCACCGTCATGACCGCCACCCCGACGCCCTCGGTAGCGATCATGTCCACAGTGGCAATATGGCTGACATCGAGAGTCGATACAGCGTCGATTACCCCAGCCGGAGTGACGGGCACCGAAATCCGGTGTGGAGAGTGCGTTAGGTTCTTTTCAGGATACCATCATTGTATTTCCTATGCGGTCAAAAAACTCAGCACGGGTTAGTCGCGGAGGCTGGTGGCGTGCAAGTTCGATGCGTCCAAGTTGCGCCGATATCATGCCGTGGCGTGTCCGGCGGGTTTTTGCACACTGTGGGACACGTGGCGCCCGGACATCAGCCGCCGTTAGGCTATCGACTGACAAAAAAATCCCCCTCCCGCCAGGGAGGGGGTAATGGGGGTTTAGTCCTCGATCTCTATGCTGCCGGCATTATCAATGCGTGCAGGAGCAGCGCTGAACGTGCCGTTTTCGACCTGCACATCGGTGCCTGTACTGACCAGATTGCAGAGCGCGATGTTATCCAACAATTGGCCGCTCGTATCGATGAACGAGGTGCCGGGATCAGCGGTGTCAACGATAACATCCAGGATGGCAAGCTCATTATCGCCCGCTAAGGGATCACAAGTGTCAGTCGCCGGGCCGCGCAGGCGCACGTCGGTCAGGTCGGCTGTTCCCCGCTCACGTACTTCGTTCGCGAACACCGTCCCGCTGCTGTCGACAAAGCCGCGGACTTCGACCTGGATATTGCCGGCCGGGCCACTTCCATCCACCAGGCCGTCATCGTCTTCGGTTAGCGATGTTGTGTTGACCGGGATGATGTCCATGATAGTGAAGGAACTGCCAAGTCCACCGCCCGGAACGTTGACCGGCGCCTCGATACGGACACGGGTTTCGCGGAACTTGATCTTGTCGGCGCTCAGAATCCCGGTGCTGGTGTCCAGTTCGCCTTCGGCCTCCAGTTTGGCCCCGGGCACGACGTCCTCCTGGGCACCACCCTCGAAGCTTGTAGCGGCCGTGGTCTGTACCCGTTGCCCGCCGACCACGAAGTCGCTCGGAGAGCTGATGGTTGTGACCAGTCCTTCGACCTCCGCCCTGAGCAGAGTTCCGTCCGCGTTGGCGGGAACCCCCAGTCCAGCTTGCGTGCATTCAACATCGGTGACTGTCACCAGCTGGTTGCCGGCAACAAACGCTGGATCCTGCGCTGCTTTGACTTCAACCGAATCGCCATTCACCAGCCCGGTTCCGCAATCACGCGGGACAACACCGTTAAGCAGAACGCGCTGGGTGGAGATATTAAAGCCGTCCGGCGTTATATTGCTGACGCGGCCGCTCAGCTTCCAGGCAGGAATTCCACCGGCTTTGCGCTGTATGCGGGTGGCCTGAATAACATTGTTGTCGTCGCTGAAACCGCTGGCTTCGACCTCATCGGTAACAGCGAGATCGGTGATGTTGGTGAGGCCGGTCAGCACCGTGTCGCCGGTCGCAATAACGCTTTGGCCCAGAACGGTCAGTGGGTTGATGGAGGTTACGGGCCCTTTTACGTTGTTGTCGATAGCAACCGTCACCGCCGTGCCGCTGGTGAAGTCAATGTTGACATCAGTGCCGACTTCAACCCGGGTCGCGAAGCCTTCGCCTTCCAGTTCCAGTTCCGCTTCGGTGATTTCGCTGCCGTCTCGCAGTATGTTAGTCTCGGAATCGATCGTAAACACGCGCGCGTCATTAATGATCACGCTGCCAAATCCAGTCGTGGTGCCTATACCGACACCGGCCACGCGGACGCCCGTACCACCAATACCACTGGTGCCCGCGACTGAGCCGCCACCGCCACCGCAACCCGTCAGTGCAACAAGCGCGGCGGCCGTACTGGTTAAAATGACTTTGTAGAAAGTGTTCATGGTTGATCCTCCTGCTCTATTGAGCATTCGTAGCGGCCGAATCCAGCGGCGATTAAACTGAGACGGCAGAAAGCGCTGGGCTTGCCTGGCACACCCGCTATGCGGAGTCTTCATCATTATCGGTCTCCGCTTCATTGGGAGCGCCATCGGACGCGTGGAAAAAGTATAGGCCAAAATTCATACGCCGGACGGCGTTCGGTTTGCCGTCAGAACGGTGTTGCAGTGCCATCGCCTTGCGATTGATAAGCTGAAGTGCCTGCATGCCGATTTCTCTGGAAACCGTTTCCAGCTCAGCGACGTCATCATCGGTCAGTGAATCGTAATAAACGCTGCGTTCCAGCATAGGCGGGCCCGCATGGGTGATGTTATGGGCGCAGGCGGCAATGTGGTCGCGCAGATTGCGCCCCATGAAATAGGACTTTTCGTCCAGACCACTGTCCGGAACAAAGGCCTCGGTGTTCAGCCGCACCTGGTCGTGCTCATCAACATGGACCACACCCAGGCGCAGCCACTCGTCGAGCACCACCCGGGCACGGATATCCTTGCTCTGTGTCTGCACCAGTGCTTCAAAGCTGGGCTCTGCGGTATCCTGGCTGAGGCGCGGGAGCGGTTGCGGGTGTCCGTCATGGTCCAGAAATTCCGGCAGACTGGTCCAGCGTGCCACCAGTTGTGCGCCCAGTGTGGCGCTTGTTGGATCAGCCGCGGTTTCGTCCGGCTGCTGTCTGCGTCGCCGCACATCCTTGCGGTGAATGCCGGTCAGAAACGTGATTCGGCTGTCGCTCTGCTGCTTTCCGGAGATAGGGAGCTCGTGCTCGGCGACGTCGACGTAAATCGATTTCAACAGGTTGGAGAGAACAGGATAGGTGATATTGAAGTGCAGGAACATGCGCACCAGTGGCCGCAGCAACTGCGAGAACGCTGCCATCAAGGCGGGTGGAATCGTATCGAACTCTTTCATTCCGTTACTACCACTTCTTCTTGAATTCCAGCAACAAGGTCCGGTCTCCACCCATGACATCCTGGAACTCCACAGCCATAGTCTTGCTGCTGTTCAGGTGGAAGCGTGTATCACGAACCGGTAAAAGCGCCGCTGTACCGACAACACCGATGGCACGCTCGGAAATACCGGTGGACGCCAGCGCGCGTTTTGAGTGAAATTCCATGAAGTCAACCACCTGACGCTGATTTTGGCGATACACCCTGCGGTACTCGGAGGGGGACATGTCTGCGTCGATGGTCAGCCAACGCGACTGTTGCTTTTCATAGCCGGCGGCATGAGATCCCCTGTATTCCGCACAGACCGCCGGGTTTCCAGCCAGCATAAGGACTAGCACTAATCCTGTAGTACGCATTACCTTCACCTCCTATGATCCCTGACAATTCCTGGTTGCAAGCGATACTTTTTACTGCCGGGCGCCCGATCCGAGGTCGCCCGGCCCGTTCCCCGGCTGTTCAATCCTCCAGTTCAAGTTCCCTGGCCGGCGCACTGACGTCGGTGAACGGATCCCACTTGGCTTGCACCACCGTGAGTCCCTCAACGATCGCATCGAAGAACTGACTGGCTGATATCGGCTGATCATCGAAGCCTCTGAACTGCGTGCTGCCGCTGGTGTTTACAGTGATGCCGAGAACAGTCACAGTCCCCGCCACCGGATCTTTCTGACTCGCGGGGGCGCGTATTTCCACCTTGCTGTCATTGTCGTCACGTCTCAGTTCGGTCGCGACGACTGCACCATTGGCGCCGATGAAGCCGCGGATCTCCAGGTAATCGCCACCCTGAATGTCGCT
>CBFDBP010000298.1:0-3948 GCA_965603065.1 uncultured Gammaproteobacteria bacterium
ATATTACTTCTGCCCTGTATCGGGCATTTCTTCCAATTGCTGAATCAGTTTCCTCAAATCCGCACTTAACGGTGCACTGACATGGATATTCCGATGCCGCTCACTATCCTCAAAAGCCACCGTGTGGGCGTGTAAAAACAGTCGTTTGAGGCCCAGGCGGCGCATTCGCCGGTTGAAATCCGCATCGCCGTACTTGTCATCCCCGGCCAGCGGATGGCCTGCGTGTGTAGCGTGTACCCGGATCTGGTGCGTACGACCGGTTTTCAGCTCGGCCTCCATCAGGCTCGCGCCCGCGTACGATTCCAGAAAATGGAAATGTGTCAAGGCCGTTTTGCCGTCCTCATCAACGCGCACCATCCGCTCACCACCGCGCAACAGATTTTTTTTCAACGCGGCATTCACCCGGTACGGCCCCTGGCTCCAGTCGCCCTGTACCAGCAACAGGTAACGCTTATCGACGCCTCCTTTTCGCAACAGTTCGTGCAGCATGCGCAGTTCGCTGCGCCGTTTGGCGATCAGAAGGCAGCCGGACGTGTCGCGATCCAGTCGGTGTACCAGTTCCAGGTAAGGGGCCTGCGGCCGTAATACCCTGAGTGCTTCTATGACACCGTAACTCAGTCCGCTGCCCCCGTGGACCGCCATTCCCGCTGGTTTGTTCAGCACCAGCAGGCGTTCATCTTCGTAAAGAACCGCGTCGGCCAGTTTCTGCACCGATTGCCCGCTCGGGCTGGCTGGTTTCGATTCCGACACCCGCACCGGGGGAATACGAACCTGGTCGCCGGATTTTAAACGGTATTCCGGCTTGATCCGGCCCTTATTGACCCGCACCTCGCCCTTGCGCAGCAGCCGGTAAATGTGGCTCTTGGGAACCCCCTTCAAAAACCGCAGCAGGAAATTATCTATTCTTTGCCCGGCCTGCTCAGTCGAGATATCGAGCCATTGTACTACCGGCCTGTGCAAATTCTCCATATGGGGATTCTACCAGCCCTGGCTGGAAACTGCTTATGAAAAACGCCTTAAGCTGTTTATAATTCAATCGAAGTTAACAGGTGTGCCGCCCCTTTTTTGGTCAATAAGTGTTTGATATCGCAACATCGGACTGCTATAGTCGAAGACGCTGAAGCGATTCTGACGGTAAGGATGTAAGAGTCCGGATTGCTGGCAATTGAACCCTATTCGTTTCCACCGGATAAACCAGGGTATGGTGTTCCGGGGATCGAGCAGAGGCCTAGAGGCCTCTTGATAATACTAACTGAACGAAAAATTGGATGCTCCCGTGTCGTTAACGATTACTTTTATGGTCAGCCTGATTATTGCCGGGCTTGTGCCCTGCTTGCTCCAGTCTGTCGGTGCCCTGTTCCCCGTGCGCCGTCGTCAGCCTGTACTGGCCAGAATCCTTGACTCGCGTCACGGCATGGTAGAGCACATGAGAGATAATCTAAATGAAACGTATGCTTATCAACGCCACGCAGCCCGAAGAGCTGCGTGTCGCTCTGGTCGACGGCCAGAAACTCTTCGATCTCGATATTGAGGTACCTTCGCGAGGACAGAAAAAATCCAACATATACAAAGGTAAAATCACGCGCATCGAGCCCAGTCTCGAAGCCGCCTTTGTGGATTATGGTGCCGGGCGGCACGGTTTCCTGCCATTAAAAGAAATTTCACGCAGCTACTTCAAGGAGGGCGCCACTGCAGGTGGTGGTCGTGTTTCCATCAAGGACGCGCTCAACGAAGGCCAGGAAGTCATAGTCCAGGTTGAAAAAGAGGAGCGTGGTAACAAAGGCGCCGCCCTCACCACCTTCGCCAGTCTGGCCGGCCGTTATCTGGTACTGATGCCCAACAATCCTCGCGCCGGTGGCGTGTCACGTCGTATTGAAGGCGAAGACCGTAACCTGGTGCGTGACGCCATGGCCCAGCTCGAAATCCCTGACGACATGGGGCTGATCGTCCGCACCGCCGGTATTGGCCGTATTGCCGAAGAGTTACAGTGGGACCTGGACTACCTGCTGCATTTGTGGGATTCAATTTTCAAGGCATCCGAAGAACGTGCTGCACCGTTCCTGATCTACCAGGAGAGCAACGTTATCATCCGCGCCTTGCGCGATCACCTGCGCAGTGATATCAGCGAAATACTGATCGACGATGCCGAAATATTCCAGCGTGCGACGGAGTTTATGACCCAGGTCATGCCGCACAACCTGAAAAAGCTGAAGCGCTACGACGACCCGGTACCGCTGTTTTCCCGCTACCAGATCGAAAGCCAGATCGAAACCGCATTCCAGCGAGAGGTCAGCCTGCCCTCGGGTGGCGCCATCGTTATCGATCATACCGAGGCGCTGCTTTCCATCGATATCAACTCGGCACGCGCGACCAAAGGCAGCGACATTGAGGAAACGGCCTTAAATACCAACCTGGAAGCCGCCGATGAGGTCGCCCGCCAGTTGCGCCTGCGTGATCTGGGGGGGCTGGTTGTTATCGATTTTATCGACATGCAGCCGACCAAACACCAGCGTGAAGTGGAAAACCGGCTGCGTGACGCCTTGAGAATCGACCGTGCGCGGGTACAGGTTGGGCGTATTTCGCGTTTTGGTTTGATGGAGATGTCACGTCAGCGCCTGCGGCCTTCGCTGGGGGAATCCAGTCAGATCGTCTGCCCGCGTTGCATGGGCCAGGGCACGGTCCGGGGCGTTGAATCACTGGCGCTGTCCATTCTTCGCATTCTCGAAGAAGAGGCTATGAAAGAGAAGACCGGTCGCGTCATCGCTCACGTGCCGGTTGATGTCGGTACTTATCTGCTCAATGAAAAACGTGAAATCCTGGTTACTCTGGAACAGCGGCACAAGCTGGGCGTCACCCTCATTCCGACACCGAGCCTGGAAACGCCGCACTATGAGATCAAACGTGTAAGGATCGAGGAATTGGACGGTGAACACGGCGCAACCAGTCACGAAATGATACCCGCGGAAAGCGAGGCCGGGACGGACCTCGTTGCGGGTATGGGCAGCGTCAAGGCGCCTGAAATGGAAAAACCCGCCGTTCAGGCGGTCGCACCACAGGCCCCCGCGCCGATTGTGGTACGTCAGCAAGCTGCACCTGCACAACCCTCCGGGCTCATTCGCCGTATGTGGGTCAGCCTGTTCGGCAAAGGCGCTGAGCCCGAAGAAGAACAGAAACCGCCCGTACCCGCCAGACAGCCCAGAGCCGCCGGTGATTCGGGACGCGGCGGTCGGGGACGTCCGGGTGGTGGTGGCAGGCGTCGTGGTCAACCCGCGCGCCGCAGCGATGGCGGGAAACAACAACGCGGCAAACAAAATGGCCGTGCCAATGGCGGCGCGGCGGCTGACAGCAACGTCGCCAAAGAGCAGCCACCAGCGCAGGCCAAGGCAACTAAAGAAGCCAGGGAACCCAAGGAGAGCGGCACAGCAAGCAACCCCGATGTGCAGGCGTCTTCTGACAAACAGCAACAACAGGCTTCCGCCAGCAAAGGTGGACAGGGTCAGGCGCGCAGCCGTCGAGGTCGTCGTGGCGGGCGCCGCCGCCCCGGCCAACAACGCCGCGAAGGCGGTACGGGGCCGACACAGGCCGATTCAGCATCGGCGAGCCCCAGTGACAGCCCCAAACCGGAAGCCGGTGGTCAGGCTGAAACGGCTAACCAGGCGGATGTGAAACCGGTACAAGCGGCCTCCCCCACACCGGAAAAAAAGAAATCGACGCCAGAACCGGCAGCAGACAGTCAGGCGACAAAACCGGCAACGGAGCAGGCACCGAAAGCCGAAACCGGGCAGGCGGCGAAACCGGCAACGGAGCAGGCACCAAAAGCCGAAACCGGGAAGGCGGCGAAACCGGCAACGGAGCAGGCACCGAAAGCCAAAACCGGGAAGGCAGCGAAACCCGCAACGGAGCAGGCACCGAAAGCCGCCACCGATAAGCCATAGTCCGAGCAGAAAC
>CBFDBP010000299.1:0-3904 GCA_965603065.1 uncultured Gammaproteobacteria bacterium
CGGTGGCTGCGGATTGGTGAGCATCGTGGCCTCCGAAAACGAGTTCTTGAGAGTTTCCTGTTGAAGGATGCAATAAGGGCTATCTATTCAGGATGTTATGGTCCGGATGGTGAACCGAAAGATTCGGTGGACCACAGGACACCAAGCACAGGTGTGATATGTCCACCGTCTTTATCATGCACAAGCCTCCATCGCGATTTGCTTTGCCCGACCGAAATCATTTTTACCACTCCCGAGTTTCGGGATGGTGTCGACATGGATGAGTTGCGACGGTTTCATTAGCGGATTGAGTCCGGATTGATCGATAAGTCCCTGTATCCGATCGTCATCGATAGGGCCGGCAATCAACAGGACCACCTTTTCTCCCTTCTTGCCATCAGGCAGCGCAATGGTGAGTATCTCCACCTCTTCCGGGAGTGTTTTTCCGATCGCGCCCTCGATGGCGCCGAGACTGATCATCTCGCCGCCGATTTTCGCAAAGCGGGAGTAGCGATCGACAATAGTGAGGAAACCATCTTTGTCGAGATGGCCTTTGTCACCGGTCTTGTACCAGCGTTTGCCGTCCAGTTCGACGATGACATCGGCGGTCATTTCCGGATCGTTGAGGTAACCCAGCATGACCTGGGTGCCACCGAACAGGATCAGACCATCCTCACCCACCGGGAGTGTCTCCAGGGTCTGTGGGTCAACGATGCGGAAACTTCCACCGGGCAGCGGCAGGCCGACGGTGCCAGGTTTATTACCTTGCTGAACTTTCCAGTCCCGCGGATCGATTCGGTCCGGAATATTGACGCTCGCCACCGGCGTGGTTTCCGTGGTGCCATACCCTTCGTAGATCTCCTTGTTGAATTTGAGCTTGAAGGCGTCGCGTACCTCCGGGCTGAGCCTTTCTGCGCCGGCCACCACGACGCGCAATGAGTCGAACATCAGGGGGTGGATACGCTGGTTACGGGTGAACAAGCGCAGGAAGGTGGAGGTGCCGCAGAAGACAGTGGCCCGGTGTTTGGCGATCGCCTTGGCAATGGTCAGGGCGTCGGTGGGGTCCGGGTGAAAGATGGCCGGGATGCCTTCAACCAGGGGCATGAGTCCTGTCACCGTGAGGCCGAAGGCGTGAAACAGGGGTAAGGTGGCCATGATGGTGTCTTCGGCTCGCACATCGAGCACATCAGCGACCTGTTGGATATTGGCCATGATGTTGCGGTGACTCAGCAGCACGCCCTTGGGTTCGCCTTCGCTGCCGCTTGAGAAGAGAATGGCGGCCGGCTGCTCAATGTCAGCCCGCCGACCGAACAGTGCGTAGAGCACGCGCGCGGGCAGCAGTATCACTGCGGCCAAAACGGCGAGTTGCGTGAATCTACCAATCTCGTCCTTCAGGTCTTCCAGATAATACACCTGCATCCGGGCCAGCAGTTCATTCACGTCGACGCCACGCTGCTCCAGTTTTTTGATAAATCGCCTGGACGTATAAAGACTGCGGATCTCTGCCTTGCCGATTGCGGATTTCAGTGCCTGCAGATTTGCGGTGTAGTTCAGGTTGATCACCGTCTTGCCCAACAGCAGGCTTGCCAGGTTGGTAATTATGCCGGCGCTGCTGGTCGGCAGGAGTATACCGATATTCTGTTCCGGACTCCGTTTGCGAATCAGGCGAGCGAATGCGATCACCGCGGTGAGTGTTTTGTGCCCGGAAAGTGTGACACCACCACCGGCATCAGCCAGGCAGGGTTTACCCCCGCGCCGCTTTGCGGTCCGCAGCCATGCCAGTGGAATGGGATCAAGTGTCTGGGTGTGGTGTTCCCAGGCATCGATCGAGAGATCAAAGACCCGCCGCTTCAGTTCATGGGCCGGCGTATCCATGGGCAGGGGTTTGCCAAAGGCAACAATCACGTCCCGCCGCAGGCGGTTATCCCGCATCTCCTGCAACTTATCGCTGGAGCGCGAGAAGCGGCTGCCCCAGAGGCCGCGCAGATAAAACGGAAGAATGACACCATCGACCCCCTCAACCGTTCGCTCATAGCCATGCTTGAACTCACCGAGCTGGCCATTGCGGCTGATCGCACCTTCGGGAAACAGGCAGACCACTTCACCGGCCCGCAGCAGTTCATTGATTTTTTGCAGTGCCGTCTTACTTTGGCCGGCGGCAATCGGAATCACCCCGAAAAAGTCCAGGAACCACCGCAGGTACCAGCGCTGGTAGATCGCCTGGAGCATGACAAAACGCACCGGCCGCGGGCAGGAGATCTGAATCATCGCCCAGTCGAGCCAGCTGATGTGATTGCCGAGCATCAGCACGCCCCCGGTCCCGGGCAGGTTGTCGAAACCCAGCACCTCAATGCGGTTGGTGCTGGCAAACAGCCGTGCAATGACATAGCGCACCAGCGACTGGGGCAACTGGTAGAGGGTATAGAGGGCGCCGGCGAGTGCCGTGATCGTCAGCAGGTGAAACAGGCCGAGACTACTCGTGCCGCTGAGGGCAAAGGCGACGGTTAAGCCCAGGAAGCTGAGCATGACCACGTTCTGCACCCAATTGTTGCCCGCCAGCACCGTCCCCAGTTGCGCGTCTTTGGCATGGAACTGGATCAGGGCATTCAAGGGCACAATGAACAGCCCGCCGGCGGTTCCCAGGAGCAGAAAGTCCAGAATCAACCCACCCCGTGAACTCAGTTGCGGGAGGAAAAAGAGTGCGGTGACGATACCCAGTGCACCCAGCGGAATCAGGCCTGTTTCGATGTGATGTTTCGAGGCGCGGCCGGCCAGCAGCGAGCCGAACATGATACCGATGCCGGAACTGGCCAGGATTCCCTGAATGATGACGGTGTTGTTCTCAGCCAGGGTTTCCTTGGCAAAGGCCGGAAAGGCGGCCAGTACCACTTGCGAGATCCCCCAGAACGCGGAGAGACCGACGATGGAGAGCCAGATGGTTCGGTTCGCCAGGATCGTGTGGAGATTATCGTGCAGGTAGCGGCCTTTGCCATAGCGTTCCCAGTCGAAGCTGAGATCGGGTGCGCCCGTGCCCGTGGCGGGTAGTCGCAGGGTCGCCAGGAAACCCAGTACGGCGCACGCGACCAGGCCCCAACCAAGGGGCGCAATCGCCTTCAGGAGTTGGGTCGCACTGTCATAGCTCACCCCGGTCAGCGCCTGTTCAAAGAACAGGGAAAAGACGAAGATACCGAGAAGAATGGCCACGATAGTGACCGCCTGAACAATCGCATTGGCGGTCGTCAGTCGTTCTTTCCCCGTCAGTTCTTTGATGTAGCCGTATTTTGCCGGCGAGTAGAAGGCGCTCTGAACTGCCAGCAGGAAGGTCATGGCAAAGGCAAAGCGAAACCAGCCCAGATAATAGGCGAGGGTGATCAGCAGCGTAAGCCCCACCGCAACCGCGGCGCTGACTTGCATGACCCGTGGTTTCGAATGTCGATCGGCAAGATAACCGGCAGGAGTAAAGAGCAGTACGAACGGCAGCAGGATCAGCCCGTTGACGATCGCCGTGAGGATGATCTGGGTCTGGCCATCATAGATCTTGAACACGGTGTTCTGGATCAGAATCTTGTGGCCAAGATCGACAAAGGCATTAAGGAAAATGATCAGCATAAACGGCAGGAACCCTGCCAGTCTGAAAAGTTTATCCATTGCAAAGGGTCCCTATTGTTCCTGTCAACGATGGAATGGCGGTTCGATCAACATGTCGACTGCTTTACCAAGTACCAACAGATCCTTCATGGCAGAGAAGGTTGTGTTCAGGAACAAAACTGTCTAATTATCCCTCCCTCTCCCACCCGGGAGAGGGTTGGGGTGAGGGGATTAAACAGGATAACTGCTTTTTCGCCTGAAGCGCGGGTCTGATAGCGGGGCCTGCCGCGGCGTCTGTCGCGCCCGGGCAGGTGCCTCAAGCAGACTATGGCCAGAT
>CBFDBP010000300.1:0-3874 GCA_965603065.1 uncultured Gammaproteobacteria bacterium
TGGAGCGATATTACAAGGATGCCTCGGATGTCATATTCAGATTGTTGCGTTTGACGCACGATGACGTGCCGGATGTGCCCCTTTCCTGGTGCTCAGAACCCCTGAAACGCAACCAGTAAAACAAGGATGGCGATAACGGATTTTTTCCTGATTGACCACGCTTGCGACTCCGCTTGTCAGTCTTCAGAAAGAAGGGGTGGGGATTTGTTGGCATTACGAAATTATGCGTGTGCTGTCCACCATACTTAACCGCCCGGGATAACCCGCCTTATTAACCTGGTTAATTTGCTTTCCCGGTACAATGAGAGGAGACTGTCCTAAGCACTTCGTCTGTCAGTACGCAAGTCACTCTGCCGCACAACATTGACCGAACGGTCATATTTGAGCGTCATACTCCTTTCTCGCGCCCCCCGATTTGCCAGCCGCTATTGTGAAACAACTTGCCATTGGCAAGGAACAGGCACTTGGCCCCGCATGCAATGCACTCAGGACAACCCCATGAAACAATTTGTGAACAACGCCCAGGACTCCGAAACATTCGGTCTATACCCCGGTATTCGCCAGGCAGAAATGAACGACCAGCACTGGAATCGGAACAAATCAGCAGATCTGGCAAAAAATGAAGGAATCAGCTTGAACGACGAACACTGGGCCGTGATTGTCTACCTGCGTAATTACTATGTCGAATTCGGCCTGCCGAGATTTGCGAGAACAGCGGCCAGGGCCCTCAATAGACAATTCTCTGCCCAGGGCGGAACCAAGTATCTGTATGGACTTTTTGCCGGCGGTCCGGTTACCCAGGGTAGCCGCCTTGCCAATGTGCGCCTACCCGCAAATGCTATCGACGTTTCGTTCGGCACCAGCTATTGAACAGCACTGCGACACAATCAGTACAGGACGAGACCGCCACCGATGACCAGTCCCGTGAAGCAGCCGACCGTGTGGCTGTCGAACGAGTCGAGGACGACGGGATGATCGTTCATCAGGGTGTGATTACAAACGTGCAAAGCAGCAAGGATCCCGATGCCTTCACAGCACGGTAACGGTGGTAAGGGCGGACCCTGGGGTGGCGATGGCACACCCCCCGATCTTGAGATTCTGGTCCGGCAGGGTCAGGACCGGCTCAGGCAGATGCTGCCAGGTGGCGGCGCGCGCGGCCTCATCGCGCTTGCCCTGCTTGCGCTGGTCGGCGGCCTGGGCGCATGGACGGCCTGGTACACAGTGCCGAGCGACTCTGTCGCTGTCGTGCAACGTTTTGGTCAATATATCAAGGATGTTCCGCCGGGACTTCATTTCAAACTGCCAATGGGGATTGATAAGGCAACCATCGTTCCCGTCAAACGGCAATTGAAGCAGGAATTCGGGTTCACGACCCCGGGTGCCAGTGATCCGTATCAGAGTCCTCGCGGCGGAGAGGGCGAAACAAGGCTGGAAACGGAGATGGTGACCGGTGACCTGAACGCCGCATTGGTGGAATGGGTGGTTCAATATCGAATCTCGGATCCGGCCAAGTTCCTTTTCGAGGTTCGGGAACCGGGTGAAACCCTCCGCTATGTTTCCGAATCCGTGATGCGGGAAGTGGTCGGCGATCGCACGGTGGACGAGGTGATTACCATCGGCCGCCAGGAAATCGAAACGGAAGCACTGGCCAAGATGCAGGCGCTCTCAAGCAAATATGTTATGGGGATCAGCATCGACCAGGTGCAATTGAAGAACATCAATCCGCCCCAACCGGTGCAGGCATCCTTCAATGAAGTCAACCAGGCCCAGCAGGAGAAAGAGAAACTTATCAACGAGGC
Source organism: uncultured Gammaproteobacteria bacterium (assembly GCA_965603065.1). GTDB lineage: Bacteria > Pseudomonadota > Gammaproteobacteria > DSM-19610 > DSM-19610 > Thiogranum. The sequence continues at coordinate 1,800 of CBFDBP010000300.1, forward strand.
ACGGCGTGATTACAATAAGGTTATCCCGCTGGCCGAGGGTGAGAAAGATCAGCGGATCCGGGAAGCCGACGGCTACCGACTTAAGAGAATCAATGAGGCGGAAGGTGATGTCGCCCGATTCAATGCCTTGCTGGCGGAATATAGCAAGGCCCCGGAAGTCACTCGCCGCCGCATCTATATCGAAACGCTGCAGGCGGTCATGCCGGGCATACGCGCCAAGATCATTGTCGATGAGCAGACGCGCAGCATCCTGCCGCTGCTGAATCTCGACACTCGCAAGGGGGATCAGCCATGAACATCAGGCAAATCGCGATCCTCGCGGTTTTGGCCATTGGCGCCTATGTGCTGATGAGTTCGATCTATACGGTCAGCGAAGTCGAGCAAATGATTATTACTCAGTTCGGCAAGCCTGTCGGTGAGCCGGTGACCACCGCCGGTCTGAAGGTCAAGGTGCCCTTCATCCAGGAGGTCAATGCGATCGACAAGCGGGTACTCGAGTGGGACGGCAATCCGTCGGATATGCCTACCAAGGACAAGCTTTACATCTCGGTCGACCTCTACGCGCGCTGGCGGATTACCGATCCCCTGCAGTACTTCTTGCGGCTGCGCGATGAACGCAGTGCCCAGTCCCGCCTCGACGATATCCTGGGCAGCGAGACCCGTAACGCTGTCGCCAAGCATGAACTGATCGAGATCGTCCGCACCACCAGGAATCGCACGCCGTTGCGCGACGCCCTGCTGACCGATGCGGAACGCAAGCTGGATATGGGATCACTGGTGCCGATCCAGAAGGGACGCAAACTGGTGGAGCAGGAGATCTTTGACGCGGCTGCCGAGAAGGTTCGCGTGTTTGGCATCGAATTGCTCGATATCCGCTTCAAGCGCATCAACTACAATAAAAGTGTACGGCCGAAGATCTACGATCGAATGATCAGCGAACGTCGTCAGATCGCGGAACGTTTCCTGTCGGAAGGCAACGGCGAGGCCGCCAGAATACGCGGCAATCGGGTCCGCGATCTTAACAAGATCCAGTCTGAAGCCTACCGAAAGGTCGAGGAGATCCGCGGCGTGGCGGACGCGAAAGCCACCGAAATTTACGCCAGGGCGTACAACCAGAGCCCTGAAGCGGTGGCGTTCTATGAATTCACAAGGACCATGCAGTCCTACAAATCTATCATTGCCGAAAACACGACCCTTGTGCTTTCCACGGACAGTGATCTGTTTAAATTCCTGAAGAGTATGACGCCGGTTGGCTACGTTGATCCGGCCCTGGCGCCCGGTGCCCGGCGATGAGGTTAAGCTTTCCGAATCCAAGCCGCAGTTTCGATGCCAGAAGCAGCCGCGTCTGTTTCTGGGGATATGACAGCACGATCGAGATTTCATTCTTTGTGGAAGCCGACGCTCTGAAACGGCTCTGCCCGGAGATGAGTGGCGCCGAAGCAGGATTTCTCAAGGCATTCGATGCGGTGCGGAACCGCATCCAGGAGGTTGCAGACAAAGTCTATGCGCGCGGCGGCAAACGTTCCTATGCGTACAGCCTGGCAGCAGAGGATTTCTGAGGATGATTGCGCGCGTTGACTACGAATTGATCGGCCATGGGTTATCTGCTAAACGGCTTGCCAGGAGACCAGGTTTCCGGGATCTTGGCAGGCCTTATTCATCACAGGCCTGGTTTGCAGAATAGCAGCCCGTATGGTGCAAATATTCGAACGAACTATATGATATTGTTATAAAACAATATTCTGGATAATCTGTTCGTGCAATGACAAACGTCATACAACCTTTCCATCTCCTGGTAAACGGCCTGGCCGGCTGGCTTAACCGCCAGCAAGAGGCAGTCATCGATCATCTCATCGAAGAGAACCGTGTTCTTACAGCTCGAAGGACAGCAGCTTTGGTTCACGGATAAACAGCGCGGCAGTAGAAGAAATCGACATTGTCTACACAGAGTGGGTTAGAAGAGTGACTTCCCACTGAATCTTTCTAACCAACTGAATTCAATGGATTAATGAATCAACGCCCACGGCTTGCAAATCCGTGGACCTCGGTTCGACTCCGGGCGTCGCCTCCAATTA
>CBFDBP010000301.1:0-3869 GCA_965603065.1 uncultured Gammaproteobacteria bacterium
ACACCGTCGGCGCGCGCAACCGCCGTAACCAGCAGCAGTGCGGCAAGCAGATATGTTCTTGACTGTATTGATAGCAGCATAGTGACTCCCTGTGCTATCCATAATGTACAGAAACCGAGTGCCATTTGATACCCGAGACAACTAACAGCAGGTGGCCTATACCGAGCAGCATAGGCTGCCACGGCACGGCTGGAGGGATACGTCTATGCCAGCGTCGCAGAGAGAGTGACCGCTTCCCTGTTTATCTCCCCGTCGGCAGGGTCAGCAGAGGCGCGGCCGTGCTGCCGCTGGGCGCCGCCAGATTGAAAAGGACCAGCATAGTTGCAAAGGTTCGCTTGCTGCGTATGTCGGCCCCGTCGATGTAAAACCAGTCGTTACGGTATTTGACTGCCACATAGGGATCCGGCGGGCGAGTTTTTGAAGACATGATATGCAACGGAACCCGTTTGAGCATCTCTTTAAGCGCATCGGGCGGTATAACGACAACCCGACCGTCAGCCTGGTCCCGCTCGGGTATATCGATTCCACGTGAGAGAAACGACATGATCGACAGCAGCGAGCGTGACTGGATGGTGATTTCATCTTTGTCACGCCCCGTCGTCCGGTTGGTGACGCGGAAGCTGGTAAACTCCGGGTCCAGGTTCAGGGTGTGCTTGAGTTCATCGATAAGGGCGCTTATACGCGGTGATGTGCTTTTGGCAAAGTGAAAATAGGGTAACTTCGATTCGTCACCCTTTCTGTGCTGTACTTCGACGGCTCCTTCCGCGCTGAGAATCAGCAGCAGCTCGAGTGTCCGTTGATATTGTTCGAGCTTGCGGGCCTCTTCCGCAAACTGTCTGTCTGTGTCCACATCACCGGGCGACGGGACCTGCCCGAAGCCCATGTTCTGCACCTCGTTGATACGTTGCAGTGTGATGGTCAGCAATATATCCACCGGCCAGCCGGCCTGTCCCAGGGAGAAGATGATCTCGACGGGAATCGGCTTGAGCAAGCGGCGCGAGAACTCCTCGCCGGCCAACGGCGCATAGGTAATCGTCGGACTTTCCGAGTAGGCAAGGTTCGCGCTGCCGGTGAGTGTTTCAGGCACCAAGTCCGATGTACCGTCCGTCCTGGTTCTGGCGATGCCGACGTTCCCGTCGTAGGAATAGGAGGCAATGACCGAGCCAACGGTAAGAAAATCCGGGATATCCAGATAGCGCAGGCGCACGATATTGAGCAACATCTGCTGATTTCTGGATTGCGCCATTGCTTCGTTGTAGTTGAAGCTGTCGCGCGGAATCGTGCGGGACCCCAACGATGTGCAACCAGCCAGCAGCAACAGACCGAGAACGGCAAGCAACCGGTAATTGGTGTGATATCGATTCATAGCTGCCTCAAATTCTATCGAATAACCCGGAAATCGTGCAAGGGTACGCTTTCGCCGTTACCAGCAGCAGTGCGGCAAGCAGATTAAGTCGCGGGCATCGGCTTCTATGCATGGTGCCGCTTGTCAGGCGGCGCGCACGGCACTCGGCGAGCTCCCGGTCCAGCGTTTGAAGGCCCGCGAGAAGTTGGCCGGTTCGGAGTAACCGAGTAGATAGGTCATTTCGGTAATCGTCACGCTCGGGTCGCGGATGTACTGTAGTGCCAGCTCACGGCGCGTGTCATCCAGCAGTTGCTTGAAGGTGGTGTGTTCGTCGCCCAGCCGACGCTGCAGGCTGCGCACACTGAGATTCAGCGCGCGGGCGATATCGCCCTCGGAGGGCGTGCCGGCGGGCAGCTTTTCGATCAGCTTGGCCCTGGTGCGCGCGGCAACGTGGCTTCGATCGAGACGCGCGAGATAGGTATCGATGATGCGGTCGCATTCGCGCGCTATCTGAATATTTCCCGATGGTAACGCCGCTTCGACCAGTGTGCGCGGCAGGGCGATGCTGTTTTCGTTTGCGCTGTAGCGTATGGGAGCGCGAAAAAAGCGCTTGAACTCCGCTTCACAGGGCGGCGGCGCGCGGCGCATATTGAGGCGCAGCGGAGAAGCATTTTCACCGGCACTGATACGCATCATCGCGACGATAGCCGCAAACGCCTCGTCATACTCTGCATCGCTGATCCGGTAGTCGCTCTGGGTGTCATCCCAGAGAAACAGGTAGTCGCCATTGCGCCGGATTAAACTGGCCGTCTCCCGGCTGGTGGTGATCACCTTGAAATAGCGGCTCAGCCGGCTGAACGCCTCGTGCAGCGTATCACTCGCCAGCACGGCATAACCCAGCGCGTGCGCCATACTGGGATGCCAGTGCTGGCCGATTTTCAAGCCAAAACACGGGTCGCCGGTTTCCCGCAGGACCCGCTCCCAGAGCCGCTTCACCACGGCTAAACGAAAGCGTTCTCCCGGCTGGTGCAGCATGGACGGATTCAGTCCGGCCCGGTCGAAGATAGCGTGTGCATCGTAGCCGTGGTGTTGCAGCGCCCGCCACATCGACAGCGTCGCGGAGGCCAGCAGCGTGGAAGACATGGTCGCATCAACTCCAGGAGCAGGTGTGAAGGGGTCCGGCCGGCGATGGACCTGACAAGGTGTCAGAGGATAACAGCTTGGCAAGTGATGACAAGCCGCCTGCCGGTGCTTCCGCTAGCCTGATTGACGTGATTCTACTGACAGGAAGAAAACCGATGAAACTGAGACTCGTCGAAGCAGCTGCGCTCAAGCGGCCACCGGTACTCGATAAATGTCACCGCTTCACGCGGCCGGCGCGAATGGCCGGCGCCGGCCTGTACCCCTACTTCCACGCGCTGATGAGTGCGCAGGAACCCGAGGTCATCTGCCAGGGGCGCCAGATGATCCTGCTGTGCTCGAATAATTACCTTGGCCTGAGCACACACCCGGACGTGGTGCGCGCCGCCAACGTCGCGACTCGGCATTACGGCACCGGCTGTTCCGGTTCACGCTTCCTGAACGGCACCCTGGATCTGCACGAAGAACTCGAGAGCCGACTGGCCAACTTCCTGGGCACCGAGGCGGCGGTGATATTCCCGACCGGCTATCAGGCCAACCTGGGCATCGTTTCGGCACTCGCCGGGCGCAATGATCTGGTCGTACTGGACAAGCTGGATCACGCCAGCATCTATGACGGCTCCCGCCTCTCGGTCGGCGGCCTGCAGCGATTCCGCCATAACGACGTCGAGGATCTGGAACGCGTTCTGGAGACAAACCTGGATACACCGGCGCTGGTCATCGTCGACGGTGTGTACAGCATGCACGGCGACGTCGCGAATCTACCGGGCATTGTCGATGTCTGTCAGCGTTACAATGCGGCACTGGTGGTGGATGACGCCCACGCGCTCGGCGTGCTCGGCGCCGGCGGACGCGGCAGCGCCGAGCATTTCCAGCTGGAGCACCAGGTCGATGTGTTTGCCGGCACCTTCAGTAAATCGCTGGCATCGATTGGCGGTTATGCCGCGGGCGCGGCCGATGTCATTCAGTACCTGAAGCACCACGCGCGCCCGCTGATGTTCTCCGCCAGTCTGCCGCCGGCGTCCGTGGCAGCGGCGCTGGCGGCATTGCAAATCCTGACGCGTGAACCGCAACGGCGTCAACGGCTGTGGGACAACGCGCGCTATCTGCGCGAGGGGCTGGAAGCGCTCGGCTTCGATACCGGCCCGAGCAGCACGCCGATTGTGCCGGTCATCCTGGACTCGGAGGACAAAGCGCTGCAGATGTGGCGTCGTCTGTTCGAGCGCGGCATATTTACCAGCCCTATTTTCCATCCAGCGGTGCCACAGGGTACGGCGCTCATCAGAACCAGCTGTATGGCGACCCACACCACCGCACAACTTGAACGGGTACTGGAAGCCTTCGAACGCAGCGGCCGCGAGCTGGACCTTGTCCGGGACTACCG
>CBFDBP010000302.1:0-3868 GCA_965603065.1 uncultured Gammaproteobacteria bacterium
TGCCCATTAAGCCGGGGACCGACATCGCCCTGCTGCTGGCGTGGATGAACGTACTCATCAACGAAGAGCTGTACGACAAAGACTATGTGGCCAGATACTGCAGCGGTTTTGAGCAACTGGCCGCGCAGGTGCAACCGTACAACCCGGAGTGGGCTTACCTGGAGACCGGCCTCGAAGCCGCGCAGATTCGTGCTACTGCGCATGCCATGGCTGGAGCTGCGCCGGCGACCCTGGTGCATCCCGGGCGCCATGTCACCTGGTATGGCGACGATACGCAGCGCTGCCGGGCCATCGCTATTCTGAATGCATTGCTGGGTTGCTGGGGCCGCCCGGGTGGATTCTATGCGCAGGAGAAGGTTGATTTGCCGGAGTTTCCGGCACCCGGACCACCCAAGGCGAAACAGGACTGGATGGCCGAGGTGCAAGCACGGTTTCCCCTCGTCAGCACCGGCATCAGCAATGTAATGATCGATGCCTCAACGGGGCCCGACGCCTTCTTCAAGGGCTGGTTCGTCTACGCCACCAATCTGGCCACTACGCTGCCGGCAGTGCGTGAGCAGTTGCAACGGGCAGCCCAATCGCTGGAGCTGGTGGTCGTCGTCGACACCATGCCGGCGGAAATTACCGGCTACGCCGATGTAGTTCTGCCGGAGTGCACCTATCTGGAGCGCTTTGACGACTTGCGCAACAAGGCCGAGCGCACGCCTACCCTGGCGCTGCGCATGCCGGCCTTTACGCCCAGCTATGACAGCAAACCGGCCTGGTGGATCGCCAAAGGCCTGGCGGAAAAACTCGGCCTGGGCGACTACTTCCCGTGGCAAGACTACCGCGAGGTGCTGGATTGGCAGCTCAAACAAGTCGGCTCATCGTTGGCAGAAATGCAAAAGACCGGCGTCAAGGCCTTCCCCCGCAAAACACCGGTCTATTTCACAGCCGGAGAAGCGATTACATTCAAAACGCCGAGCGGTAAGATCGAACTCTATTCACAGACCCTGGCCGACACCGGGCATGACCCGCTGCCCCGATACGTCGCGCCGCAAAGACCGCCCGCGGGCTACTTTCATCTCAACTACGGGCGAGCGGCGGCGCACACTTTCGGCCGCACCATCAACAATCCCCTGCTGTTCGAACTGATGCCGGAGAACACTGTGTGGGTACATCCAGCGGCAGCTGCCCCACTCGGGGTCGGCAATGGCGAGTACGTGCGTCTGCAGAATCCTGTCGGTGTGCAAAGTAACCGCGTACGCGTGCGGGTGACACAGCGCATCCGTCCGGATTCGGTGTTTATGGTGCACGGCTTTGGGCATAGCGATCCGCGGCTGCGCCTCGCCCAGGGCGCAGGAGCGGACGACGCCGATTTGATGCACAACGTCAAGATCGATCCCATCATGGGTGGTACCGGCATGCGCGCGAGTTTTGTCACCCTGGTGCGCGGAGAATCCTGAGATGATCACCTACGCCATGGTGATTGATACCAGGACCTGCATTGGCTGCGGCGACTGCGTGGTCGCCTGCAAGAACGAGAACAAGGTTCCCGCCGGACTCAATCGCGACTGGGTGGTGGAGGAAACGCGTGGCGAGTACCCGCATCTCAGTACCGAGTTTCGCTCCGAGCGTTGTAATCACTGTGCCCATGCCACCTGTGTGACCAGCTGTCCAACCGGGGCGAGTCATTACTGGAAAGACACCAACATCGTCCTGGTCGCCGCCGAGAAGTGCACGGGCTGCAAGGCCTGCATCGCAGCCTGCCCGTATGATGCGCGCCTTATCATGCATCCTGACGGCTACATCGACAAATGCACCTTCTGCCACCACCGGGTAGACCAGGGGCTGGATCCGGCATGTGTCTCAAGCTGTCCGACCCACTGCATGCACTTCGGTGTGTTAAACGGTGCGGACAGCCTGGTCAGCCAGTTGCTGCGCACACGCGACTATAAGGCCCTGCTGCCGGAGACCGGCAACAGACCCAACGTCTATTACCTGCTGTAAGGGGAACGGCATGGTCGAAGAAGTCCTGGTTACCGCCCGTTTCAATGCCAAGGTCGATCCCAGCCTGAGCATTTGGAGCTGGGAAATCGCGGTCTATCTGTTTCTTGGCGGCCTCACCGCCGGGGTCATATGTTTTGCCGCCTGGGCGGTGCTTGCGGCGAAGGACAAGGAGTTGCCCTTCGCCCACGATCGATTTGCGCTGTGGGCACCGATTGTGCTTTCCCTGGGTATGATGACACTGTTTCTGGATCTGGAGCACAAGCTCTACGTATTCCGCTTCTACACCAGTTTTCAGCCGACATCGCCGATGTCCTGGGGCGCCTGGATACTGGTGCTGGTGTATCCCCTGATGGCATTGCAGGTTCTCTCCACATTGCGCCGCGGTTATCCTCTTATTGCCGCCTGGATAGAAAGACTGCCTTTCGGCGCCGGGCTGCTCGATGTATGTGAGCGATTGCGCCGTCCTATCGCCTTTTGGGTAGTCCCGCTGGGGATCGGACTTGGCATCTACACCGGGGTATTGCTCAGTGCTTTCAGCGCGCGGCCGTTCTGGAGCAGCGGTGTACTTGGCCCGCTGTTCCTTGTCTCGGGCCTGTCCACTGCCGCTGCCCTGGCCATCATCGGCACGCGCCACGCCGGCGAGAAACATTTTTTTGTTTGCACTGATCTCACACTGATCAGTGTGGAGCTGATGCTCGTTGCGCTATTGCTGATCAGCCTGGGCACCGGGGCGGAGCATCAACTGGCGGCGGTGCACATGGTGATGGGCGGCGCATATACCGTGCCGTTCTGGCTGTGGTTTGTGCTGCCGGGCCTGTTGATCCCGTTCGTTCTGGAAACATTCGAGCAGCGCGGCCTGCGCGGTTTCGCCCTGGTCGCCCCCATGCTGGTGTTGTACGGTGGCTTCATGCTGCGCTACCTCACTGTGGAATTGGGCCAGCTGAGCGGCTGGACCGATTATGGGATACAGTTCGACCCGCAACTGCTGCTGCGACTGACACCCTGAGTGACCTGGAGTAAGAATATGAAACTGTCTGTATTGGTAACGGCTATTGCAGTGCTGGGCGTATCCGCTTGCACCGGCGATGCGCAAACTGACCTTGGCAGCAAGGCTGCCAGTCTGGCGCAGATGGTTGCCGCGGGTGATGACCATGTCACCGTGCAGGAACTCTCCGACTGGCTGATAAAAGACCGGCGTGATTTCGAACTGGTGGATATTCGCGATATCCAGCAGTTTGACGCCGGTCACATCGAGGGTGCCCGTCACATTGCGCTGGCCGGCCTGCTCGCGGAACAATCTCTGAACAGCCTGCCCGCCGGGCGTCGCATCGTGGTGTACTCCAACGGCAGTGCCCACGCCGCCCAGGCGGCACTGTTACTGCAGTTGGCGGGACGGCAGGCTCTGGCCCTGCTGGGCGGCTACAACTACTGGCATGCCTATCTCAACAATCCCGAAAAAGCCGGTGTGGCGGAGATGGACGCAGCCCAGCGCGCGCACTATCAGGCTGTTGCGTGTTACTTTGCCGGCGAGTACGTAGCCGCCGCCGGACTGGTAGCAAAGGGTGGCGATACCCCGCCCACGATATCCAGCGCGCCACAACAGGGAGACAGCACCGACGCCTTGGGATTGGGCCTTGGCCTTGGCAGTGATCAGGTTCAACAACTTCAGCTGCCCGGCGCTGCTCCAGGCCCTGCAACGGAACAGGCCGACCCTCTCGGATTAGGGCTAGGGCTTGGTCTTGGTAGCGATGAGGTCAAGACTGCCACACAGCCGAAGAAAGCCAAGCCGGGCGAGACCAGGAAACTGTTGATTCGCGCAGAGTGTTGAACCTAGATTCCGCAGTTGAACGGCCTGTGTGGTCGTCCTGAGTGTTCGGAT
>CBFDBP010000303.1:0-3838 GCA_965603065.1 uncultured Gammaproteobacteria bacterium
CTGCGTATCGCGCCACAACGGTGCCGCCGTCTCGAGACGCTTTTTCAGGCGGGGAAAGACCGATGGCATGGGCACTTCAAGGGGGACCACCTCCCCCATTGGACTGAGCTCATCTTCGACGGAGGCCGGTGCGGGCTGCTCATCGGCAAGGTATTCGGGCGCTGCCGCCCGGGTAGCAGGCGCCAGCGCAACCACGACAAGCGACATGATCAGAGCATATAGTCGGGACTGTGCACAGCACCGGCAATCAGTGGTGTCAGTCAGCAACGCTCGATGCAGGCCCATCGTTATGAACAGTGTCCTTGAACGTCCAGTAGCGGATACCCTCCCGCGTTTCCGCTTGCAGCCCGGAGCGCTGCGCAGCACGCGCACCGGTGCTGAGCAGCGCCACCAGATCAGCCGTCACCAGGGGATGAAAATAAAAGTATTCGTGACCGGTGATCTGGTAGCGGCCGATCGACGACACATCGAGGGTATCCATACCCTCGACCAGGGTCAGAGACTCCCCCGCTTCACCCAGCCGCGGATAGCCGCTCAGCTGGTGTGATACCTTCAGCGGCGCGTCATTATTAGAAGCATACAGGGTAATGCCGCCCGTCAGGGATGCAAGCCCCGGCAGCAGCTCGACAAAGGTCTGTGCATCGAAATCCGGCGCAAGCAACACGAGATGATCGATCGCCGGTCGTTCAGTGCGCTCGAACGCCAGGCGCTGCAGGGCAAAAATGACCCCGCGCGAACCCAGGCTATGGGCGACGACCTGCACATTGGCCTGGCCGATGCGATCGCCAAGCTGGCCGATCAAACCTGCCAGCACCGGCACGCTCCACTCGATATCCGCGTGATCGCGCACATAGTCGGAGGGCAGACCGTTCGACGGCCAGCTGAATACCAGGACCGTGGCCTTGCCCTGCAGAGAGCGCTGCATTTCCGCTGCCATGCGGCAGGTCCGCTCGAAGCCGTAATTATAGCCGTGCACGAACAGCACCACGGAGCCTGTTGATGTGCGCTCAAGCGCTGCAGCAAGCTGCTCCCAGAACAGCGTAGAATCGGCCTTCTCCGCGAGCGAGACCAGGTTAGTTTCGCTCTTCAGGTAGAAGGGCATTTTGGCGGCGACCTGATTGAGAATCGGTATCGGTGTGAACTCGACCTCGCAGCGGCCGAAATGCGCTTCCCCACGGTCACCGCTGTAGGTATCCGCCACCGGCTTGCCCGCGTAGCGTCTTCGGTTTGTCAGGTAGAAGACACTGACCTTGACGGTGGCTTCTCCACCCCCGTCAGTTTCGGGCGGAATGGTTGTCGCCACCGCGTCATCCGGTTTTGCTCCACTCGCGATGCAGGACCAGAGCAGAATAACTGTCAGAAGAAACGCCGAATGATGGCGTACCGTGCATATTCCCATAGGGTCAGCAGGTCCCCTCACAGCGGACAAGGACACGCACACAGCTCACCTCGTTAAAACGATTTACTGTCTCGGAAAATTTACCGCCACCCGCATGCAAGCGGCTAGCACTGTTACAGTGCCTTATCCGTGTAGCGTATTCAACGCCGGTCAACCATTCGACATCAGCACAGGCCGGGTTGCCCCTGCCGAGCTGGATACCCATCTCGTAGTTTGCACAGCGCAAGCGGCCATGATGAACCTCCCCCTCGATACGCCAGGCACCTGTTTCATCCAGCCAGCCTTGCACACCCTGTCTCTGGAATGTCTTTTTTACTGGTTGGCCGTTAATGGTTTCTGCGGAAGATTCCACCTGCAACTCAACTTGCCGGACAATACGGGCCTGATCGGACTGATTCCCGCTACCGGCCGGCTGTTGTTGATCATTGACCGCACATGAAACCAGTAAGCAGACGGGGAGCAATTTCCACATTCAGGTATCTCCGCGATCGAATCGTCAATATGCCAGTCGCTGGATTTGATATCGTTCGTTTCGGGTAAAATATCCAGCCAGTGTCCGGAATCCCGTATCCCTCTGTTTCGGATCGCCGCTCTTCAGAGCCCTGATGATAGGATCATTAACATCAACAGGTGCTTCTTGTCATTGATTGCATTCAAAAGGCCCATATATCATTAGGTACCTCACTGAAGTCCGATCGCCCAAAATCACTTGGCGTCGCGGCCGATTATGGCAGATGGTCTGACGAGTACACGATATCGGCATCGACCGCCACCTAGGTAACCCCTACTCTGGATCGAGGTGTTCCCGCCAGCTCATCAAGTCACGCTTCCGCGGCAGTAGTTGCCGATAGTGCATCACGCTCAGAATATCAACGTAATCCCCGTTCAGGTAGTAGATGATTCGGTACGGCGCTTCAAGGACTTCACGCACTTGTTCGTCCTGGTAGTCTGGCACCGTGCGTCCACTGTGTGGCGCGACCACGAGCTGCGCAGTACGGTCCAGCAACTTGGCGATCTGCTTTCTAGCAGCGGATGGATTGTCCTGCGCAACATACAGCTCGATGTCTTCAAGCCGTTGCAGCGCTTCCGACGTCCAGCGGATAGACGCCATCAGTCATCGAGACCGAAGTGCTTTCGAACCTCTTCAGTGGTATGCACACGACCCGCCTGGACATCGGCTAGACCCTGTTCGATCGAGGCGCGGACTTCGATGTGGTAGGCCACCTCATCCCACGTTGCCGTATCCTCCAGGCTATCGATCAGCGCATGGGCTTGCTGTTTGACATCGGTTGTTGACATAGAGGTGTTTTCGTCTGCATAAACAGGTGACTTAAGCATATCAGATTTCATAAACATCGGCTTCCGCGGCCAACAGGGTCGGCTTGATGAAGCGAATGTCGGCAGTGCGTTCCAACACGTGTGGAGAACACGCTCACGCCAGCTCCCTAAACTACGAACTTACAGCGTTGGATTTGACTGTTCGAACCACCTTGGATCGGTTCCGCGATTTTGGCAACAATCTTCGGTACACTCACGGTACACTGGCCAGTTTTCACACCCTTGGCGAACCTGTGATAACCTATTGAATTAAAATAATTTACACCAATCTAACCGCATAAGGCCTGATCCAGCATAATCAATAAGTTATTGATTTTACAGACCCTCATAATCCCTTGGTCCCAGGTTCCAGTCCTACCGGGCGTAAACCGGGGTCAGAGAGCAATTTATCCTAATATACGAAGTGCCAGGATTATAGCGCTAAGTGCATTAGGATAAATTGCACTCTGACCCCGGTTTTCTTTCTTCATTTGCTATGACGTTTGACGTTATATATCGCATGGCGTTATAGTCTGGCAATGATAAGAAATTTCAGGGATCGAGAAACCCAAGGGATTTGGGAGGGCCACCCGCGTCGTCTGCCCGGCAATATTCAGACAGTCGCCCGCAGGAAATTGCGTATGCTGAACAACGCCAGAACCCTTGATGATCTACGCATTCCACCGGCCAACCGCCTCGAAGCCCTGAAAGGTAAACGCAAGGGCCAGCACAGTATCCGGATAAACGATCAGTGGCGTATCTGTTTTGTCTGGTCCAATGGTGAGGCCAGTAATGTGGAAATCGTGGATTACCACTAGGAGTTAAAAATGAAAAAAATACCGAACATTCATCCTGGCGAAATTCTGTTCGAAGAATTTCTCAAGCCCATGGACATCAGCCAGAACCGGCTGGCCCGAGCAATGAGTGTACCACCCCGCCGCATCAATGAAATTGTGCATGGCAAAAGAGCGGTTACCGCTGACACAGCAATCCGGCTCGCACTGGCGCTGGGCACCTCTGAACAATTCTGGATGGGACTGCAAGCTGACTTTGATCTCGAAGAAGCCAAGAAGTCGGTCCAAAAGGAACTCGACAAGATCGAGCACGTGGCAGCCTAAAACC
>CBFDBP010000304.1:0-3824 GCA_965603065.1 uncultured Gammaproteobacteria bacterium
TCGACGGCCGCGTCCATGCGGCCGACGGTCCCGAAAGCTTATGTCGGCTTACTTCCGTACTCATTAGTAGCACTTTAAACCGCTGGTGAATCGCGTGAATGCTCCGGAACAGTACCAACTGGTCGAGACCCGCCTGCAGGAAAAGCTGGAAAACGGCACGGTGCGCTGCAATCTCTGTCTGTGGCGCTGTAAAGTCGGGCACGGCCAGCGTGGCTTCTGTCAGGCGCACGTGAATCGCAATGGCACGCTCTATAACCTGTCCTACGGCATTCTTTCTTCCATCGATATCGATGCCATTGAGGATAAGCCGGTAAAACACTTCCGACCGGGAACGCGGGTCCTGTCGGTTGGCAGCTACGGCTGCAGTTTCCGTTGTGGGGGTTGCCATAATCTGGAGATTTCCTGGGGTGTGCACGCGCTGGATGATCTGGCGAGAGGCGAATCCCGGGAAGCCTGGGTGACTCCGGAATCACTGGTTGAGGCTGCGCAGCGGGCAGGTGTACAGGGTATTGCCTTTACCTATTCGGAGCCGGCGGTCTGGCTTGAATACGTGATCGATACGTCGATACTGGCGCACGATGCGGGTTTGTACACTGTTTATGTCTCCAACAGCTATGTTACCGACGAAGCGCTAGAGCTGATGGCGCCGCATATCGATGTGCTGTGTTCAGATATAAAAAGCATGCGTGATGATTTCTACCGGGACATCTGCCGTCCGGCGAGGGTTGAGCAGGTTCTGCACGCCATCAGGAGGGCGCACGAACTGGGTATTCACGTGGAGACCCGCAGCAATATTATCCCAGGAAAAAACGACGACCCGGAAGAGCACTATGAGATTGCCTGCTGGGTACGGGACAATCTGGGTAAGGACAGTCCCTGGCATATCACCCGTTTTTTCCCGGCCTACAAATTGAGTGACGTGCCGCCGACCCCGGAACAAACCCTCTTCAAGGCGCGCGAGGCGGCTGAGCGTGCAGGTCTGCAGCACATATACGTGTATAATGACAAGGGTTGCGATTGCGCTGCGGAGAATCGACCGGTCGAGTTTTATCTCAATGGCCGCGATGCGGCAATACACCAGGTCAAGAAGTGTGCCGCCGGCTGCTGCGGTGAGCAGGGTGTGTTGCTGAAGAAATATGAACAGAATTCAACGATATAACCAGCTGGGGCACGGGGCTTAAGCGATGGCAAGAACAGTACAGTGTGTGGTTTTAAAGCGGGAAGCGGAAGGCATGGACAAGCCGCCGCATCCCGGTGAATTGGGTCAGCGAATATTCGACAACGTCTCCCGGGAGGGCTGGAAACAGTGGCTCGAACGTTTGACCACCATTATCAATGAGAACGGACTCAGTACGGCTGACCCACAAAGCGTGACGTTGATCGAAAAGCACATGCTGGGTTTCTTTTTCGGAGAAGGTGACTATGGTCAGTTGCCCGCCGGCTTTCGGCAGGGTGGTGGTGGCGGTAAGAAATAGCGCTTGCTGCTACGGTCGTTCTATTCTGAACACCGGTGCCACTACAAAGTTCAGATGGGCATGGGCCTCCCTCAGCGCATCAATAACTTCACTGGAAGAGTTGCCGCGCGCAAATATATAGCCGGGGTATTGATTGCCTTCAGGTAGGGGTATCAACTCGTTGCCATAGCGGATAATGATATCGACCTTTTCTATATGCACCACTTTGCGGGCAGCGCTTATTCCTTCCACACGCCGCAGGATGCCGGCGTGTTTAATCGGAATCATCATGACCCCGCGCGCCTCTTCGGGTGGTTGGGTGTTGACCGGCTTTCCAGTAGCCAATGAAATTGTCAGTTCTTCCAGGTTGAAATCTGTACCCTGATCCAGAGTGCGCGCACAGTCACCGCCAATCGTCCGTGAAGCCACTTCCAGCAGCCATGCATCCTGTTTGTTGATGCGCAGTTCGGCGTGTACCGGACCGGTGCTTAATCCATAGGCGGCACAGGCCTGCGCCACGCGGCGTTTGATTCCGGCCTGTGTCGTCTCATCCAGTTGTGACGGCGTGACATAGATGGTTTCTTCGAAGTAAGGGCCTTGCAAGGGATCGGGTTTGTCGAACAGTGCAAGCGTTGTGAGTTCGCCGTTGTGCAGATAGCCTTCGTAAGCCACCTCCACACCATCGATGTAGTCTTCAACGAGCAGGTGAGTTCTTTCAAAATCATCGTCGCTATCGGAAATGATACTTTTAATGCGCTCGCAGGCGGCGATGAATTCTGCCGGCTTATCAGCGCGGATAACGCCACGGCTGGCTGACAGGTGCAGAGGCTTGATGACGCAAGGCCAGGGCAGTCCAGCCATCTGTTTTTGCAAAGACCGATCCAGATCAATCAGGTAATGAACGGGTACCGGGCAGCCGGCCACTGCCAGCTGCGCGCGCGCCAGATCTTTGCGACGGGATAAGCGGGCGGCTTGAGGTGGATTATGTGGAAGACCGAGTTGTTCCGCAGCACTTGCAGCGAGTTCGACGGTGCTGTCATCGCTGCCGAGTATGCCGGTAAAAGGGGCTTTTCGCGCTTCCCTGAGTATGTTGGCGAGGGCGCTGTCGAAGTCGTCAAGGTCAATGTGCAAGCCATCGTGGAGCTCGGAAATCAGCGAATATTCGCCGTGCGAGGCAACCAGTACCTCTAGCCCCATGCGCCTGGCAGCGTTCAGGTAGGGGGCTATCCGGTAGCTGCCCGGCTGGGCAACGAGCAGTAAACGGGTGATGGGGCTGGGTCAGGGCCGCCGGCAAATCAGGCGCAGCCGCCGCCGGCAGCTCCACAGGTGCCACAGGTGCCGGCACCGCCGGTGTTGGCAAATACGTTCTTGAAGACAAAGCTCTTGTTGACACCCTGTGTCTTGAAATCAATCTCCACGCCTTCGAGAAAACCGAGCGCAACTGCATCAACATAGATATTCATGCCATTGGTTTCCAGCACGCAGTCGAACTCGTTGGCTTGTTCCACAAAGGTCATGCCATAGGTCATCCCGCCGCAACCGCCACCGGATACGAAAATCCGTACGCCGTTGATGTCGTCTTCCTTTTCCGTGATTGCGATAAGCTGCTCGATCGCTTCCGGTGACACTTTGATTTCGTCGGTTAAGCTGGTTTTGAATTGCACGTCGGACATAACAGTTACCGCTCCAGGAGCTTCATTGAAGTAGCCTCATTTTAACATCCTTTTCGCAGTTTGGCCTAGAAAACTGGCGCCCGGGGTGCGTGGAGCGCGGCGTCCGTGATGTTAAAACGACGGATTATTCGAATAAGCCGGCCTTATTGACCGGCATTAGTCTCTGCGCACTCGCCAAAACCTTGGCGATATGACGGGTTATTAGCGCCATTTTACGACCAGGCCGTCAAAGCGTTGTCAAAAAAACAATAAAACAGCGAGTTACAGGTCGGCATTAATTTTGCATTTCAGCATATCCCGAAGTACTGATTAGTTGAAACAGGGAGTGTGTAATGCCTATCGATTTTATGGCCTTTATTGGTGTTCTGGTCGCAGTGCCGACGGCGCTCGCCATCTATATTGCTGTTGAGCATGGTAAGCGAGCGGATCGAGCTGATCGAGCTGAGGGGTCAAGTTTTGATTCTTGAATACGGCGCTACCTGACCCCCTGATCTAGGAGCC
The DNA here is from genome assembly GCA_965603065.1 of uncultured Gammaproteobacteria bacterium. Taxonomy (GTDB): domain Bacteria; phylum Pseudomonadota; class Gammaproteobacteria; order DSM-19610; family DSM-19610; genus Thiogranum. The sequence goes on from CBFDBP010000304.1 coordinate 3,629, forward strand.
TGTCGGACTTAGGGGTAATCTACTGCGCTGGTGGGAGAGCGGCCCAAATGCCCCTGATTTTTCGTTGCGTAGGCCCACTATGCGCCTCAAAATCATGACCATTTGTCCTCGCTCTCCCACAAGGTGAATCGCCGTAAGGCGAGAGAGGGTGCCCTGGGGTACCATGCTCGCTACGATTGCCTAAGTCCGACAGGCT
>CBFDBP010000305.1:0-3815 GCA_965603065.1 uncultured Gammaproteobacteria bacterium
AAAATTCATCATGGTTTCATTGCTGTCCCGTTAACTCCCCCTCCCTCCGGGGGGAGAGGGGACTTTTATAACACCCTCCGGCGGGAGAGGGGACTTTTACAGTACCCTCCACCGGGAGAGGGGATAAAATGTGTCATAGTCCTGTCATCCTGCCCTAGTCGGGTTTCGCGCTCAAGCTTTCCAGTAAGGCACCGACGCTGGCAACCCGTTTTTCAGGCGAGGACATATCGAGCTGAAAGCGGATTTTATCGGAACCATCCAGGCTGTAGTGTGCGGGCTGTGCCTGGATCAGTTGAATAATGGCGCTGGGATCGACATTCGGTTGCGGGCCGAAGATCAAGCGCCCGCTGCTTTCACCCACGTCGATCTTGCTGACGCCGAGCGGCACCGCTTTGAGTTTAAGCCCGGTGATACTGAACAGGTGTTTCACCGCGTCGGGCAACAGGCCGAAGCGGTCTATCATTTCCACCTGCAGTTCACGCAGTTCATCCTCGTCGGCTGCACTGGCAATGCGCTTGTACAGGATCAGGCGGCCGTGCACATCCGGCAGGTAATCGTCCGGTATCAGGGCCGGGAGGTGCAGATCGACTTCCGGCCCGTGGTTCAGGGGACGCTCCAGCGCCGGTTCCCGTCCCGCTTTCAGGGCTCCCACGGCGCGTTCAAGCAGTTCGCTGTACAGTGTAAAGCCGATTTCCTGTATCTGGCCACTCTGTTCGTCACCGAGCAGTTCGCCGGCACCGCGGATTTCCAGGTCGTGGGTCGCCAGCGTGAAGCCGGCACCGAGGTCCTCGAGTGATTCAACCGCTTCGATGCGCTTGATGGCATCATCGGTCATGGCTTTGCGGTGCGGCACGATCAGGTAGGCATAGGCGCGGTGGTGCGAACGACCGACACGGCCGCGCAACTGGTGCAGCTGGGCCAGACCCAGCCGGTCGGCGCGATTGATGAGGATGGTATTGGCGGTCGGCACGTCGATACCGCTTTCGATAATGGTGGTGCACAACAGGATATTGAAGCGACGGTGATAAAAGTCGAGCATGACCTGTTCGAGGTCGCGTTCACGCATTTGCCCGTGGGCGACTTCAATGCTGGCCTCGGGAACCAGCTCGCGCAGTTCACGGGCCATTTTCTCGATGCTCTCGACTTCATTGTGCAGGAAATACACCTGACCGCCGCGGGTGATTTCACGCAGGCAGGCTTCGCGTATGGTGGCCTTGTTCCACTCGCTGATGAAGGTCTTGACGGCGAGTCGTTGCACCGGTGGCGTGGCGATGATGGACAGGTCGCGCAGACCCGACAGGGACATGTTGAGGGTGCGTGGAATCGGTGTCGCCGTCAGGGTCAGCAGATCCACTTCGGCACGCAACGCCTTGAGTTTTTCTTTCTGGCGCACGCCGAAGCGGTGTTCTTCATCGATAATGGCCAGGCCGAGGTTTTTCGGCTTTACGTCATCCTGCAGGAGCTTGTGTGTGCCGATGAGGATATCGATGCTGCCACTGGCGAAGCGGGCGATGATGTCGTTCTGCTGTTTTTTGCTGCGAAAGCGCGACAACACCTCGATGCTGATCGGCCAGTCGGCAAAACGGTCACAGAAGTTCTGGTAATGCTGCTGGGCGAGCAGGGTGGTCGGCACCAGCACGATGACCTGGCGCCCCGATTGGGCGGCGACAAAGGCCGCCCGCATGGCCACTTCTGTTTTGCCGAAACCAACATCGCCACAGGTCACCCGATCCATGGGCCGCGCCGAGACCAGATCATCGACCACGGCTTCGATCGCCTGCGCCTGATCCTGGGTTTCCTCGAACGGGAAGGCGCTGGCAAAGGCGCTGTATTCCTCTGCATCGATGAGCGCGGCATGGCCCTTACGCGCCGCGCGACGGGCGTAGATATCCAGCAGTTCCGCCGCCACGTCGTGAATGCGTTGTGCGGCCTTCTTGCGCGCTTTCTGCCAGTGATCGCTGCCCAGCTTGTGCAGGGGTGCGTTTTCCGGTGATGAGCCGGTATAACGGCTGATCAGGTGCAGGGAGGCGACCGGGACATACAGCTTGTCGTTGCCGGCATACTCCAGTGTCAGAAATTCCGCTTCAAACCCGCCCACTGACAGTTTCTGCAAGCCGAGGTAGCGGCCCACCCCATGGTCTTCGTGTACCACCGGTGCGCCGACACTCAGATCCGTGAGATTACGGATAATGACATCCGCATCACGCTTGGGCCGTCGGCGGCGTTGCTGCAGGGCGCGTTCACCGAACAGCTGGGGTTCGGTAATGATGACCAGGGCTGGGTCCACATCCAGCCAGGCGCCGAGTTCCAGTGGCGCCACCGTAATCGCCAGGGCGTCGTCCGACGTCTGAAAGGCCTGCCAGCCTTCGACCACACGCGGGCGCAGGCCAAACTCCCGCAATTGCCCGATGAGCGTTTCACGCCGTCCTGCAGATTCGGCACAGATCAACGTGCGTCCGCCGAACGTAGCGAGAAAATCCTGCAGGGCACCGGCCGGGCGTTCGGCACGGGCCTTGATCAGCAGGGCGGGCAATGCCCGGGTGGAGAAGCTTATTGCCTCGGAGTCGGTATCAAGGGCCTCGGCCCGCTGCAGTTCAATGCGGGCATAGGCGGACGTTGCCGCCGTGGTTTCCGACTCGGACAGATAGAGCTGTTCGGGGGGTAACAGGGGGCGTTCGATATCGTGCCGCAGTGACTCGTAGCGCTCGGCGACTTCATCACGGAAATGTTCCACGGCAGCACGTGCCTGTTCGCTTTCGACCAGGCAGGCGGCGTGGTGCAGGTAATCGAACAGGCTGGCGGTCTGTTCGAGAAACAGCGGCAGGTAGTATTCGATGCCATTCGGTATCAGGCCGTGACTGACGTCACGATAGATCAGGGAACGTTGTGGATCGCCTTCAAAGCGGCTGCGGTAGGCTTGCCGGAAACGGGTAATGGCTGCCTCGTCTACCGGAAACTCGTGCGCCGGCAACAGCCGGACCTGATCGACTTTCTCCAGCGAACGCTGGCTGTCCGGGTCAAACGTGCGTATGGATTCGATTTCATCATCGAACAGGTCGATACGAAACGGCAGCCGGGCGCCCATCGGGAACAGATCCAGTATCGAACCGCGAACCGCGAATTCACCGTGCTCCATGACCTGTGACACACAACGGTAGCCGGCCTTATCCAGCCGGCCGCGCATGGCGTCGAGATCCAGTGTGCTGCCGGTATCGAGCATCAGGCTGTACTGATCGAGAAAGCCGGGTGGCGGCAGGCGCTGCAACAGCGTGGCCACCGGCACCAGTAAAACGCCTTTTTTCAGGGCCGGTAGGCGGTGCAGGGTTTGCAGACGTTCGGAGATGATGTCCTGGTGCGGGGAAAAGCTGTCGTAGGGCAGCGTTTCCCAATCCGGGAAACACAGAATATCCAGGGTCTGATCGGTACAGAAAAAGCGCAGTTGCTGCTGCAAGCGTTCAGCCTGCTGGCTGTCCGCCGTCATGATTACCAGCACGCCGTCGTGCGCTTGCGCCGCACCGGCGAGCACCAGCGGCAGGCTGTCGCCGTATAAGCGAGACCAGCGCAGGCGGGCGCCGGCGGCAGGAAGACGCGGCTGCAGTGGACTGCCGGTGTCGGCTTCCTGATGGGATTGTGTGGCGGCTTGAGACATGGCTGGCCGGAGCATCCTGCAAAGCGGCGTATTCTCGCACAAACCCTCGTGGGGGTCAGGCCTTGAATTTAGAATTGTGAATACTCCACCAACGAAAGCCGGTGGCATCCAATTACGGCTAAAAGCCGGATCGATCGGCCAATCGGCCGATTATCACTCACTCTCC